>CAVHWO010000041.1:0-181882 GCA_963639865.1 bacterium | reverse complement strand
TTGTTCACGAAACGGGTCACCTCGACATCGTGAAACTTAGGATCAGGAAGTAGAATCCTCTTTTTAGGCTTCGATTTTCTCATTGTGAGTAAAAATTAAAGGTGATAAAGATAATGAAACGGACTACTTCTTAGATTTCTTCGGCTTCTTCGCTCCGTAGAGGGAACGGGACTGTGTCCTTCCTTCCACGCCAGCGGTGTCCAAAGCTCCTCTAAGGATGTGGTAACGCACACCAGGGAGATCCTTCACACGACCTCCGCGGACCAGCACGATACTGTGCTCCTGAAGGTTGTGGCCCTCGCCCGGAATGTAGGCATTGACCTCTTTGGAGTTGGTAAGGCGTACCCTGGCAACCTTTCTCATCGCTGAGTTAGGCTTCTTAGGGGTCGTCGTGTAAACACGCAGACATACGCCCCTCTTCTGAGGACAAGCGTCCAGCGCACGTGACTTGCTTTGAGAGACAAGGCTCACGCGTCCTTTGCGAACTAATTGTTGAATTGTTGGCATAAATGATTGTAAATCTAATATTTATGTTCCCCAAAAACAATTTGGGGCTGCAAATTTACGGATAATTCTTCAATTAACAAAGCATCAAGCGAATAGATTCGCATAGTTTTGCATGACAAAACGTTGCAATTGTCGAAAAATGGCTATCTTTACCGGACGATTCATCGCCAGCCACACCGGCACAGATGGGTGACTGGTGATGAATATCGCTGAATATCAATATTCAAATATTCTATGAAAAAGAATCATTTACTTGTCTGCGCGGCGCTGTTTCTTCTTTGCGCGTCTGGTTCAGCGCAGACCCCGAAGGCCAATTACGCTCTCGCCGAACGGTTTTCGGCGAAAAGGGTCAACCAGATGGTGTTCTCCACGCAGGTCACGCCCAACTGGTTCAAGGACAGCGACAAGTTCTGGTACAGCTGGAGGACTCCGCAGGGAACGCATTATTATATTGTCGATCCGGTAAAAGGGACCAAATCCGAGGTGTTCGACATGGACAGGCTCGCGATGCGGATCTCCGAGATTGTCCACTACCCGTTCGAGGCCAAGCATATTCCAATCAGGGACTTGGAGTTGAAAGATGACAAGGCGTTCACTTTCAGCATCGTCTCCGGGCTTCAGAACGACAGGGACACGACGTATTTCCGCTATGAGATAGCAACGGCGAAGCTTGACACCGTGGCTAAGGAAAAGGACAAGTACCCGCGTTGGGCCTCGATCGCACCAAACGGAGAGTTCGGAGTCTATGCCAAGGGATCCAACCTCTGGGTGATGGATTCGACCAGCCTGCGCAAGGCGGCAAAGGACGAGAAGGACAGCACGATCGTGGAGCACCGCCTGACCACGGACGGAATCCGTCAGTTCGGCTACGGATACGGCAATTACACCGGCGACACCGAGGCCGACTCCACCAAGAGACACTACCCGGGAGAACTTGTCTGGTCTCCTGACTCGAGGCGTTTCGCGACTATGAAATGGGACACAAGAAAACTGGATGAGCTGTGGGTCATAAATTCCGTGAAGGGAAAACGCCCTGAACTGGAGACCTACAAGTACCAGATGCCGGGTGAACCCGGAGCCGTGGGCTACCTTTACATGTTCACGATGAATGACGACCGCTCCGGAGCTTCCGCCAAGGAGATCAAGTGCCGGGCGTTCAAGGATCAGGAGGTGTCTCTGCAGAGCGCCAGAAGGACGGCCAAGGACAACTATCTGGATTACTGGAAGAACGAGTGGCTTGGGGACAACTCCGGATTCTATCTCGTGCGTCAGAGCCGCGACCTCAAGAGGCTGGACCTCTGCTGGGCGGGCGTGGATTCCGACTCCACAAAGACCATCATCTCCGAAAGGGAAAGAACCTACGTGGAGTACCGTACCCCATTCCTTATCGGTGGCGGGAAGCAGATTCTCCACTGGTCGGAGCGCAACGGATGGGCGAACATATACCTCTATAACAATGACGGTGCTCTGGTCAGGAACCTCACCGACGGGGCCTTCCATGTGGAGGACATTCTCGGCGTCAACGAGAAGGAGGGTTACATCCTGCTGAGCGCCTGCGGCGTGAACAAGGACGAGAATCCTTACCAGATGCACACGTTCAGGGTGCCGCTCTCCGGAGGCGCTCTCCAGCAGCTGGACATGGATGACATGGACGTGCTCTCGAAAGCGAGCGATGACGCGAAGTACTTCGTCGCCAATTATTCACGGGTTGACCGGACACCTGCCGTGGCTCTGTTCTCGGCTGCCGGCAGGAAGGTCGCCGATCTGGAGACCGCTGACCTGAGCCTTCTCTTCGAGGCTGGCTACAAGTTCCCGGAGAGGTTCAAGGTGAAGGCCGCCGACGGCGTGACCGACCTCTACGGAGCGATGTACAAGCCTTACGACTTCGACTCCACGAGGGTCTATCCGATCTGCGACTATGTCTATCCGGGGCCTCAGGTGGAGGCGAACAACATCTCCTGGAGCAAGGGCTTCACCCGCACGGACAGGCTCGCCCAGCTGGGAATGATCGTCATCACTGTCGGTAATCGCGGCGGACACCCGAACCGCTCGAAGTGGTACCACAACTACGGCTACGGCAACCTGCGTGACTACGGTCTTGAGGATCAGAAATATGCCATCCAGCAGCTCGGGGCGAGACACTCGTTCATCGACCTTGACAGAGTGGGGATCCACGGACATTCGGGAGGCGGATTCATGAGCACCGCGGCGATCCTGAAATATCCTGACTTCTTCAAGGTGGCGGTCTCCTGCGCCGGCAACCACGACAACAGCATCTACAACCGCTGGTGGAGCGAGCAGCATCACGGAATCCTGGAGAAGATCGACAAGGGTGACACCACATTCGTCTACAGCATCAAGACCAATCCGGAGATCGCCGCAAATCTGAAGGGTCATCTGATGCTTGTGCACGGCGACATCGACAACAACGTGCATCCCGCCAACACGATCCGTGTGGTCAACGCCCTGATCCGCGCCAACAAGAGGTTCGACATGCTCATCCTCCCCGGCCAGCGTCACGGCTTCGGCGACATGAACGAGTATTTCTTCTGGCGCATGGCCGACTACTACGCCGAGTGGCTCATCGGAGACTCCGAGCGCAGCAAGCCGGACATCTCCCAGATGAACAATGACTGATAATTAATAGTTCGGCAAAAACATCCGGTCACTGACCCGGTGGTTCGGCAAAACTCGTCAACCATCGATGTGACCGGATGTCTTTCATTCGGATCCGAGATGATGCGCGATCCTGGAGCGGAGGGAGCCTAGACCGTAGCCGGACCAGATGTCGATGACCTTGCCTTCCGGAGAGATGAGGACGAAGTGCGGGATGCCGTTAACCTGATACGCGGCGGAAAGGCCTGTCTGTCGGCGTGCTTCCTGGCTGTCTCATTGCCTTCGGGAATGGACTCCATGCATGGGCCGCAGCCGACGCTCCAGAAATCCAGAAGGATGTACTTGCCGAAGAACTCGGACAAAAGTTCAATGACAGTGCTGTCGGGAATATTCTTTATCCGCCCCTCGATAAGATACTCCCCTTCTCCGACTCTCCGGTCAGTACATCCAATGGAGAGACAAACCGCGGCAAACACCGCCACTACTCTTAAACTCTTTATATTCAATAAAATTGTTAATGGGATTCATTATCACTCCAGCCCTGGGCGAGGATAGGATGCTCCAGGCCGTCAGGCGAGACGAGCACCGTGCCTACCTCAGGCTGGGCGAGATGGCCGATGATGTCGAAAGTCTGGAAGTCCCGGCGGAACTTCTCGACGGAGAGGATCGGAATCGTGAACAGCAGCCGGAAATCATCCCCTCCGTTCATCGCGGCCGAAACCGGATCAATGTCCAGTTCTTTGCCGGAGGCGAAGCTGTTGCCCTCGAAAGGAATCTTGTCGGCGTAGATCTTGACCCCGAGACCGGAATCCCTGCCGAGCCTTTTCACAGCGTCGGAAAGCCCTCGGGAGACCAGATAGCCGTTTGAAGGATAGATCTGCGCCTCCTCAAGCCTGTCAACGACGGAAGGGCTGAGTTCCGGCTTGAGGTAGCTGCCGATCAGCATCCTGTACTTCTCAAGCCGAGGCTGGACGGAATCATCCTTGGTCTTGTCGAAAGCCTTCTTGCCCCGCTCCAGAATCTGCTGTCCGAGGAAAGCGGCGCCGAGACTTCCCGACACACAGACCAGATCCTTGCTCCGGGCCTTGACGGTGCGTCCGCCGGTCAGCTTGAATTCCTCCCCGACGGCGCTGACGCTGATGGAGAGCCCGTTCGGCGAGGGAAGCAGATCAAGATCCAAAAAACTGAATCCATGCTCCTTGGCCGCGGTGACAACTCCGAGCCACAGATCCTTGATGTGGCTGAAATCCAACTTTGCGGAGACCCCGAGCCTGACCGACAGCAGCCTCGGGTGCGACATTGCGGCATAAACCTCTCCCGCCACGGCCACAACAGACTTGTAGCCAAGATGCTTAAGCGGGAAATAGGTCAGGTCGAAGTCTATCCCCTCCACAAAAAACCGTGAGGCCGAGCGGACAAGGCTCCCTGCCTGAGGCTCGAATCCGTCTCTGTCAGCGCGGGAGAAGCCGCTGCCCTCGAAAAGCAGGTCTATAGCCTGCTCCTTTCCATATTCATTGAATGTCTTTTCCGCCATGATCGCGATGCTTTTTCTGATGATTTTCGGATGGCACGGTGGTTTCGCAGGAATATTCACCGATTAAATCTGTCATCCATAAGGCAAAATTAGCACAAATTGTTAAATTTGTAGTCCACATATTGTCCTTGAATATGATAATTAAAGAAATAATGCTATGAGAAGAGTGATTTTTGTCTTTATGGCGGCTCTTATGATGCTGCCGGTCAGCATGGAAGCGAAAAATAAGAGAACGGCTGACATCACCGTGATTTCCTACAACATCCGCGTGGGCACGGCCAAGGACGGGACCAATTCGTGGGAATACCGTTATCCGGCCTCGGCGATGATGATCATGGATCAGAAGCCGGATATCTTCGGCGTTCAGGAGGCTCTCGACTTTCAGGTCAAGTACCTTGAGGAGTACTGCCCCGGCTACGAGTCAATCGGCGTGGGACGGGAAGACGGAAAGCACAAGGGAGAACATATGTCCATCTTCTACAACAAGAAGGCCATCAAACTGATCAAATGGGGAACATTCTGGCTTTCAGAGACTCCTGAGGAACCTTCCAAGGGTTGGGACGCCGATTGCTTCCGCTCCGCCACCTGGGCTTTGATGAAGGACAAGGCCAGCGGACGAAAGTTCTACTATGTCAACACGCATCTTGACCACGTCGGTTGGGAGGCGCGCAAGAACGGTCTTAAACTCATCGTGGACAGGATCGCGGAAATCAACCCGAAGAACTTTCCTATGATCCTTACCGGTGACTTCAACATGAGAATCGACCGTCCGGAGTTCGACGACCTGAAAAACATAATGCAGAACGCCCGCGAGGTCGCGGTCAAGACCGACCACCACAACACCTACAACGAGTGGGGGAAGGCCTCGGCGGACTATATCATCGACTACATCTGGTTCAAGGAATTCAGCAGCTGCACCGAGTATCAAACCATCACGAAACAGTACTTGGACAGGGCGTTCGTTTCGGACCACTACCCGATCCGGGCTACGCTGATCTTCTAAGGTCTGCGCCGAAGAAAGCGGGAACGAGGCTTTCACCGTAATTGTTTAGCGAATACATTAAAAATGAAGCAGTTGATCATCCTCACCGCAGCCGCCGCACTGACGGTTACGGCTTCCGCACAGGGGACATTGCGGCAGGATTCTCCGGAGCGTCACGGGATGAATCCGGAGAAACTCGCACAGGTTGACAGGGTGATCAACGATGCGATAGCGGCCAAGGAGATTCCGGGAGCTGTACTCTCCGTCGTAAGGGGCAACGACATAGTCTGGCTGAAGGCCTATGGCGACAAGTCCGTTGTTCCGTCCGTGGAGCCGATGACCACAGGAACCCTCTTCGACCTTGCCTCTGTCAGCAAATGCGTGGGTACGACACTGTCTTTCATGCAGCTGATCGAGAACGGGTACGTCCGTCTCACAGACAATGTTGACAGGTATATCCCCGACTTCAAGCCTTGGACGGATCCCGAAAGCGGCGAGACCGTGGACATCACCGTCCGCGACCTCCTGACCCATTCCTCCGGCCTCACACCGTACATAAACGCCGACACCTTTGTCAAGGAATACGGTCGCGACAATCCCGGGAAGCTGGAGTGGTACATAGCCACAAAGGTCAAGAGGAATTTCCGCCCGGGAACGGATTTCATGTACAGCTGTCTTAATTTCGTCACCCTCCAGCGGATCCTCGAAAGGGTGACGGGGGAAAAGCTTTATGAATATGCCCAAGAACACGTCTTCAACGTCCTCGGGCTGAGGCACACCTGCTATTTCCCTCTGACAGAAGCTTCTGCGGTTGACAACCCCGCCGAGCTGGCCGCTCTTTGCGCCCCGACCACAGTACAGTCGGACGGCAAACCTCTTGTGGCGCAGGTCCACGACCCGATGGCCAGGCTGGTTATGGGCGGGAACTCCGGCAACGCCGGGGTGTTCTCCAACGCCGAAGACCTCTCGGTGATCTGCTCCGCGATAATGAACGGAGGATGTCTCGTGGACAAAAAGGGTTATGCCTTGGAAAACACCCGGATCCTCAGTCCGGCCACGATAAGGCTGATGACCGCGATCCCGTCACAGAACGATCCTTCGGTAGGGCGGGCGCTCGGCTGGGACAAGAAGAGTTCCCACAGCGGCCCGCGCGGAGACCTGTTCAATCCCGAGACTACGATAATGCATACCGGCTACACCGGAACCTCCGTCGTGATCGACCTTGAAAGCAAGACCGCCGTCATCCTGCTGACCCACAGGGTTCACCCCGAAGACAAAGGCGGCGTAGGCCGTCTCCGCGCCATCGTTGCCAACATCGTGGCCGGCTCGATCATCCGGAACGACTGAATATGACCGTTCTCCGCCTCGTAGGATTTCCGCTTGCCGCCATCATCTTTTTAGTGACGGCAGGCACTGTCTCCGCCCAGACCTATAAAGAGCTTCCGGATGAACTGGACAGAACGATCGAGGTTGTTCGGTTACTTAAGTAGTTTGACGGTTGGCGAGTTTGTGTTTGACCAAACTCGCCAACCGTCAAAGCATTCACAATAGCACAAAACCATATTAAATGAAATCCGGAGTATTCCCACAGTCTTTTGTAAGCGTTAAAACGGCAAGTTGGTAATTTTAACGCTCATTAAAGTATCAATTTGTGTGAAAAAAGATGGTTTTTTGAAAAAAAGTTAATATATTGAACGCATCCCTGTCCGGGGACAGGCTCCGGCCGATCCGGAATACAGATAAAAAACATTAGTACAACCACATAACATTAATACAACCAATAAAATCATACTGTATGAACAAAAAAATCGCAGCAATCCTTGCTTTGCTTTTCTTAAGCGCAATTGTCGCCTTTTCGCAAAACATACAGGTGAAAGGAACTGTCACCGACGCCAACGGTGAACCCGTACCATTCGCCTCTATTCAGTTGAAGGGCACAAAGACCGGTACCGCCACTGACGAGAACGGAAACTTCTCCTTATCCGCTCCGTCCAACGGAACGTTGATCTTCAGTTCCATCGGCTACAGCACCACAGAAGTACACATCCATGGGAAACTAATCGTTGACTGTGTGCTCAATCCAGACAGCGACTACCTTGATGACGTGATAGTTGTCGCCTACGGTGTCGCCAAGAAAGAGTCCATCGTCGGAGCCGTCTCACAGGTCAACTCAAAAGACATCGAGAAACGCTCGACATCCAGCGTGTCCGCCGTCCTTGAAGGTTCGGCTCCCGGCATCCGCGTGAACAACTCCTACGGAGAGCCTGGATCCGACGCATCCATCCGCATCAGGGGATTCGGATCCATCAACGGAACGAACGCACCTCTCTATGTGATGGACGGCGTGATCTACGGAGGCAACATCTCCGACCTGAACCCTCAGGACATCGAGAGCATCTCCGTCCTCAAGGATGCCTCATCGGCAGCCCTCTACGGAAACCGCGCCTCCAACGGTGTCATCCTCATCACATCAAAGAAAGGGAAGGACGGAAAAGTCTCCCTGAACGCGAACATCAATCAGGGTGTCTACCAAAGAGGTATCCGTGAATATGACTCCATGGACGCCGACGAGTGGATGGAAACCATGTGGACGACTTACCGCAACGGAATGATGAGTGACCCGGCTCTCAACAAGACCCTTGAGGAAGCCACCGCCCTGGCGCGGAAAGATTTCGTCCCCGTCATATCAAAGTACAACATTAACAAAAAAACCGGGTCCTTTACAGGAATCCCGGTTTTTTCTTTGCTTATGGGTTGTTCTTTTATTTGATGAGCTTGTTGTAGTCCGTCTCTCTTGACGGGATGATCCAAGTCCAGTTGTTTTTGTCATTCGCACCATAGGAGACGGCAAGAACAGCAAGGTAGTTTCCTCCGTTGTCCGGTGACGACCTCTTCAATGAATCTCCCCAGCGCTTGAGGTCGAACCAGTTGAATCCTTCTCCGTAGAGTTCTATCCTGCGATAAAGCTTGATTTCGTCAAGAAGATCCGTACCCGTGGCGGTGCAGTTGTAGGCTGCGTCACGTCCGCTGTCCCTTGTGAGGGCGTTCAGAGAATTCTGTGCGGCCTTTTCATTCTTTAGGAAATAGTTGGCCTCGGCCTCGATCAGGTACATCTCGGCGGAGCGGAAATTGTTCAGATGTCCGACACCAGGCTGCTTTACATTGGCGAACTTGAAGTTCATGTAGGCATAAACCTTGGCGGTTGAATAAATCTTCGGGTAGAGTGATCTTGCGTAAGCGTCCAGATCCTTGCCGGCCAGACCGCTTGACTTTGTGTAGGAATAATCTTTAGGATCAAGGAACATTCCGCGGCGAAGGTCGGTTTCCGGAATCTTGTCATAAACCTCCTTGCTGATGCATTTAGGGTAGGTTCTGACAGCGGATGCGGAAGAATTGTAGCCGACATACGCAAAATAAGCGTAGTAGTAAAGAGTCTCGTCGGCCGCACCGTAGCAACTCCAGATCCACTCCTTGTTAGGAGTGTTGAATCCTTGCTTGTACTCGGCGTTGGTCATCAGCGGATGGTTGGCGCGGGCTTTTGCCGCCATGGCCAGAGCCGTGGAATAGTCCTGCCTGTTCAGAGCCGCGCGTGCGTAGGTGGCGTAGGCCATGTCGATGCTTGGAGAGAAGTTGTCGCCCGAGTCCGGTGTCAGTCCCGATGATGTGAACAGACTGATCGCCTCGTCGAGGTCGGCGTAGATCTGGTTGTAGCACTCGGCCATCGTGCTGAGCGGCATCTCGTCGGTTGACGTGTCTAGACGTAGCACGACTCCGTCGGCGGATCCGTTGCTGGAATCGCTCCAACGCACGCTGTAGACCTGAAGCAGCATCATGTAACTGTAGGCTCTGAATGACAGCGCCTGGGCTTTGATGAACTGTTTCTCGGCGTCTTCTCCTGTTGCGTTGTCGATGTTCATGATGATGGCGTTGGCATTGCCGATCAGCATGTAGTAGTAGTACCAGTTGTAGTAGTTATAGATGCTGGTCTTGTTGTCATGTAACGTGGCGTTGATCACGCTTGACCAACCCGGAAGGTTTACAAAGAAGTTGTCCCCCGGATATTCACCGGTGTAGACTTTTACTGTGCCTTCTCCATTGAAACCTTGGCTGCCCAGATACTGTCTCGTCATGAGTTTGCAGATGCCGTTGATCGCGAGGGCGGCGTTCTCCGTACTCTCGAAGATGGTGGCAGTCGCAGTGGAACTTGTCGGAGTGGTGTTCATGTAGTCCTTCGAGCAGGAAACAAGAAGCATTGCGCCTGACAGTGCGGCGAGGGATATTTTAAGTATCTTTTTCATTTTGTCCTTGTTTTAAATCTTTTACAGTCTGATGTTGAGTCCTAACGAGAAGACGCGGGCGGTTGTGAACACATTGCTGCTGCTGCCCGTGAAGTTCTGCTGAGGGTTCATTCCCCTGAGAGTTGTCAAGGTGAAGAGGTTCTCGGCACTGAAGTTCACGGAAGCCCCTGCGATGTCAACCATGCGGGTGATTCTTGAAGGGATATTATAGGACAGGGTCAAGTTTTTGAACACCAGATAATTGGAACTATGGAGCCAACGGGTTGACATCGATGAGTTGTACTGATTGTAGTAAGAGTTGAGACCCGGGAGGGCATCAGGATTGATGCGGTCGGCTGAGGTCTCCGTCATTCCGGAAGGAGCCGCTGTCCAGGAGTTGAGCAGGTCCCTGTGAAGTTGATGCACGTTCGTGCTGGCGGACATCAGGGATGCGTAGGAACTGTCGTACATCTTTCCGCCCAATGAGTAAGTGAAGAGGGCGGAGAGGGAGAAGTTCTTGTAGCTGAATGAAGTACCGAAACTACCGTAGACCTTCGGAAGGGCGCATCCGCTCCAGTCCCGCTTGGCGTAGGTGGTGTAGGTGGTGTAGTTCTTTCCGTTGATGGTGACAAGGTAGTCTTCCGGAAGAGCCTTTCTGGTCTCACCTTCGGCAGGTTCTCCCACGTAGTAGGCTTCGTCGTCGATCTGGTAGAGGCAGCGTCCCGTCATCATGTCCACACCTTCGAACTGGTAGGTGAAGAATTCGTACATGCTGTGTCCCTCTGCGTATTTGTAGTTTCCTGAAAGGATGCCTTCCTCCCTGTTCTGTTCAGGAAGCGTGATGATCTTGTTCCTCTCTATGGTGGCGTTCATGCTCAGATTCCACTTGAAATCCCTTGATCTGATCACATCGAAATCCGTGGCGAACTCCACACCCCTGTTGGAGACGGAACCGAGGTTCTGTGTGATTGTGGAGACCGCGGAGCTTGTAGATGTCGCTCCGGCTGAAAGAGGCTGGTAAACGCTGAACAGAAGGTCACGGGTCCGCTTGTCGTAGTACTCCACGGAGAAGTTCCACCTGTCGAACACACGGCCTTCAAGGGCTGCGCTCCAAGAAGCCGCTGTCTCCCACTTGATGTTGTTGGCATCATTCTGGGACTTGTAGGCGGCGCCCCTTCCTCCGTTCTGAGTCAGGGCGTAAAGAGCCATGTAGGCGTAGTAGCCGACACCTTGGTCGTTTCCGACCTCTCCGTAGGATGCTCTGAATTTCAAAGAGTTGATTTCAGGGATTGCCTTGATGAACTCTTCGTTAGAGAGAACCCAGCTACCTCCCAAAGACCAGAAGTTACCCCAGCGGTTGTCCGGATGGAATCTTGAGGATCCGTCACGGCGGAAGGATGCCTCGCCGAAGTATTTGTTGGCGAAATTATAGCGGGCGCGGGCAAGGTAAGACTCGCTGCGTACGTCAGCGAAGTAGTCCGTCAGCGAGGTCATTTCCGAGAAGTTGTTCAGGGTCGTCTGTCCCGGGAATGTCTGGTTTGTCTTATAGTTGTACAGATAGTTGTAGTGGTAGTAGTAGTTCTCGTGACCGAGGAGGACATCGACGTTGTGCTCTCCGAAGGCATGTTGCCAGGTCAGCTGCTGCTGGACAGTGTAGTTCCTGTAGCGGTAGAGAGTGCGGGATGCGCGTCCGTTGTTGCCGGCTCCGTCACCGATCTCGGCGTTGTTGTAGGTATGAGCCTCGTTGTTGCGCATGCTCATGTCTCCTTTGATGGAGAAAGTGAAGTCCTTGAGGAACTTTATGTCGGCGTAGAGCTGGCCGTTGAGGGTCGTGCGGTAAGACTTCGCCAGATTGTCCTCAAGTTCCCATGCGATGTGTCTGTCCACATTCTGTCCGCGGCCGCTGCCTCCGTCATATAATTTGTTTCCTGACCCGTCAAGGATGTAGTCACCCTTCTCCGAGCTGAGGTCATGCTGATGTACAGGGTAGATCGGAGCCATGTTGCGGGAGTAGTAGAACGGATTGATGTAGGATGAGTTGCCGTCCGTGTCGGTGTAGTTGCTCTCCTGATAGGAGCCGGCCAGATTCATGCCGACCTTGATCCATTTGCGCGGAGAGGCGCTCACGTTGGCGCGTCCGTTGAAGCGGGAGAAGTCGGAAGACTTCACGTAACCCTTCTCGTCAAGGTAAGCGGCCGACATGTAGAAACTTGATTTCTCGGTCGCCGCATTTGCGCTCACATTGTACTCCTGTCTGTGTCCAAGTCTCTCGATAGGCTCGAACCAGTCGAGGTCTTCGGCGATCAACGGCTTGACGGTGCCGGTGAGCTTTCCGTTGGCGTCAAACAGTTCCTCGTCGCTCTTGTTGTAAATGTTGTACTTTTACAAACGTTTATCGTTGTGTAAGAAATCTGCGCTTGAACAGCCTTACAGCCACAAGAAGCAGTTTCTCCACGGGCAAGAAAGCCGAAAGATTCCTCAGGCCAGAAAAGAGCAGACTGGACGGGGTGAACGCCTCCCTGACATCCGACAGAGACTCCCGCATGAGAAATTCTTTGCGCCGAAGCCGCTCCCTGACATCCTTTTGAGCTGTCTCCAGCTCATCCATCGTCTTGATTTCGGAATATCTCATAGCCTATTTGCCTTCGTCAAAGAAAAGTTTGATGAACATCGGGATGAACGTGTCGCGGAACAGCCTCTTTCTCAGCAGGATGACAATCGCCAGGATTGCTGCGAACACTGCGGCCACAATCCCCGCTCCGGCGGCGTAACTGCCGATCAGTTCCCCGATCCACATCACTCCACCGATAGCGAGAGCGGTCAGGATGACAGACACGATAAAAAGGACAAGCAGCACATACAGCAGCTTGCCAAGCATCAGGGAAAGGCCTTTGGCCGTCCTCAACTTAAGATCATCGATCCTGGCCTCGACATAATCCGCCGCATTCTTGCCAAGATCCTCGACAGGTTTTGTGAACTCACTCATCGTCAAGCGTTTTCAGACTGTCTTTCGGAATATTCAATGTTCTTCTGGATTGCGCTCTCGAGTTTTTCCAAACGCTCCAGAATCCTCATTCTTACATCCTCCTTCAAGTCCTCCGCCTGATCCCGCAGCTCCGCCTTCAGGTCATCCAGTTCAACCCTCGCAAGCCTTGCGCGCACCCTCGCCGAGTCAGCGGCATCACCGACAGTCTCTTTCAATTTCCTGCGTGTCTCCTCACCCTTGTCAGGAGCGAACAACAATCCAAGTGTCAGCCCGGCAGCCGCTCCCATGACAAACGCCAATAATGAATCACCTTTCATAACATCCGATTTTCGCAAATATAATGAAAATCACACAAGAATATGCTACTTTCTTACGGGAGCGCACTGGACTCCGAGGATCTTCAGGGCGGAGACGAACTCGGTGGTGACGGCCACCTTGTATTTGGTGGAATGGAATTCTATCCTGTACTTGGTCTGTGGGTCGTAAAGGGACATCTTGAGAGGAACCGTACCCCGGTTCGCCTGGACAAGAGACACAAGATCCTTGCGGAACCTCCCGGTCAGCATCGGGGTGGTCACGCTGATGGAGAAAGCGCTCAGCATCGTCTCGTTGACGTTGCCGAGAAGCATTATCTTCTTCACCCTGAAAGCATAAGGCGACGTCTTGCCCTGGGCGCGCTCCTCAGGTTTGATGAAGTATTTCTCCTCGATGTCTCCTTCGATGTAAAGATTCTCGTGCGGCTTCATGTAACTCATGAAAGCCTCGTGGTCGCGGCCGAACAGAGTCAGTTCGTAGGCTCCGCTGTAATCCTCCAGTTTCGTCTTTGAATATGGCTTCCCGGTCTTCGTGATAAGGGTGCCGCATTCGGTCACCAGACCGGCCACCGCAACCTTCATCTTCTTCTTTGAGGCCTCGCACTCCGCCACCAACTTGTTCAGATTCGCAAGCTCACAGTTCGTAAAACTCTCTATCTCAAAGGCATACTTATCCAGAGGATGGGAAGAAATGTACATCCCGACATATTCCTTCTCCTTCTGGAGCCACTCGAAGTCATCGTCGGGGCCGGTCATCTCCGGGATTTCCGGACGCACAGGCTTCATCTCCTCGGCCTCGCCGAAAAGCGAAGCGGCGGCATCGACGACATCCTGACTGTAAAGGCTGGAATATCTCGCAAGCTCATCGATGAACAGGTTGCCGCCGCGGCAAGGCAGGAAGAACTGTCTGCGGCGGATGCCTAACGAATCGAAGCCTCCTGAACACACCAGACACTCTATCGCCTTCCTTCCCAGCGAGTTGCCAAGTCTCTCGACGAAATCGAATATGTCGGAGTAGATCCCGCCTGCGGTCCTGTCCGCGATGATCGCCTCAGCGACGTTGGAACCGAAGCTCTTGATCCCTTTCAGACCGAAACGGATGTTGCCGTCCTTGTTGACGGTGAAGTGAGTGTACGACTCGTTGACATCCGGATTCAGGACCTTGATCTTGTGAGCCTTGCAGTCAGAAAGAATCTTCTTGATCTCCGGCATGTTCGACAGGTTGCAGGAGAGGTTGGCGGCGAAGAACTCGGCCGGGTAGTGGCATTTGAGCCAGCCGGTCTGGTAAGACACCCAGGCATAGCAGGTGGCGTGGGACTTGTTGAATGCGTACTGGGCGAACTTCTCCCAGTCCTTCCAGATCTTGTCCAGTATCTTCTCCGGATGGCCGTTGGCCTTGCCTCCCTCCATGAACTTGTCCTTGAGCTCGTTCAGGATGGCGATCTGCTTCTTGCCCATCGCCTTGCGGAGCTTGTCCGCCTGACCTTTCGTGAAGCCAGCCAGCTTTTGGGAAAGAAGCATCACCTGCTCCTGATAGACCGTCACGCCGTAGGTGTCCTTGAGGAACTCCTCCATCTCCGGGAGGTCATATTCAATAGGCTTCAGGCCGAGTTTTCTGTCAACGAAGTCCGGAATGTAGTCCATAGGACCCGGCCGGTAGAGGGCGTTCATCGCGATGAGATCCTCGAAACGCTCCGGATGCAGCCTCTGGAGCCAGGTCTTCATGCCCTCGGACTCAAACTGGAAGACGCTGTCCGTGTCGCCGTGGCCGTAGAGTTCGTAGGTCGGCTTGTCATCAATCGGAATCGCCTCGATGTCGATGTCCGTCCCGAAGCGCAATTTGATGTTGTCCAGACATTTGTGGATGATGGACAGGGTATTCAGTCCGAGGAAGTCCATCTTGAGCATCCCGACCTCCTCGATGTAGTGGCCGTCATACTGCGAAGTCCAGACGTACTGGCCGGAATCCTTGTCCATCGAAAGGCAGATGGGAATATAATCGGTCAGATTTCCCCGTCCGATGATCGTGGCACAGGCGTGCATCCCGACCTGACGGATGCAGCCCTCCAACTTCTGAGCGTATTTCAGAACCTCTTTCACCTGCTCCGTGCCATTCTCCAGTTCCTCCTTGAACTCCGGCACGAGACGGTAGCAGTTCTTCAGGGTGATCTTGACATCCGTGTCTTCCGGCCCTTTCTGGAAAGTCTTTCTCACGGTCTTCTTCTGTCCCGGATTGTCGGGGTCATCAACTTCGACAACCTTTTCCACGACCTTGAATCCCGGCTTGAGGTCATCCAGTTCCGGATTGAAGAGATACTCCTTCTCCACCTTCTCGCTCAGGCGGTCAGGGACCATTCCGGAAAGCCGGTTGGACTCGTCGATCGGCAGGTCGTGGATCCGCGCCACATCCTTGATGGCACCCTTGGCGAGCATCGTGCCGAAGGTTATCACGCGGGAGACGTGATCCTTGCCGTAGGAATCCTCGACATATTTATGCGCCAGAGGCAGATCCTCGAAATCCACGTCGATGTCCGGCATGGAGATCCGGTCCGGATTCAGGAAACGCTCGAACAGGAGCTGGTACTTGATAGGATCCAAGTTTGTGATTCCAAGACAGTAGGCCACAACGGAACCCGCGGCGGAGCCACGTCCGGGGCCGACCATGCTTCCCTTAGCCCTTGAGGCCGCGATGTAGTCCTGCACGATCAGGAAGTAGTCCGGGAAACCCATCCTGCAGATGGTCTTGAGCTCGAAGTCTATTCTTTCGGACTGTTCCTCGTTCAAGGTTTCGCCGTAGCGTTTCTTGGCTCCCTCGTAGGTTATGTGGCAGAGATATGCCACGGACCTGCAGAACTCGTCGCCCCGGTAATTGCCTTTCTTGTCGCACTTTCCGACCTCGATGACATCCTTGTAGAGTTCCAGGTAACTGTCCAGGTCGTCGAGGAAGGCCTGGTCAATCTGATACTTCGGGAGCACGTGGTCGCGGTCGATCCGGTACTCCTCTACCTTGGAGGCTATCTCAAGGGTGTTCTCCAGCACTTCCGGATGGCCGGGAAACAGGGCCGCCATCTCCTCCTCGCTCTTGAGGTACTCCTGCTGGGTGTAGTGCAGACGGGGTTCCTCGTCGATCTTCTTGCCGGTGTTCAGGCAGATGAGGTGGTCGTGCGCCGGACCGTCCTCCTTGTTGACGAAGTGGACATCGTTCGTGGCGACGACCTTGACACCCGTCTCGGCGGCGAGCCGGAATATTCCCTCATTGCTGATCTTCTGTTCCTCGTAAACCTCCAGCGAGAGGCCCGGAACCTCCGTCTTATGGAGCATCACCTCAAGGTAGTAGTCATCGCCGAACACGCTCTTGTGCCACTCTATCGCCTTCCTCGCCTCGTCAATCTTTCCGGCCACGATGTTCTTGGGGATCTCGCCCGCAAGGCATGCGGAGCAGCAGATCAAGTTCTCGTGGTACTTCTCGATGATCTCGTGCGAGACTCTCGGCTTGCCGTAGTAAAGGCCCTCGATGTGTCCTTGTGAGACAATCTTCATCAGGTTCCTGTACCCATCGAAGTTCTTGGCCAGCAGGATGAGGTGGTAATAGGCCCTGTGTTCGCTGTCCTTGAGTTTCGGGTCGTAGTGACGGGTCACATAGACCTCGCACCCGATGATCGGCTTGACCTTGAAATGCCCCGTGGCCTTGTCCACATGCTTGTCCGCGAACTTGAAGAACTCCTTGACTCCGTACATGTTGCCGTGATCCGTGATGGCCAGCGCCGGCATCCCCATCTCCTCTGCCCTGTCGAACAAGGTCGAGATCGAAGAGAAACCGTCAAGAATCGAGTATTGCGTGTGGACGTGAAGATGAACGAAAGCCATGGCAGCAAGTCAATTTTTCTGTCACACAAAGATACCGAAAAACCCTATCCCCACAAAGCCGCCCCCTCCGACCACCCTTGAAAAATTGGAATAATTCCCGATTTTAATGGTTAAAAACTCAGAAAAAGTCCCGATTTCACCCTTCCCAAACTCGGAATTATTCCTGATAGCATTTGTTATTCGATTGATTTATCGTATATTCACAGACAATTAAAAGAGAAGTTTATATCTATATAGAAAACTCGCATCCCATCTGGAAGAATTCCTCCAGAACGAACCTAATAAGATAATGCTCGTCAATGGTGCCCGGCAGATAGGTAAATCGTACCTGATAAGGTACATCGGCAACAAACTTTTCAAGAACTATGTGGAGATAAACCTGAAGGCAGACAAGGAAGGTCCCGGAATATTCGCGTCCGTCCGCAGCTTGGAGGAGTTTTTCCTGCAATTGGGAGCGATTGCCGGGAACAAATTGGGCGGCCGGGACAACACGATTGTCTTTCTTGATGAGATTCAACGTTATCCGCACCTGATAACGATGCTCAAATTCCTGAACGAGGACGGCAGATACAGGTACATCGCCAGCGGTTCGGAATTAGGTGTGGCTTTGGCTCAAACCCCTTCAGTCCCTATCGGCAGCATAGACATCGAACAGATGTACCCTCTTGATTTCGAGGAGTTTCTTCTGGCGATGGGATGCGGGCAGGACACTATTGACGGGATGCGGGAATATTTCAACGACAGAAAGTCCTTGAACGATTCCCTGCACAACTATATGCTCCAGCAGTTCAAGATCTATCTTTTGGTCGGAGGAATGCCGGACGCCATCAACAAGTTCATAGAAAACCGGAACATAGCCCAAGTCCGGAAAATCCAGCGTGACATCCACGATTTGTACAAATTGGAAGCATCACAATACGACGATGAGAAAAAGTTGGTCATCCGCAAGATCTATGATATGATTCCACCTCCAATATGGAGAACAAGAAGAAGCGCCTCATCGTGAAGAACATCGAGCAGACCGCCGGCCACAAACAGTTCAGCGACTATTCTGATGAAGTGGCGCAGGAACTCCACGCCCACGGCTTCACCCTACACTACTACGACAACAAGCAGCGTGGCGAGGTTGATTTCCTGATTGACGACTACGACAACCTCACGGTTCTCCCGATTGAAGTGAAATCCGGCAAGAATTATAAAGTCCACAGCGCCCTGGACTCATTCCTCAACACTCCGGACTACCATATCAAGCACGCCATCGTCCTAAGCAACGAACAAACTGTCCATGAGGAGCACGGCATCACCCACCTCCCCATCTACTATGTGATGTTCCTCAAGCAAGACAACATCCCCGATGAAGGCCTCCTTATCCCTGAACCAGCTCTGCCATAGAAATCTTCAGCTCCGCAAGTGATCCGTACAACATAGGAACTAATAGGCCCGGCCGTACATCTTTGGGGAGTTGTAGGCGGGAGTGTGGCCGGAGAGGCGGAAGAGTTCGGGAACGGAGACTACTTCGTAGCCTCTGGCCTTGAGTTCGGGGATCAGGGTCTTCATCGCCTCGACGGTGCGCTCGTTCGTGTCATGGAACAAGAGGATGCGGCCGTCCTCGACACGGTCAAGGGTCTTTGTCACGCGGCCCTCAACGGGCATCTCGGTCCTCCAATCCTGACAGCTCAGACCAGCGATGAATATCTTTTCGTTGATGAGCCCGGCTACATGTGCGTTGTGCGCAGTGAACGGAGGACGGAGGTATTCAGGCTTTACTCCTGCATAGGCCTCAATCAGCGAATCAGTCTTGGCGACCTCCTCAAGAATCTGAGTGTCAGCGATCTGCGTGAGGTTAGGATGTGAATATGTATGGTTCTCTACATCGCAGCCCATCCGGACCATGCGGCGGATGATCGGGGCGGTCTCATCATTAATGTTCTGGCCGATCAGGAAGAACGAAGCTTTCACGTCATTCTCCTCCAGCACGTCCAGCATCATCGGAGTGAACTTAAGGCTCGGCCCGTCATCAAAGGACAACGCAACATATTTCGGCCTGGACTCCTCCGAGCAGCAGCAACACTCCTGCGCCCTGACAGGCACCATGAACGACACCGCAAAAAGAAACGCTATTATTTTCTTCATATTAAAGAATTTAAACAACGCACACCACAAAGTACAGAGTTAGGAGCGAAGCGACAGAAGGGGTTTCGGGGAAACCTTTCCCCGTGTCCCTCAGGGGCTGTCACGAAGAGACTGGGGGGGGGGTAGAATGGGGCTTTGGAAGACGGTTCACCATCTTCTAAAATCCCCTGCCGAACATCGACCAGTATTTCGCCTCAAGTTCTTTCCACCTAGCGGCACAACGGTCGTGAACCTCGGCGGTGTAGGCGTTCAGAAGCTTCGCTCTCTTCTTCACGGAAGCTTTTGAATATTCAGCCTCAAGTTCCGGCAATCCGTCGAACGCCACCTTCTCCATCTCCAACACATTGTCAGTAAACTTCTTCTTGGTCTTTTGCCACGACAGGGTCGCCAGTTTGTTGGCCCGACGGAACTCCCACAGTACACTGTTCGGGTAATATTCCTTCTGCCCGCACTTTTCAAAGGCATCCGGCAGCTTCGTGCTTCCGCAGAAAATCGGGATGCGAGGACTCTGCGCCGGGTTGTCAACGGCGTACCAGCAGACCCCGCCGATGCCGTCCGGCAACCATGAGCGGCTCTGGATGACAGTCGAGTACGAGCACCAGGCCACGGCAAGGGTTCTCTTGAAGTCAATCACTCCCGGGGCGATGCTGTTCAGCGTGTTGCGCGTCGTGGTGGTCAGCCAGGGATTCGCCAGAGGACTCATCTCCTTATGGGCGGGAACACCGCCTTTCTCGGGCACATCGATTGTCCAGTTCTTGCACATGTCCCATTCCGTACCCTCGTAAGTGTCCCGGAGCAACGCCATCACCTTTCTTACATCCACCAAGGAATCCGGCTTGACGGAGAACGGAATCTCATCAACCCCGTATTTCAGACCGAGCGACGGAGCCAGCAGATCAAAGACTCTGAACTCCCTCTCGCGATAGTTCCTGCCCTGGGCATAGGAGCAGACAATGACCTTCCAGAACACGAAATCCCCTTTCCCGTCCCAAAGGCCGTTGTCGATCGCAACCTGCTCCAGATTGTCGGAAGCCATGAAATTCTCCGTGTCGGAACGGTCAATCTTCCCTATTCTCGGGATATTGGCGGAAATCCCGACGTGCTCGTCAGGAATCCTCTGAGCCGCCCATGCCGCACCGAGTTTATGCTTGCCCACACCCACAATCTCAAACTGCCAGACCTCTTTCGGATCGGAGACCGTAAGGCACTCGCCACCATCGCCGTAGCCATATTCCTCAGCCAAAGCACCCATCAATCTGACGGCCTCCCTGGCTGTGGCGGCGCGCTCCAGCGCCAGGCGGCAGAGTTCCTCGATGAGCAGCGGCGCTTCCTTGTTGATAAGGGTGTCCGGCCCGGTGAACGTCGTCTCGCCGATGCCCACCTGCTTCTCATTCAGCGACGGGTAGCCGGTGTTGACGTAGGAATAGGTGTGCGCGACCTGCGGAATCTCTCCCACAACCTTGATTCCCGCGGTGTCTGTCACGAACTTTGTCTTGCGCCAGTTCTTGCGGATCGGAGTGGTCGATCCCGGCTTGTGATCCTTCGCCGGAACGATGCTCACCCAAGTGTGTGATGTGCCGTCACATGTGTGCGAGGTCATCACCGACCCGTCAGTGCTCGCCAGCCTTCCGACCACGATGCTCGTGCATTCCAGTCCAGAATTCTCATCATCCTGGGCCCAAGCCCCGAATCCAGCGGCACAGAACGCCGCCACCATCACCAGAATTTTCCTCATCTCTGTAATATTAAGAAGCTGTTTTGAAATAATTACTCTTTTCTAATGAATATTCAAACAAATATACCCAAAAAGCCGGTTCCCGCAAAATGCAGGTCAACTCACCTCGGCCGCTTCGGCAGGCTCTATGACAGGTTCAGAAGTAAAAACACTATCGGTTGAGAGCCTTGAGAATCCCGGCGGCGAGGGACGGAGAGACGAGTTTGGAAAGATCTTCTAAAGAGGCGGCAGCGATGCGGGCGACGGAGCCATAGTGCATGAGGAGACGTCTCTCGGTCTGTTCCCCGACCCCCTTGATCTCTCTTAAAGCACTCTGGATCTGGGCTTTGCTTCGAAGGCTGCGGTGGAACGTGATTCCGAAACGGTGGGCTTCGTCACGGATGTGCATCAGGACTTTCAACGCCTGGGAGTTGCGGTCCAGGAACAGAGGATAGGGATCGTTCACCCTGATCACCAGCTCCATGCGTTTGGCAAGACCGATGACCGTCAGCCGGTCCATCAGCCCCAACTCGGCGAGAGCCTGACGGGCGAACTCCAGCTGACCTTCGCCGCCATCGATCACGACGAGTTGCGGAAGATCGTCCGGAGCCTCCTCCAGCATCCTGGAATAACGGCGGTTGACCACCTCTTTCATCGAGGCGAAGTCATTGGCGCCGATCACAGTCTTGATCTTGAACTTGCGGTAGTCTTTCCTGGACGGGACACCGTCACGGAAAACCACACATGAGGCCACAGGGTTGGTTCCCTGGATGTTGGAGTTGTCAAAGCACTCGATGTGGACAGGAAGTTCCTTCATTCCCAAGGCCTTGCGCAGATCTTCCAGGACCATGCGGCGATACTCGTCGGGATCGGTGTGTTCCCTCTGCCTGATGGAGTTGAAAAGATACTCCCTGGCGTTCTTGACGCTTAACTCCAAAAGGGACAGTTTGTCGCCGCGCGCAGGAATGCGGAACTCGATGCCGTCAATCTCAACGTCCGGCTTGAACGGCACGATGACCTCCTTGGCCAGGACTCCGAACTTGGACTCGATCTCGGCGACGAATGTGCTGAGAACCGAGGCCTGTTCCTCCTCGATGTTCATCCTGAAGCCAAGATTCAGAGACTGGATGACCGCCCCACCGCGAACCCTTAAAAAGTTCCCGAAAGCCTCCTGACCGTCAAAGACCAGAGAGAAGACATCGCAGGAAGTGTCCGCGGCGGAAGAGATTATCGAATGCGAGTAGTGCTTCCTCAGCGACTCGATCCGGTTCTTGCAGACCTGCGCCTCCTCAAAGCGAAGTTCGGATGCCGCACGTTTCATCCCGGCTTCATATTCACGGATGATCTCGTTCACGCCGCCTTTCAGCAGACGTGTGATCTCGGTGATCCAGGAGGAATATTCCTCCTTGCTGACCGCACCCACGCAGCACCCTTTGCAGCGGCCTATGTGAAAGTCCAGGCACGGGCGGAACTTGCCGCGGAGGATGGCCTCACCGGTGATCTTAAGGTTGCAGGAGCGCAGAGGGTAGTTCTTGCGGAAGAACTCCAGAAGGTAGTTGGCGTGCGAGACCGAACTGTACGGCCCGAAATAGGTGCCGTTTTTCCTGTCCACACGGCGGGTGAGACAGACCTTAGGGAACTCGTCGTCGGTGATGACGATCCACGGGTAGGTCTTGGAATCCTTCAGCAGGATGTTGTAGTGAGGCTTGTACTGCTTGATGAGGTTGTTCTCCAACAGAAGCGCGTCAGCTTCGGTGTCCACAACGGAGAACTGAGCGTCGGCTATCTTGGAGACCAGGATTCTTGTCTTGATGTTCAGCCTCTCCGGCGGCACGAAGTACTGCGCCACCCTCTTGTGCAGATCCTTTGCCTTGCCCACATAAATCACCTTCCCCGAGGCGTCGTAGTAACGATAGACCCCCGGGGAATGTGGAAACAGGGCGATCTTCTCCCTGACTGTAAGATTCTTGTCGGCCAAAATGCGGACTCTGAAAGTTCTGCGGCTGTTTATGTTTTAATCTGGCAGACTTTTATTTCTTGGCGGCCACGTATTTGGCGACCTCCTCCTCGATGCCCTCGCCACGAAGATCCCGCTTGAGGATGGTTCCGTCAGGTCCGAAGAGTATGATGTGAGGAATGCCCTGAATGCCGTAGAGGTCGGTAGGGATCGTCTGGGCGTCGATGATCTCGTTCCAGTTCACTCCGTAGGCTTTGGCTGTGTCAATGGAAGCCTGAGGCTGATCCCAGACCGCGACGCTGAGCACATCGAAATCCTTTCCGGCGTACTTGGTGTAAACATTCTTGATGTTAGGAATCTCTCTCTTGCAAGGGCCGCACCATGAAGCCCAGAAATCAACGAGGACGTACTTGCCCTTGCCGACATAATCAGAAAGCTTCACGCCGTTGATGTCGAAATCGGTGAACATCTGCCCTTCCGCCGTGTTCTTCTTGGCATTGACCGCCTTCCTCATAGTTGAGACCACCTGCGTCTCGGCGAGGGACGGATCCAGAAGGTTAAGCATCGAATCCACCTGCGCGAGTTCGAGCTCATACTGCAGGGACCTGAGCGCATAGGCTCCGACGATGTTGTCCTTGTTCTCTTCGAACACCTTTTCGTGAAGATCGGCGGCTGCGGCCTGGTAATCGTGATAGACGGCGTTCTTGACGGAATCCTCAGCCTCTTCTCCAAGTGAGTCAAGCTTGTCCATGGTCTCTCTGCCCAACTCCTCCATTGCATCATTGTAGGCGCTGTACTTCTCCTGAACAGAGACAGACGGGGCCTTTGAGACGATCTTGACAGTCCCGTCTTCCTTTACCGTGATCGCAAGAGGTGTACCGTCCGGAATAAACTGAGCCCGGACACTTCCCAGAGTGACATTCGCCAAAGCTGTTCTGTCAACAGGAAGCTCAACCGCGAACTTTCCGTCAGTGACGGCAACGGTGGTGTCGATGGCCAGGTTCTTGATCTTGATGTTGATCTCCTGTGGGGCGTCCGCCTCGAACGAGCCCTCGACGGCAGTTTTGTCAGAGACCTTAGGCCCGCAGGCCACAGCAGCGACAGCAGCCAGAGCCGCCAGAATGAATGATTTGTGTTTCATATTCGTAAATATATTAATGATTTGTCCCCTCTCATGCATGGAATAAAGCCCGCGCGGCTCAACAGTCCCGGCACAGGTTGTAAAGTTATGAATATTTTCGGGAATATGAGTACCTTTGCGTACTGAATCGAATAATTATCAGAAAATGAACTTGAAAGCCTGTGTGAAATCAATGAGGTTGAGGACTCTTCCTTTGTCTCTGGCCGGTGTGATCCTCGGAGTGGCGCTTGCGGCGGACAATGTCAATGTCAGTCCGTGGACCGCGCTGCTGATCTTCCTCACGACCGTCTGTCTGCAGATCCTCTCCAATCTGTCCAACGAGCTCGGTGACACGCTTAGCGGAACGGATTCGGCTGACCGTCAGGGTCCTCAGTACGCACTTGGCAGCGGGGAACTTACCATAGGGGACATCAAGCGGCTCATCGGAGTGTTCATCGTCCTCTGCGTCGTCTGTGGTCTTGCGATGATCCTGGTTTCTTTCGGGAGCATATTCAAAACAGAGTCACTCTGTCTGGAAGCGCTTGGAGCGGCGGCGATTGTGGGAGCGATGAAGTACACCCTCGGAAAGAACCCTTACGGGTACAGGGGTCTGGGCGATGTGTCCGTGTTCATATTCTTCGGCCTCGTGTCGGTGCTTGGAAGCTATTATGTCGCGGCTCGGGAACTGCCATCGCCTCTTATGCTGCTTCCTGCCTCCGCCATCGGTTGCTTCAGCGTAGGAGTTCTGAACATCAACAACATAAGGGACATGAAGACAGATGCCGTCAATCGGGTGACCGTGGCGATAAGACTCGGGATGAGCGGGGCGAGAATCTACCAGACAGTCCTCATCGTCCTGGGCTGGATGCTGCTGCTCACTTTCTGTGCGGTCTATGACTTCGCACCGGGACATCTCATGTTCATCATCACTCTTCCGCTGTACATCAAACACCTGCATGGTGCATGGACTCTGAGCGAGCGGGCGCTCGACCCTATGCTGCCGATTCTCGTGATCTCAACATTCCTCCTCTCCATCCTCACCGGAGCGGGATTTCTAATTTTCTAAGAATATGCCGACAAAGTCAAAAGTCAGGAATATGTTCGACAGCATCGCCGGCGACTACGACTCCCTGAACCACATACTTTCACTGGACATCGACAAGATCTGGAGGAAGAGGGCGCTGAAACGGATCGTGGACGCTCCGGCTCCGGTACAGGTTCTGGACCTGGCCTGCGGGACCGGGGACTTCTCGATCGCCATCGCCAAGGCTCTGAGCCGATCCACCGGAGGCCGCGTCACCGGAGTGGATCTCTCAGAAGGAATGCTGGCCGTGATGCGTGAGAAGGTCCGCAAGGCAGGACTGAACGGGATGATCTCCATCGAGGAAGGTGACGGCGAGGCGCTGCGCTTCCCCGACAACACCTTCGACAGAGTCACCATAGCCTTCGGCATCAGAAACTTTGAGGACAGGCCGAAAGGTCTTAGCGAGATGCTGCGTGTCCTCAAACCCGGCGGCCGTCTCGTGATCCTTGAGCTGTCCCGCCCAAAGAACCCTGTCATCCGCTGGTTCTACGACCTCTACTTCCTCCACATCCTCCCGAAGATCGGCGGGAAAATCTCCGGAGACAAGGCCGCCTACGCCTACCTCCCCGCCTCCGTAGCCGCTTTCCCCGGCAAAAAGGCATTCACCGCAACTATGCGTTCCGCCGGTTTCCGCTCCGTCACCCACAAAGCCCTCACCCTCGGCATCTGCCGTATGTACACCGGAGAGAAATAGCGTAACGATTAAGAATCTGTCTCAAAATAACTGAACAAAAAATTTAAACGGCTTCTAAAATTCAGACAAATAATTAAGATTCAAGAATATGAAAAAGTACCTTTTAATCATGGTTCTGACGACACTGCCGTTCTTTGCATGGGCGCAGAACGGGTCGGTGGTCAGCGCGAAGATCGTTTGCGGACCTTATCTTCAGAATGTGACAACGGACAGCTTCACGGTGATGTGGATCACGGATGTAGATGCTGTGGGCTGGGTGGAGACCGCTCCTGACAACGAGGAGAATTTCTACTACAAGGAAAGGCCGAAGCACTACGACATGCGCGGCCACGGCCTGAAGCCGATCGGCAGGATCCACAAGGTGACGGTGGACGGGCTTGAACCCGGCACCAGCTACCGCTACAGGGTGATGATGACGGCGGTGCAGGACTATCAGAACAACTTTAATCCTGTCTATGGCAAAAGTTCCGGAGCGGCGGCCTACAAGGTCGATCTGCCGAAGGTCAAGACCCTGAAGGAAAACTACGACGAGGTCAAGTTCGCCGTTGTCAACGACGTGCACGCTCAGGACTCCCTTCTGCGCAGACTCTTCGCCGACAAGGGAAGGAACAAAGAGTTCGACTTTGTCCTGTTCAACGGGGACATGACCTCGGATCTTGCGTACAGCGACAAGATCATCAGGCACTATCTCAAGCCTGCCAGTGACCTGTTCGCGGATGAGACTCCCCTCTTCATGGCCCGCGGCAACCACGAGTACAGAGGCAAGGAGGCCCTCAGGATCTCTGAATATTTCGACTTCCCGGAACACGGCCCCTACTACATGTTCAAGTATGGCAAGTTCTTCTTCCTGGTGATGGACTGCGGAGAGGACAAGGTGGACAGCGACATCGAGAACCAAGGCAGGCTCTGCTCCGAGCCATACCTCAACCATGAGGCGGAGTGGCTCAAAAGCGTTGTCGAAAGCGACGACTGGAAGAACGCCGAAAAACGGATCGCGTTCTGCCACATTCCTCCGCAGGTCAAGGGCGCATGGCACGGCAATCTGAACATCTCGCAGAAGTTCCTGCCTGTCCTGAACAACGCCGGAGTCGATCTGATGCTCAGCGGACACGTACATAAATATTCCTTCAGGGAAGCCGGCTCGACCGACGCATCCTTCCCGGTCATCACCAACGGCCAGTGGCAACGGATGGAAATCACGGTAAGCGCCCGGAAAATCGCCGTCAGGATCTACGACACCGATGGCAAACTCACCCATTCTGTGGATCTGTAACAGACGCAACCACTTCTTCAGCCACACCAATCCACCAGGCAGCACAAAGAACAAGGAAGCCTCCAACCTGAATTTTGGTAACGTGCAAAATTCAGGTTGGAGGCTTCCTGTTCTTATTATGTCAGTATTATTACCTGATTTCTGTCAATTCGGAGCTTACTTTCAACTATTTCTTGTCCCCGAGGTCAAGGATGCGGACATTGCGGATCTTCAGACCCTCGCCGTGGCCGCAGAATGAGATGTAACCTTTCTTGTTGAACATCCCCGGATGATTCCTGTGGTCAACAGTGTAAGGATTCCTGTCTCTTTTCCTCCTCGGTCAGCTGCGAGACCGGAGAAGGCTCGGCCTCGCTGAGGATTTTGCCGATCTCATCGACAGCGTAGCCGTCATCGGCGCCGCCGGCGGCCTTGAAGATCGCGACAGCCTTGTCGAGATTGGACTTGAGGTCGGCATAGTTGATCTCCTCCTGTGTTTTTGAGGCGATTGTCCTGACGCATTCAGCGGCCGTGTGTCTTACACCCTGATCGCTGTCATCCAAATACTTGCCGGCAAGCAGGAACGCCTTCATCGTAGGCACGGAAGCAAGAGACCCAAGAATGGATCTCTTCACGGCCGGAGACTGCGCAAGTTCAAGAGCCTTGGCGAAATCCATGCGCTTCCTGTCGATGTCGGTCTCGTACTGCGAGACAAGAGAGGAATACCTCTTCACAGCCTTGTCCGCAAGACTTGCATCCAACCCGGCGATCCTGGCAAGAACCGGAGCCGCCTTGAAATTGTCGATTGCGAGCAAAGAAGCAAACGCGGACTTGTCACCGGACTCGCAGGCGGCGGCGAGGTCGTGGACAGCCTCGTCCGTGCCGGTGGCGGCAAGGACGGGATAATATGCGGAGACGTTCTTCGACTTCTTCATCAAAGCGCCCACCTTGGCATACTGCTCATCCGGAGCGAGCGTGTGCACAGCGGCTATCAAAGCCTTCTGCAATGCGGCAAGATCCTCTGCCGAAGAAGTATTGTCAAGCAAAGCTCCCACTTTGTCAATGTCCTGGACGCCGGCAATGTCGGCAAGCGCAAGCCTGGCGAGAGACGCAGCCTCGGCATCCTTCGACTCGATCAATGAATACACCTTCGGAGCCGCTGCGGTCATCCTTCCGGCCATCACAAGGCTGAGGACGCTGCCAAGGGTCTTGTTGTCCTTGGCACCGTCAAGAGCAGCGAGAAGATCGTTCTGTAAGTCTCCCCTGAATGATTTGAGAGCGGTAAGCGCGGCAGAATCATTCTCTCCGCCAAGCTGTCCCACGAGAGCCTTAGCGGCCTTGTCACCTCCGATCTTACCGGCGGCTGCGATGGCGGCGGCAGTGATCTCGCCACTTTCAGAGAATGAACCCAGCACGATGTCTGACACAGAGGCGACCTTGTTGTCGCCAAACCAGTTAAGGACATCCACCTTGACAGGGGAGGACAGTTTCGCAAAGTTCTTTGTGAAAAGCGGAACGAGATTGTCCGCGCCAAGGATCGAAGTCGCGTTTTCGATCACGGAGTTCCTGTACTTGATGTCATCGCTCTTCAAAGCGGCTGACACGACTTTCAAAGCCTTGGCAGGATCGTTCCTCATCTGTGCAAGCGCACCGGCTGACTTGTAGGCGGACACCTCGGAGGCCATCAAAGCCTTCGCGGCCTTCGCCACCGCCTTGCTCTTGGAGCCGTCGGCAAGTCTCACGGCCAGAGCGGCATACTCCGGGGTCGAATTCTCTTTAAGAATATTCAGGGAAGACTCGGAGCCGATGGCAGCGAGAGCTGAGAGGAAGGCGTTGTCGCCCTTGTCTGAACTCTGGACGGACGGGATGACCCATCCCTGAATGTACGGTTCCGCAGCGGTAATGCCTTTCTCGGCCGCTGCGGCAGCCAGCAACTTCCTGTCAGCCGCGCCTTCCTTCACAAGGTCAAGAATCAAATCCTCCGTCCCCGGAATGTCCACGAGAGCCCCAACGGCCGCGGAGGCGAGAGCAGGGTCGCTGACATATTCCTTAAATAACTGAGCATCCGCAGGTTTTGCGATCTGACGCAGCAGATTCAGCAGGAGCGCCTTGTTGTTGCTGTCCGCCGTGGTCTTTATGGCCTGAGCGAATCCTTCGCGGACATTGTCCACGCACTGCGGATTGGCCGAAGCGTAACTTGCAAGACCTGTGAGGGCATATTCATAAAGATTGTTCCTCACGCCCTCGCCGGCAGGCCTCAGCATTTTGGCTGTCTCCACCACCGAGGCCGGAGCCGCTGCCGCAAGGTCTGCGATCTGCGCGTTGAAATCAGCCGCATTGTTTGCCGGCATGGCCGCAAGCACATCAGCGACAACGGTTTCAACTGTTCTCTGTCTTGCGTCCTGGGCATTGATTGTCAAAACAGCCGCAAGGAATAGTATGGATGTAATTAACTTCTTCATATTCGGGAATATATTAAAGAATCATTGAACCCCAAGGGGCGCGCATCGGCTGGTTGATGAGCTGATTGGCGGCATCATCGCCTATGAAGACCTGCTTGTCAGGATCGAAGTTCAGAGTTCGTCCGAGCCTGAGAGCGCACGCCCCCATGTTGACGATGGTGCAGCTGTGGTGGCCGTTATCCTCGGCCAAAGCGAATTTCTGACGTGTCTTCACGCACTCCAGAAAATCCGTGTGGCGAGGTTCCGGGTCAGGAAGCGAGTTGATGACATCCATCACGTTAGGAATCGTACACTCGAATCCTTTGTAAACCTTGCCGGCAGGTCCCTCGATGTAAGGCACCTTGCCCTTGCTCTCGAAACCTTCACCCTCAAGGATGATCTTGCAGCCGTCGGCGTAGGTGTAGGTGACGCTCCGCCAGATTCCCACAGCGTCTGGATGCTGCTGTGGAGCGTCAACCTCCACCTTCACAGGGAAGGTGTCATCTTTCCCGAGAATGTACTGTACAGGGTCGATGTAGTGCTGTCCCATGTCTCCCAGACCGCCGGACTCATAGTCCCAGTAGCCGCGGAATGTCTGGTGCACACGATGAGGATTGTAAGGCTTGTAGGGAGCGGGACCCAACCACATGTCGTAGTCCAGTTCGGCAGGAACAGGCTGAGGCACAAGGTTTTCCTTGCCGGTCCAATAGAATTTCCAGGTGAAGCCGGTAGCGCCGGAGATCCTGACCGTCAGAGGCCAGCCCAGGAGGCCGCTCTGCACGAGCTTCTTGAGCGGCTTGACCGTGGTTCCAAGGCCGTAGAAAGTGTCCTTGAAACGGAACCAGGTGTCCAGGCGGAAAACTCTTCCATAATTATGGACAGCCTCGACAACCTTCTGCCCCTCCCCGATTGTCCTTGTCATAGGTTTCTCACAGAATATGTCCTTCCCTGCCTTGCAGGACTCAACGGCCATGATTCCATGCCAGTGCGAAGGGGTGGCGATGTGGACGATGTCCACATTCGGATCGTGAACCAGATCCCTCCAGTCCGTGTAGGCCTGAAGCTTTGTGCCGAACTTCTCCACGCCTTTCTTCAAAGCATTGTCAAGGTGGTTCCTGTCCACATCGCAGACCGAAACCAGGCGGCAGCGCTCATCACTCACGAAATGAAGATCGCTCATTCCGATTCCGCCGGTGCCGATTATCCCTCGGGTCAGCTGGTCGCTCGGAGCGACAAATTTCTTGTTGCCGCCCAGAGATCCAAGCACATTGCGCGGCAGGATCGTGAACAATGCCAGTCCCGCCGCCGATTTCTTTAGAAAACTTCTTCTGGATTCACCCATAGTGTTATTATGATTTAATGTTTTCGATAAAACAAATTTACATCATTTTCCCGCAATAAAATGTTTGCCAAGTCTCATTTTCCGCAAAATCGTTCAAAAGGCTGTCGGTTGCCGGTCTCTTTTAGAAAATTCCGCATGATAAAATTCGGGAATCATGTCAAAACAGCTTCTAACAGTTCGCCGACGGACAAAAAAAGAATGGCAAGGAATTGATTTCCCTGCCACTCGATCTATTCTTGTTGGAATGTTCCTACTTGGACTGACGGTCGCCCCGACGTCCTCCGCGTCCACGACGGTCGCCACGGTCTCCGCCTCTGCGGTCGCCACGGTCTCCGCGTGAGGAACGTGAACCACCCTGGGCATTGGCTGCGGCTGCGGTGTTAGGAGTAAGATCCTGCTTGCCGTAACGCTCGCCGTTGCAGATCCACACCTTGATTCCTAGGGCTCCGACCTTCGTGCTTGCCACAGCAAGAGCGTAGTCGATGTCAGCACGGAATGTGTGCAGAGGAGTACGGCCTTCCTTGAACATCTCGCTTCTGGCCATTTCGGCGCCTCCGACACGGCCGCTGATCTGGATCTTGATGCCCTCGGCACCGACCCTCATGGTTGAAGCGATCGCCATCTTGATGGCCCTTCTGTAGGAAACACGGCCCTCGATCTGACGGGCGATGCTGTCAGCGACGATGTGGGCGTCAACCTCCGGCCTCTTAACCTCGAAGATGTTGATCTGGACGTCTTTCTTGGTGACCTTCTTAAGCTCTTCCTTGAGTTTGTCAACCTCGGCTCCACCTTTACCGATGATGAATCCTGGCCTTGCGGCATGGATGGTCACGGTGATGAATTTAAGAGTCCTTTCGATGACAATCTTGGAGAGGCTGGCCTTGGCAAGACGGTTGGTCAGATACTTGCGGATCTCATAATCCTCAGCGATCTTCTCAGCATAGTTACCACCACACCAGTTAGAGTCCCAACCACGGGTGATACCGATTCTGTTAGAAATAGGATTTGTCTTCTGTCCCATATTACTTGTTCTCCTCTACTGTTGTTGGTTTCTTGACGTCGAGAATGATGGTGACGTGATTCGAACGCTTGCGGATTCTTCCGGCGCGGCCCTGAGGGCAAGGACGGATTCTCTTGAGCGTACGGCCTTCTCCCACCATGATCGTCTTGACATAAACGTTGCCGTTGTCCAGCTCCTTCGTCTGATCCGGATTCTTGGCTTCCCAGTTGGCGATGGCGCTGCGGAGAAGTTTCTCCAGACGGACGGACGGCTGCCTCTTCGAGAAATGAAGAAGATCAATCGCACGGTTTACCTCCACACCTCTCACGGTGTCAGCGACAAGACGCATCTTGCGAGGAGATGTAGGGACATCATTCAGCTTGGCTATTGCCGTATTCTTTTTGGCTTCCTTGAACTTCTCAGCCATTAATCTTTTACGAGCTCCCATAATGAATTCTCTTTTGATAATTACTACTTATTGTTGCCCGAATGGCCTTTGAATGTTCTGGTCGGCGCGAATTCGCCGAGTTTGTGGCCCACCATGTTCTCAGTGATGTAAACAGGAATGAACTTGTTTCCATTATGAACTGCGACAGTGTGGCCTACAAAGTCAGGAGAGATCATGCTGGCGCGGGACCAGGTCTTCACGACCTCCTTCTTCTTGCTACCATCATTCATAGCAAGAATTCTCTTTTCCAGGGCTTCCTGGATGTATGGACCTTTTCTTAATGAACGACTCATAATCTTAAAGTTTAATTCCGTTTAATTACTTCTTCTTTCTTCTCTCGATGATGAACTTGTTGGAAGCAGCCTTAGGATTACGTGTCTTGTAACCCTTTGCAGGAAGACCCTTGCGTGAGCGAGGGTGACCTCCGGAAGCACGACCTTCACCACCACCCATAGGGTGATCTACAGGGTTCATGACAACTCCACGGTTGTGAGGCCTGCGTCCGAGCCAACGGCTGCGTCCGGCCTTTCCGGAAGACTCAAGATTATGATCGGTGTTGGAAACGGTTCCAACGGTGGCGCGGCATGACACAAGCACCATTCTGGTCTCGCCCGAAGGCAGACGAAGAATGGCGTATTTGCCCTCACGGGCCGCAAGCTGCGCGAATGTACCGGCGGAACGGGCCATCGCGGCACCCTGACCCGGACGGAGCTCGATGTTGTGGACGAGCGTACCTACAGGGATCTCCGCGAGAGGGAGGCAGTTACCAAGCTCTGGAGCGACTCCGGAGCCTGACTCTATGATCTGTCCCACCTTGATTCCGGCGGGAGCGATGATGTACTTCTTTACACCATCCTCGTACTCTACGAGGGCGATGCGGGCACTACGGTTCGGATCATACTCGATGGTCTTCACAGTAGCCTTGATGTTGTCCTTAGTGCGGAGGAAATCGATGATACGGTACATCCTCTTGTGTCCGCCGCCACGATAGCGAACGGTCATCTGACCGGTGTTGTTTCTACCGCCTGTGCTCTTAAGAGGTTCCAACAAAGCCTTGTACGGCTTCTTGGCAGTGATCTCGTCAAACGCACTGATAGCCTTGTTCCTGGTACCAGGAGTAGTCGGCTTGAATTTTCTGATTGCCATTGCCTTGTCCCTCCTTAAATGTTACTGTAGAAATCAATCTTGTCATCACCGGCAAGGGTAACGTATGCCTTCTTGTAGTGATTGGCGCGGCCGCGGAGCATTCCGGACTTGCTGTAGCGGGACTTTCTCTTTCCGTGATAGTTCACGGTGTTGACGTCCTTCACTGTCACATTGTAGAACTGCTCTACAGCGGCCTTTATCTGAAGCTTGTTGGCTTCCCTGTCAACGATGAAGCCGTAACGGTTGTACTTCTCAGTCTGGGCCGTGAGCTTCTCGGTTACTATTGGCTTGATTAAAATTCCCATCTCTTTGCGCTTTTAACGGTTGACCCTGACCCTGGCTGCGAGAACATCCTGAACACCGTCAACGATCACCATTGAATTGGCGTTCATGATGGTGTAGGTGTTGATTTCGTCAACAGTGATGACCTTCACCTCAGGGAGGTTACGTGATGAAAGGAAAATGTTTCTCGAATTCTCAGGAAGCACTACGAGAACCTTTCTCTGTCCAGCCTTGAGAGTGTCAAGGATGCGCATGAGTTCCTTTGTCTTCGGAGCTTCCATGGTGAACGGCTCAACGAAGACGATAGCGTTCTCCTGAGCCTTGTAGGTGAGAGCCGAGCAACGTGCGAGAGACTTCAGCTTCTTGTTAAGCTTGAATCTGTACAGACGAGGCTTAGGTCCGAACACACGACCACCGCCAACGAAGATGTTGGACTTCAAGCTGCCGTGGCGCGCGCCACCGCCGCCCTTCTGGCGACCGAGCTTCTTGGTGGAATGAGCGTTCTCACTGCGGTCCTTTGTCTTGGAGGTACCCTGACGCTGGTTGGCGAGGTACTGAAGGACATCAAGATAGATTGCATGGTCATTCGGCTCAACACCGAACACCTTCTCGTCAAGAACAACCTTCTTTCCGGATTCCGATCCGTCAATTTTCAATACTGGTAATTCCATAACTAAAACTCTAATGCAAGATAAGAACCCTTGGCTCCAGGAACGGAGCCCTTAATGACGAGAAGATTGTTCTCAGGGATGACCTTGACAATCTCAAGGTTGAAGACCTTGACCCTTTCATTGCCCATGTGGCCGCCCATGCGCATTCCCGGGAACACGCGTGAAGGCCATGACGAGGCTCCGAGGGAACCAGGCTTACGCAGTCTGTTGTGCTGACCGTGGGTCGCTCCGCCTACGCCGGCGAAGTGATGACGGTGAACAACACCCTGGAAACCGCGACCTTTAGAAGTACCGACAACATCAACGTACTTGACATCATCTGTCACGATGTCAGTCACGGAGACGGTGTCTCCAAGCTTGAGCTCACCCTTGAAGTCTGCCGGAAATTCGACAAGCTTGCGCTTAGGGGTGGTTCCTGCCTTTTTAAAGTGGCCCATAAGAGGCGCGCTGGCGTGTATCTCCTTGATTTCGTCATAGGCAAGCTGTACAGCGGCATAGCCGTCTTTTTCTACTGTACGCAGTTGCGTGACAACACACGGACCAGCCTCGATGACGGTGCATGGAATATTCTTTCCATCAGCACCGAAAACGGAAGTCATTCCGATTTTCTTTCCAATTAATCCAGGCATTGGTTTGATTAATTAATTGTAAATAAATATTTTACATTAGTCCGCACTATTTTGCGGACTGCAAAGGTAAGGATTTTTTTTCAATTAACAAAGTTTTCAACAGGCCTGTTTCAGGGCTACCGAGACATCTACCAAGTCGATGACCTCTTTTTGGATGCCTGGATCCGCAAGCGTTATCTGAGGTGGCATCCGGAGCAGGGACAAGGGCGTCAGATCAGCCCGCGGAGGATCCCGTCGGAGGTGAAGAGGCGGTCTTCGGGTATGCGGATCCGGGAGCCGTAGTTTTCCAGGGCACCGGCATCCAGAAGGGAGGCGATGGCGGCGCAGTCCGCCAATGAATATAATTCCGTGGCTTCCAAGCCTTTGTCGGTGCGCAAGGAGAGCATCAGCCTCTCGACCCGGATGTCTTCCGGCGAAAGGGTCTCAAAACTTCTGGAATATGTTGTCAGATCCCCGTCCGGAATCCTGCGGGGAAGCGTCCGGCCGTTCCAGGAGCGGACGTTGCCGGACAGGGAGTGGGCGCCGGGACCGAGGCCGACATAAGGAACTCTGCGCCAATAGGCGCTGTTGTGGACGGCCTCGAAGCCTGGCTTTGCGAAATTGGAGATCTCGTAATGACGGTAGCCGGATCTCTTAAGAACCCGGCACAGGATGTCGTACTGATGGCGGCACTGCTCGTCGGAAGCCTCGACATAACGCCCGTCGGCAAGCATCCCGGCGAGAGCGCTTCCATCCTCTATTGACAACTGGTAGGCCGAGATGTGCTCCGGAGCAAGTTCCAAAGCCTTTTCAATCGTGTCCCTCCAGATCTCGTCCGTCAGCATGGGAAGGCCGAAAATCAGGTCCATGCCGATGTTCCGGACTCCGCACCCGCGAAGAATCCGGAAAGCATCGACGGCGCCCCGCGCGTCATGACGGCGGTTCATCCAACGGAGGATTCCGTCATCGAACGACTGGACGCCCATGCTGACCCGGTTCACTCCAAGGCCGAGAAGTCCGCGGACATATTCACCCCCTTTTTCCACTATGTCCTCTGGATTCACCTCTATGGTGAATTCTTCGAAGAGTCCTGTCCGGCCGGTCTTGGAAACAGCCTTGACGATCCGGGACAGAACATCAAGAGGAAGCACCGATGGGGTGCCTCCTCCGACGTAAAGGGTGTTGACCGCATTCTGCGCGGACATATTCATTGACAGTTCCTCCCGACGTCCGCGGATCTCCGCGATGACGGCATCGGCGTAGTCATTGAACGCTCTGACGTCCCGGCATATTTCCGAATAGAAGTCGCAGTAGGTGCAGAAACTGCCGCAGAAAGGAACGTGAAGGTAAATCACCGGGCTACCTGAGCAACAGCTCCGTCTTGCCGAGGAACGCCTGGGCGGTGTAGGCCTCGACCGTGTAGATTCCTGCCTGGTAGGAAGGGATGTCGTTGAGGTAGATGCTGAGGTCAACCTCCTTGCCCTCGTAGTCAACCTCGCGGGAAGCGGAGGCGATCATGGTCTGTCCGTTGAACGAGAACGATGTCTGGGTGCTGTTGGTGAGCAGGATTCCGTCCGGATCCTTCACACGCAGGTAAACCCTGACCGGTCCCTTCGGGGCAAGATCGTTCTCGACGAGACTCAGTGAGGCCAAAAGTCTAACGACCCTGCTGCTGCGGTCAGTGACCTTGTCGGAGCCATTGTAGGCGGCGACGCTCAGGCCCCTGGACTTGATCACCGAGCCTGCGGCCACCTGATCGGAAAGATTCTCGACCTGTCCCTTGAGGTCGGCGTTCTCGGCCCGTCTTTCGGCAGCCTCGCGGCGGGCGGCGGCGGCATCAGCTGTCAGCTTGTGGTTCAAGGTGTTGAGGGAATCGATCTGCACGATGTAGCTCTTCATGATGCTGCGCAGGGTTCCGAGTTCCTTCTCGTACTGACGCATCTTGCGGCGGTTCGTGGCCTCGGTCTTCTGGATTCTCTCGATCAGCTGGCTGACCTCTTCCTTGGAGGAATCCAGCTGGCTGTTGATCGTGGCGTAGTCTGAGGAAAGGCTGTCGTAGTCCCCCTTCAATGCGATCATCTGCTGTGTAAGGTCTTCCTTCTCCGCGTTCAGGTCCTTCACGAGGCTGGACTTCGAGAACCAGATGTAGGCAAGGCCGGCGGCAAGCATCACGGCCACAGCCACAAGCGCCCACATCGTCTTCCTGAGGCTTTCATTCTTCCTCTCTTGCTCTTCGCGCTCACGGCGCTCCTGAATAGGATCTATTTCTACCATAGTCTTCTTCGATTTAATGATTGATGACACAAAAATAACAAAACTATTTCATATCTTTGTCTTCATAGCAAAAATCGCACTAACAATGAAATACTTTGTAAGAGCAGTCAAATACTTTTTCTATTTCACCATCCTGCTTGTGGTCATCATGGCGGCTCTGGTACTGATCGGAGTTGTCAAGGCCGATGTCGGCCTGATGTTCCGTGACGGCTATAAGTCCCTGTGGCAGATAGCCGCCCTGTTCGCCTTGGTCTCGGCGTTCTACCCGAGGTTCGGCTTCATCAGGAGATCCGCCATCCTGAAAGGTGAATATTCCGACCTCCGCGGCGGGATCATTGATTACATGGAGGTGCGCGGCTACCGTCTGGAAAGCGAGGAGGGAGAGAACATGACCTTCCGTCTCCGCTCCAAGTTCAGCGCGCTCTTCAAGATGTTCGAGGACCGGATCACGATGACCCGCGAACTCGGCGGCTTCGAGGTCGAGGGCCTCACCAAGGAGGTGGTGCGGATTGTCGGCGGCCTGGAGTACAAGTTCAGGACACTGGATGAGGAGTGACAGCTCAACCCTCTAATATTCAAAGATTATGGCAGAAGAACTCAAGACTGTCGCGAAGTTCGACAATGCGATGAGCGCCCACATCACAGCGGGAATGCTCAATGAGAACGGCATCCCTGCCGCGGTGTTCGGAGAGAACTCCTCCTACGTCTCGCTGAACTATGTCGATCCTGTGGAGGTCAAGGTCAACGCCTCCGACTATGACGCCGCGGTGGCTCTCCTCGCCTCCGACGACAAGGCAGAGTAAGTAATCCTCTTTTAGAATATTCCGGCCCGTCACCGGCCGTCTGAAAGAATCTTTCCGGCGGCGAAGTTGAGGGCTCCATAGAAGTCTTCTCCGAAGACGGAGATGAGGGGTTCCCGGAGAAACTCATAGACGTGTATGCCCTCTCGGCGGCCTTTTTCGTAGGCGTCCCTGCAGATTTCCCAGCGATGTAGATTCAGGGCCTGACCGCCGCCGGTGAGCCTGGTGACACGGATCGGGTAGAGCCAGCAGGACTGAGGCTTGCGGAACTTGCAGGTGCCTTGGAAGAAGCATCGTTCGATGGAACAGAAGCAGTTGCCCTCCCCGTCAAAAGTGGTGTAGGCACACTCCTCCGTACGGTCCACGACCGGAGTCACGATGTCCCCGTCCCGGTCGATGGAGAAAAATCCCTCCCTGTCAATCTGGGCGCGGCCCTGCGGCCTCATCAGTTTTGAATATACAGGATAGTTCTCCTCCAAAGGTTCCAGTTCAGACTCCTCCAGCGGGGCCCCGCTGTCCCCGATGATGCAGCAGCAGCCTTTGCAAAGGGCGTAGTCACAGGCGAAACATTCAGTGACGACATCCTCCGACACAAGGATGTCACCGATCTGGATGATGGTTCCGAACTTATTGCTTGACGACATATTCGATTCTCATTCCTTCGGACAGGACACCGAAGATTTCCTTTACCTTGTCGGCGGAGACGCTGCCGATTCTGTTGTTGTAGCCGGTCAGCACGTCCTTCCCGGCGGAATAGCGCATCAGTACGGCATCGATGTAGTTGTCCGTGTCCGACAGATAAGTGGAGTAGTTGTTGGCCAGCAGAGACTTGCATGAGGCGAGTTCCGCCGCGTCAACCGGCTGCGAAAGCACGGCCTCGATCGCCTGCCTCGCCGCGACAAGCGCTCCCATCGGCTGTGACGAACCGCTCTCCACCCCGTCCGGGAGTCCCGTCTCCGGAACCGGAGAACATCTGAAAATCAGTTCCAGAGTCTCCTGGGGCCAGACGCTGAAACGATCCGACATCCTCACGCTGAAGCCATGTTCGGCCATCACGCCTGTCAACCTGCGCTGGATGGCGAGTCCCGCGACCTTGAAAGCCATGTAGTTCTCCGTAGTGAAAGGCTCGGCGCACGCCAAGCCTATGCTTATGCTGACCGGAGAGCCTGTCCTGGAGTATGTCGTGGAACCCGCCCGCATCTTGTACGGGACGAACTGGCGGACTGTCGAGGACTTGCTGACACGGAATCCTCCGATGTACTGGCACAGAATCTTCTGAACCGACTCGGCGGACAAGTCGCCGACAATCACAAAAACACCGTCGTTCGAACGAAGGAACTGGCTGTCAAAAAAAGCCGAGGCATCGTCCATGACTTCCGGCGTAAGGCCGGACGGTGTCTTGACGGAGGAGTAATTGTAGTCCGGGTACATCAGGCTGTCCAGACAGGCCGGCTCCAGCGATGCAAGTTCCTGATTCCGCCATGACTCGAACTCGGCCGCGGACGGCTTTCTGCGGTTGGCCGCGGAAAGCAATGCCTTGAGCACAAGGGTGAACCTGTCAGACGGAGCGGAACCCGACAGACGCAGATCCGAAGCGGAGACCGCACAGTTCATCTCCACACCGTTCGACCTGAGAATCTTGTCAAAATCGCTCCCCGACATCCCGGCGATCTCGCAAAGGCCGAACATGTCCGGGAAGAAAGCCCCCTCCCCGCGCCGGAGATTCCTCACAGTGGAGAAACCGCCCTTTATCATCAATGAGTAACTGAACCGGCCCTTGGTGTCCATCTTCTTGTAGATCACCTTCATGCCGTTGGTGAAAGTCCACATCTCCCCGCCGGAGACAGGTTCTGACGCCACAGACTTGAGCTTCTCCTTGTTTTTGTCATTCCAAAAGGCGGAAGTGTCCTTTGGACTGGTCCTCCAGTGATAGACAGGTTTTTCCAGCATCGAGACACCTTCCCCGGCCGACTCGAACGCTGCCGGCCAGAACCATCCGTCATAGTCATCCTCATCGCCTGTCCAGGTCACCGAAGGGGTCTCCATGCCTGAAAGCAGGGCGGAGACGTAGGCGTTGAAGATCTCCGTCTCGGTGACCGCTGACATGTTCCTTGACAAAAAGAACTTCGCCTTTGTCGCCGGAGAGGCCAGATCCGCCCCGTAAAGGTAAGCCGAGACGCACTGGCAGACGATCGCATCGTTGGTGGAAGCCTTGAGACAACCGTTCAGAACGAAGTTGCGGGCAACCCTGTACTCATCGGTCCCGATTCCTTTGGAACAGATTTCCGACAATGTGGAGGCGATGGCCAAAGTCGCCGGCATCAGCTGGCTGCGGGAGGTCCGGACAGTCACGCGGAAACTCTCGTCACCCGCGCCGTCCGCACTGCCAAGGTACTCGGCGTCCGATGACCGGACAGGAATGCCTCTTGACATGAACGTCTCCCGCAGACGGTTTGAGACAATCCCGCACAGCGAGTTGGAGAAAAGTTCCGAGATGAACGGCTGGATGGTCCCCATCTGATTGTCAGGAGTTCTCGGAGAGCGGAACTCCACCGTCACGGAGGACTGAGGGGACGGGACGAATGAATATTCAGCCTCCTCCGAAGGTTTCCAGACATATTCCTTTTTTCTATAGACCGGGTTGCGTGACGGAACCATCAGAGAGAAGACGTTCATCCTCTCGATGATGGCGGAAGGGTTGATGTCACCGGCTATGATGACCGCGTGCTGGCACGGAGAGGTCGCGATGAGGTCGAACATCAGAAGAAGAGTGGTGTCCGACGCGGCCTGGTCGAAGACGGGGACATCATCGAATCTGAATATGGCCGCATCGTCCCGGTAGGAGATGTAACCCTCCGGACGGCAACCTATCCCTTTGCGTGACAAAAACTTGTAAGGAATTGTCTTGTTGAAGTGAGGAAGTGATGAAAGTTCTTTTCTGGCTGCGAGCGTGTCGCGGCAGCCTTTACGCACAAGAGTGAAATCGGCCACACCCTTCATCGAAGGATTGGTCACCAGGTAGTAGGAAATTCCGTTGGTGAGGCTGCCCGTCGTGACGGCTCCGTCCTTCTGGAGAACAGGCAGATCCTGCGCCGGCATCATTATTGAAAAACCCAACAGCGCTAAGCACAAGACTGATTTGATAAAGTAACGCATTACTAACACCTCCTAAGACAAAAATAGCCAATTATGCGCAATTGACACAATTTTTTATTACATTTGTGGATGTTGCGAATATAGTTAACATAATTTTGATACGATGAAAAAGTTTATTCTCGCGATCGCGGCCGCGTTTATGGCCGCCGGCATGGCTTCCGCCCAGGACATGGCCCAGGCAACAGAACTCTACAATAATGGAGCCACAGCAATCTCAATGAAGAACTGGACAGAGGCGCTTGACTGTTTCCAGAAAGCCCTTGAGATGGGCAAGACCATCGGCGCTGACGCTGATGAGCTCGTGGCCAACTGCAAGAACGCCATCCCGGGGGTCGCGCTTGAGGTCGCCAAGGATCTGATCAAGGATGAGAAGTACGACGAGGCCGCCGTCAAGCTTGACGAGGTGGAGAAGATCGCCACCGAATACGAGAACGCCGAGATTGCCGACAAGGTCAAGGAACTCGTCCCTCAGATGTGGTTGCAGAAAGGTGTCAACGCTCTCAAGCTGAAAGATTTCGCCACAGCCTCTGACGGTTTTGCGAAGTCTTATGCCTGCGACACCACCGCCGGAAAGACCGCCCTCTATCTCGGACAGGCTCTCGGAGCACAGGGCAAGACCGAGGAGGCCATCGAGGCTTTCAAGCACGCAGCATGGAACGGAGAGGAAGCCGAGGCAAAGGAGCAGGTGTCCAACATCTATGTAAGGCAGGCAAACGCCGCCCTCAAGGGACAGAAATTCGCTGATGCCGTGAAGGCCGCCGAAAAGGCCAACAGCTTTGCGGAGAACGCCACCGCCTACCTCATCGCCGGTCAGAGTTCCCAGAAGCTCAGCAAGAACGCGGATGCGATCAAGTACTTCGAGAAGTACCTTGAGATGAAACCGGACGCGAAGAACGCTCCGGCCATCACATTCACTGTAGCAGCCCTCTATCAGGGTGCGAAGAACAACGCCAAGGCTCTTGAGTTCTACAAGAAGGTTCAGGACGATCCGAAGTTCGGCGCACAGGCCAAGCAGATGATCGCGGCCCTGAACAAATAAGCCTTCGCATTCACCGTTTACGGTGGAATCTTCGGGCAAAATGGACTGTCTCGAACTTCTTGCTCCGGCAAGAAACGCTGACATCGGCATCGCGGCGATTGACTGCGGTGCCGATGCCGTGTATGTGGCCGGGCCCGCGTTCGGGGCGCGCCAGGCTGCCGGAAACCCGATGGAGGAAATCCGGAGACTCACGGAATATGCCCATCGGTTCGGCGTGCGGATATTCCTTACACTCAACACGATCCTTTTTGACAATGAACTTACGGAGGCGGAAAGGCTGCTTGCCGGGGCGAAGGCCGCAGGAGTGGACGCCGTCATCGCACAGGATCTTGCGGTCTGGAAACTGACCGACCTGCCGGTACATGCATCGACACAGTGCGCGATAAGGACTCCGGAGAAAGCCCGGCTCTACGAAAGTCTCGGAGCCTCCCGCCTTGTCCTGGAAAGGGAGATGTCCCTGGAACAGATCAGGGCCATCCGTGACGCCGTAGGCTGCGAATTGGAGTTTTTCGTCCACGGAGCGCTCTGCGTCTGCTACAGCGGACAGTGCTACATGTCCGAACGAGTCGCCGGACGAAGCGCCAACCGGGGGGAATGCATTCAGGCATGCCGGTCACTCTACGACCTTGTGGACGAGTCCGGGGACGTTTTAGTGAGGAACAAAGCCCTGCTGTCTCTGAAGGACTACAACCTCATGGACAGACTGAAAGACCTGACTGAGGCGGGAATCCGCTCGTTCAAGATCGAGGGGCGGTTGAAGAACATCTCCTACGTGCGGAACGTCGTGCGGGCATATTCACTGGCATTGGATGAGTTGGTCGCGGCGAATCCGGAGAAGTACCGCAGGGCTTCGTTCGGGAGGTCGGAAGGCGGGTTCACTCCGGATCTTAACAAGACTTTCAACCGGGGGTACACACAGCTGTTTTTAGACGGGAGACGGTCGGAGGGCTGGTCCTCGATGGACGCACCTAAATCAATCGGGGAGGAGATCGGGACGACGGTCTCCATAGAGAATGCCATGATAACCGTGCGGATGAAGAATCCTGCCGACCGGCTTCGGAACGGGGACGGGTTCTCTTTCTTCGCCAAAGGCCGCAGGGAGATCGTCGGGTTCCGTGGCGATGTCTGCCAAGGGAACCGGATAACGTGCCGGAATGTCCAGGGACTCTATCCTGGAGCGAAACTGTACCGCAACCTAAGCGCGGCTTTTGAAAAAGAACTGGACTCCAACCTTCCGGTCAGGACGATTCCCGTGACGGCGGACATTTTGATCAGTAAAGCCTATCGCCTGAGAATCAGTGCAATAAGCCAGGACGGACGCAGCGTCATTCTGGAACGTGAGACAGGTGGCACAGCGGCGGAGAATCCGGAAAGGATGCGCGGGATGTTCGCCGCACAGATCTCAAAGGTGACGGGAACATATTCATTCACGCTCCGCTCTTTGGATGTTCAGACCACGGACGGGACGCTGCCGTTCCTGCCGGCCGCCGCCCTGAACGCCATAAGACGGGACATCGCCGCCGCTCTCGAAGCCATCCCCTGCAAGACCATCCCACTGGCCGCCGCCCAAGGGACAGACCGTGCGGATTTATCTCAAATTCTTGATATTCAAGAAACTTCTTCTGACGGCATCCATCTTTCGTACAAAGCGAACATCGCCAACCGCATCGCCCGGGAAATCTACCTGTCTTTGGGTGCCGCGATGACCGACGACGCTTTCGAAATCTCCCGCCGCCCGGACGCCGAACTGATGCGCACCAAGTACTGCATCCGCCACGAACTCGGCATCTGCCCTGTTCGTCGGCAAACGGGAAGGCATCAAGGCAAGGCCGACCCGTCAGGTCGCCTGTACCTCACCAACAACGGCAGACGTTACTCCCTCTCATTCGACTGCGCGCACTGTGAGATGGCGGTCAATAGGTGTGAAGGCTGAAGCCTTGGGCGGAGGGAAGGTAGTTGACACCCCACCAGCACATCTGGAGGAGAATGAACGAGAAGAGCAGGAGGAGGAGAGTGCGGCGAACGGATCTGCGGGAGTGTGATGTCACTTCGGCCAGCTCAGTGACCGAAGACATAAAAGAACCCGGACCTTGACTATGGCTATGGCCCGGACCTTGGCGCAGATGAAGATAAAGCAGGTAACTCAGCCAGGTGGCGGCGGCCCAGGTTTCCTTGGGATCCCAGGTCCAGTAGTCACCCCAGGCTTGCTTGGCCCAGAGGGCTCCCATCACTATGCCCATCGTGAGGAAACCCCAGCCGATGCGGACAAGGGTGTCGCAGAGGCGGATGTCGGTCACTTCGACAGGCTCAGTGACCGAAGGCTTCGGCTTCGTGACCGGATGGCGGAGAAGCCAGAGGATACGGACAGCGAGGATGGTGGCGATGCCCATCACGGCATAGGCGAACATGTAGACGATGACGTGCGGAACGAACCACGGACTGCGAAGGGCTGGCATAAGTTCCTCGGTGTGGATTTCAGGCTTGAACACGTTGATGCATGCGAACATCACGGCCATAAGGCAGCCGAACGGCAGCACCCAGCGGTAGCGCCAACGGAAATAGACCCCGAGACCGATCAGAGAAAGGAAGAGGCTGAACCAGAGGCGGGTCTCCCCCATCGTGCGGAGCGGCGGACGGCCGAGCGAGATCCACACTCCGGCAATGAATGCAATGAATACGGCAGATCCGCAGCCGGTCAGCAGAACCGCCGGCAAACGCCGCTCCGACCTGACAGAGGCAACCGCTCCGCAAATCCACAATGCGGATGCGGCCGAGGCGAACCAAATGAATGAATCCCAACCCATCACCGAACCTCCTTTCTATTGAATATCTCCTCGGAAGAATCTTGTCCGGAAGAGATGGCCCTCTTTCCGAAGCTAGGCTTGAAACCGGAAAAGAACACCATCGCAGCGGCGGAAACGAGCAGCAGCCACAAGGCGATGCGGAAAACCTCGGACAACGGGGAATGGACACATTTGAATATGCTTGTGAACTCCCTGCGCCCGGCGTCCATCACATAGTCCGTCTGGTAGATCCACCACTCTCCGACCCGGACCGGATGGTTGACAGCGATTCTGACCTCGGAAGAACGGCCGTCCGGCAGAGCCAAAGAGGCTTCGGAGGCATATTCATCAATCACAAAACGTCTAAGGGTCAGTTCGAAAGGCAACTTACGGGATTTGCCGCTCCGCTCGTCCAGCCCATAATGGACCGGAATGCCGGGATGCACCTCCATTCTCGCCCGGACGGTTCCACCGCTGCCGAACAGTCCGGCGATGAGAATCACCGACAGCGCCAGATGGGCACAGGTAACTCCAAAGCGATGCCGGCTGAAATGATGAATGTCCTCGATTGTGTTCAGAGTGACGGTTGTCGCAAGGAACAGCAGAGAGAGGGCAAAAAGAGGCGAACGGCTCATGTTCCGAAAACCAAGAACGTCGAAAAAACCGTTTCTGCTCCCATCCTGCGGGACAAGCCCGAAGATGAGAAGCAGAAACAGTACAATTGAAATCGAGATTATGCAGGCTTTCCGTCCGGCCAGATGTCTGTACAACGGACATCGCTCACGCGACACATAGATGACCACCAGAAGGCAGACATAGACCAAGGCCGCGGAAAGCCCGAACGGATGCCCCAAGGCGAACATCACGCCTGGGCCCACTGCTTGCGCAGGAGGTCAACGGCCGCGGTGACGGTCGTGGCGCGGTCGCCCTTCGTACCGCACTCGAAGCTGACATACTTGTCGTAGCCAATCTCCTTGAGGGCTCTGAATCCGTCAACGTAGTTGTCCTTCTCTCCGTCCTCGCCCGGCATGATGCGGCGTCCGCGGCTGGCGATGTGGACATGCTGAAGGTACTCCTTGCCGGCCGACATCAGGGCGCCGTAGTCGGAGGTCTCCTCGGACATGTGCCAGAAGTCGCCCATAGCCTTGACTCCATCGCTGTCCGAGTCACGGGCAATCGCCGCGGCGTCGGCCACCTGACGGAGGTAGAACGCCTCGTTCCTGTTCAACGGCTCAAGGATCACGGTCGTGCCGTGCTCAAGGGCGAACTCTCCAAGATCGTGGAGCTGCTCGCAAAGGAATTTGCGGGTGTCAATCGTGTGAGGCCTGCACGGAGTCTGATGATTGAACGCCGGAACCATGATGACTCCGGTCGATCCGAGTTCTCCGGCGGCGGCCACGATCTCGCGCATGGTCTTGTCGAACAGTTCCTTGACCGCAGGATCCTCGGCGAGGATGAAGCCGTCGAAACCGGCGCAGATCGCCGACACCTTGATGTTCCGTCCGCCGAGGGCATCCTGAATCTCCTTCACACGGGAAGCCAGCCCGTGTCCGCCCGGCTCGAAACCGGTGATTCCGAGACTCTCCATGAAGTCCAGCCTTTCAGCCAGAGTCTCACCGGGAGCCGTCCCCTCCTGAAAGGAAAGATTCAACTCAAGGTCCTTCCCGGCCTTTTTCCTATCGTCCTTGACGGCAACGCATCCCGGCAGCACCGAGGAGGCGGCCAAAGCCGCCGTCCCTGCCGCCGCAGTTGTCAGAAAACTTCTTCTGTCCATAACTTATCGCTTTATTGTTTATGACATTCCGTGTCTCCGGCACTTCGACAGGCTCAGCGACCGGTTACTTTCCGGAACCCGGAACCGGTACGACATACTTGCTCATGTCCATCTTGCCGAGTTCCAGTTTCTCCGGGAGGTAGTCCAGGTCGGAGGCGCTGATCTCGTCCCAGGTAACGGTCTGGCCGGTGTAGGCCGCCTCACGGCCCATCACGCCACAAAGAGAGGACATGCCGCACTCACCTGCCTCAACATGAGTCTCACCCTTACGGATGTGGTTCACCCAATCGACATGCTCAAGCACGTACGGATTGGTCTGCCGGTACTGAGTCTTCTCGGCCTCGGTGTCAAACTGCCAAAGTACATCACCCTTAAGGTCACGGATTGCGAAATCCGCAGAATTCCAATAGCCCTTGGTTCCGCGGACATATTCACTGATGTTGGTGGAGCAACCGTCGATCTGACGCGACATGCTGTGCAGATGGACTCCGTTCTCATATTCAAAGTCAATGCTGAAGTTGTCGTACTGGTCACCGGTCACGCGGCGCTGGCGGCTGCCGAAGCCTGTCGCCTTGATAGGGTGTCCTCCGATCATCCAGTTGAACACGTCGATGTTGTGCACGTGCTGCTCGACGATGTGGTCGCCGGACAGCCACTTCCAGTTGACCCAGTCGCGGATCATCCACTCCATGTCGCTCCAGCCCTGCTGACGCTCCCTGTACCAGAGCATGCCCTGGTTCCAGTAAACATTGCCGCCGGTGATCTCGCCGATCATGCCTTCCTGAATCTTCTTGAAGGACTCGACGTAAGGTCTCTGATGATGACGCTGGGTTCCGGTCACGACGCAGAGTCCCTTGGCTTCGGCCTGCTTGGCGGTCGCCATAATTTGACGATAGCCCTTGGCATCCACAGCGATAGGCTTCTCAAGGAAGGAATGGACTCCCTTTTCGGTGGCATACTGGAAATGTGTCGGCCTGAAGACAGGCGGAGTGGCCACGATGACCATGTCAACCCCTGAATCAATGACCTGCTTGTAAGCGTCAAAGCCGACAAAGCAGTGATCTTCCGGAACTTCCTGATTCCTGTTGTTCTTAAGGCTGTCGCGGAGGCTGTTCAGCCGGTCGGCGAACACATCACCGAGAGCCGTCACCTTGATTCCGTCGGCAGCGTTCAGCAGATCCTCGACGGCACCGCTTCCGCGTCCGCCGCAGCCGATCACGCCGACCTTGAGTTCCTTCCCGTCAATGGCCTTGTCAGGAAGTTCAGGAACATAATACTCGCCCGGCTGCCTGAGGGGAATCAACTTGCCGGATTTGTCACCGCCAGCGCAGGCGGACAGCAAAACGCTGCCGCCTACCAGACCTACACCGATCTTGGCGCTCTTGCCAAGAAAGGATCTTCTGTCCATTTTGTTGCTCATTTTATCAATAGTCTTTATGTTATTAAATTATAGAATTCCTTCAGGCACGTCGCACACCACCCTGAAACCTATTCCCTTCACGTCAGAGTACCACCAGATGCTCTTCGGATTCTGCGGGTCGGTGCGAAGCCAGTCATCATTCCGGGTATGGCCTCTGGCGGCGCAGCGGACAAGGGAGGCGTCGTCCGAATATGCTCCTCCGCGGACCACAAACTCGTCGCCGCTCTCCGGACCTTTCGGATCCAAAGCGCCGTCAGCGATCTTTGAATATGCGTCCGCGGCATACCGGTCGGAGCAATATTCCATAACATTGCCAAGCATATTCTTGAGTCCGAACGGATTGGCCTTCACCTCGGAAGGTTCCTGAGTCTTGCCGAAACTGTCCTCCGAATAGACCACATAACTTGCTATAGAGGTTGTGTCCGCCCCGAAAAGTCTGTTCCAGAATGTTTTCTTTGAATATTTCTTCGGGTTGCCATCGAAGAAGTACGGGGTCCGGGTGCCGCCACGGGCCGCATATTCCCACTCCGCCTCGGTCGGGAGACGGTAGCTGCGCCCCGTTTTGAGGGAAAGCCACTGGCAGAATGTCTCGGCGGCGTAGTGTGTCATCGTGATCGCCGGCCTCTCGCCCATTCCCCAGCCCTGATCCGGGAATCCGAACGGCGGGGTAGGCCCGCTGACCGCATCCACGTCAGGACGGTTGTTGTTGGCATAGATTTTCTCCGGAGGGGTTCTGCCCTCTGACATCGTCTCGTTGTAGAAGGCCCAGAACTGATGCCATGTCACCTCGACCTCTCCCATGAAGAACGGTGAGATCCGGACCTTTCTCTGCGGGCCCTCATCCTCCGAACGGAACGGCTCGCTGTCCGGACTTCCAAGTGTGAACTCGCCTCCCGGAACGGCGATCATGCTTATGGCTGCCGTAGTCCCCGGAACAGTCTCCGTGAAGTTGGAGAATGAGGTCACTACGGCGGCACTGTCGTATCTCTCTCCGTCACCCGTGTCCATCACCTTACCTTCCAATCTCTTATGCTCGTAGCCAGGCATGTCGTGGCCGGTGTTCAGGTGGCAGCTGATGCACTGGAGATCCTGTTTCTTTGAGTTCTCGTCGTAGTAGAGATGGGCCGTGATGCCGTCATCGGAGATCCCCGAAGGATAAAGATTGACATGGCATTTCTCGCAGGACTCGTTGTAAACGATTTCCGAGCCATGCTCAAGCGTCCTTCGTGAACTCCAGTCTATCTCGTCCTTATCCTTCGTCATCTTGGCCCAAAGATCCTTCGCACCCATCCTGGCCTTGACCATGTAGTGACGAAGGTAGCCGTTCTCCTTCGGCGGGAGATGACACGCCGCACAGTCAGTCACCACTCCGCTCCTGCTGTTGTAGTGCTCGGATTTCTTCCAGTCGGCATCCGCCTGTTCATGGTAGTGGCAGCTCATGCAGTACTCGTTGGTGGAAGTGCGGGTCATCGCACCGCCCACCGCCAGCATGGCACACACTCCGACCGCCAGCCCGCCAAGGCCGGCGAACATCATCACTTTTTTTCCGCCTCTCATGATCGAACGAAATCCGTTTTAAAACAAATCTCGTAAAATTACATAAATCATTTCAGACCGCAAATTTTTTTTACCGCGCGAAATTCTTTGGACGGAATTCCTTAAATTTGTGGAATTGGCACAGGTGTTGCGCCCGTGCCTTGACTTTGCCGCCGCAAGGATGACGGCGCGAACATTCAAGAACATATTCAAGAATATGAAGATCAAATCATTGATAGCGGCATCGCTGGCAGTTGTGGTCAGTGCCGCGGCATCCGGGCAGTCACAGAGCTTCAAGCTCGGGAAATGGACAGAGATCCAGAATTCCATACTCAAGGAACTCAACCGCTCCTACGTGGATTCGCTGCCTGTGGACAGGATCGAGCGGGCCGGCATCGACGCGATGCTGGAGAACCTTGACCCGTACACCGTTTACATCCCGGAGGAGGAGAACGAGGATCTGATGATGATGATCAACAAGTCCTACGGCGGCATCGGGGCGTTGATCTACAAGCCCCAAAAAGAAGGAAACGTCATCATCAACGAGCCTTACAAGGGGTCTCCGGCCCAGAAGTACGGCCTCGCATGCGGCGACGAGATCATGGAGATCGACGGGGTGAGCACCCACGGACTCACAAGTCAGGAGAGTTCCGACAGGATGAAGGGCAAGCCCGGCACTACGGTCAAGTTCAAGGTGCTGAAACTGCGCTCCAAGGAGGTGGAGGACATCGTGGTGACCCGCGAGAGGATCCATCTTCCGGACATTGAATATGCCGGAATGCTCAACGACACCACCGGCTACATCTACCAGAGCGGCTTCACGGAGAACGTCTCCGGAGAGCTGCGCAACGCTTTCCTGAGGCTCAAGAGCCAGGGAATGAAGAAGCTGGTCCTCGACCTGCGGGGCAACGGCGGCGGCCTGATGAGCGAGGCAGTGGGCATCGTGTCGCTCTTCGTGCCTAAAGGCTCCATGGTGGTGTCCTCCAAAGGGCAGGCCGCCGGAACCGAGATGCATTACAAGACCACGTCCGAACCGCTTGACACTCAGATTCCTATCATCGTGATGGTGGATTCCGGCTCGGCATCTTCCTCCGAGATCGTGACAGGAGCCCTGCAGGACCTTGACAGGGCCACGGTCATGGGCACGAGGACCTTCGGCAAGGGGCTTGTCCAGAGCATCCGCCCGCTCCCGTACAACGGCCAGCTCAAAGTCACCACGGCGAAATACTACACCCCTTCCGGCCGCTGCGTCCAGGCTATCGACTACTCGCACCGCAACGAGGACGGCAGTGTCGGGTACATTCCAGACTCACTGACACATGAGTTCAAGACCGCCCACGGCAGGACGGTGCGTGACGGCGGCGGCATCACCCCGGATGTCAAGATCGACGGACACGACTACAGCCGTCTCACCTATTCCATCGTCTATTCCGGAATCATTCAGGAATATGTCCTTGACTTTGTCCGCTCGCACTCTTCAGTCGATGAAGACTTCCATCTGTCCGACAAGGACTGGTCTGATTTCGTGGCATTCGCCAAGACAAAGGAGTTCGACTACCGCTCCAGCGCCAGGACCTACTTCGACCGGATGAAGACGGAACTTGAGAAAGACGGTCTGTCAAAGAATATGTCAGCGGAGCTTGACGCCCTCCAGAAAGCCCTGGAGATGGACAAGGAGACTTTCCTTAAACTTAAGAAGGATGAGATCGTGCCTTTCATCGAGGAGGAGATCGTCGTCCGCTACCACTTCCAGGAAGCCGGCATCAAGATCCGTCTCCGCTACGACGACCAGCTCAGGAAGGCCCTCGCAAGCCCTATGATCGAAATATAGCGAGGCGAACCTTTTACTGCCGATGTATGACCAGGACCATAATCCATATCCTGTCGGTGACAGTGTTCTTCCTGTCTTTGTTCTGCACAGAGGCTGACGCGCAGTTCTCGCTGACGGGGGATGATCCGGCGGCGCTCAGGTGGAGGCAGATGGAGACAGAGAACTTCAAGCTGATTTTCCCGGAAGGAAACGATTCTCTGGCGAGGGTCTATGGAAAGGAACTGGAGGCCGCGAGGCTCAAGGTGGCAGGATCTTCGGGATTCCTGATCGGGCAGAATTACAGGAGCAAGATGCCGGTCGTGCTGCACAGCCGCCATGTGCTGCCGAACGCATCGGTCACCTGGGCGCCGAAAAGGATGGACATGTTCACTGTCAACGATCCTTACGCCCCGACGGCGATGACTTGGATGCGGAATCTGACAATCCACGAAGGGCGGCACGCGGCGCAGATGCAGTTCGGTGCGGACAGAGGCAACAAAGTGCTGCACTGGTTCTTCGGAGAGATGGCGGCGGGAGCCTTTGCGGGAATCTACCCGGGACCCGCTTTTCTTGAGGGAGACGCCGTGGTGGCGGAAACGGCGCTCAGCCGGAGCGGACGAGGAAGGCAGGCCGACTTTCTGGGCTACATGATGCCGGCGTTCGACTGCGGGGACTGGAGGGACTACTACAGATGGAGCTATGGTTCTAACAAACGCTATACACCTGACCACTACAGGGCCGGCTACATGCTTATCGCCGGTTCAAGGGTGTTCTTCGATGACCCTCTTTTCACAAAGGAGTACTTTGACATGGTTGTGCGAAACGGCTGGTTCTTCAATCTCCAGAAAACTGTAAAGACCGCCAGCGGAAAGAACTTCAAGGATTCCTTCCGCGCCATAGAGGAAAATTTTCATCGGCTATGGAACATGGAAGCCGCTCTCCGGGAACCGTTTATGCCGTCTATACAGGTCAGTGAAACTCCTCGGATGCACACGGAGTACAGCGGGGCGGTTTCTGCGGAGGGTTCAGGAATATATTCCATAAAGTCAGGGCTTACTGCGCCGAACAGCCTTGTCCGGATGGATTCCACGGGGAAAGAAAAGAGAATCAGGAGCTTCGCCTCCTACACCAGCGATCTTTCACTTGACTCGGCGGGCCAAAGAATATTCTGGAGCGAGTCCGTGGCCGGGCTTCGCTGGACTCTCGGGGGAAGCTCCAGAATCCGTTATGTAAACCTGAAAAAGCCGGAAAGAGTTCATAACCTGACAAGGGAGGGACGGTTTTTCAATCCTGCTCCGGCACCTGACAGAAAGGCCCTGGCCGTCACTGAGTATCCTTACTCGGGAGGATCGCGGATCGTTCTTCTGGACGCTGATGACGGCTCCGTCCTGAAATCGTTCATCGCTCCGGATTCGCTCCAGTTCACGGAATCGGCCTGGATCGGGAAGAGGCTGTTCGCGGCGGGGTTGTCGGAGAACGGAATGGGAGTCTATGAGATTGCAGGGCAAAACTCTGAAGGGAAGGCCGTACTTAGCCAATTGCTTGAGCCTCAACCTGTAACTCTTTCTCATCTGCGATCTGTTCCGGTTCCGGAAGACGGCCGACTGTCTTTCCTCTGCGATAGGACAGGGGTGACGGAATTATATTCATTTGACGTGGATGCCCTCACGCTGCGTCAGCTGACTTCGACCCGCTACGGGATCAGTTCGCCCGTCTTCAAGGCCGACACCCTGTTCTACAGTTCGTTGGCCGCGTCGGACAGTCCGCAGGACTACAGAAAGGGACGCATGATGTACGCCACGGCGGTCGGCGACCTGCCTATGACCGAAGTCCGCTATGGGGATATTCATAAATACCCTATCGCAGAGACACTTACGGTGCAGGAAAACGCCCTCGGCGACTCAGCCGTCATTGCCGCGGAGACAGGCTTCTCACGAACGGAAAGATATTCAAAGATCCGATTGCCGCACATCCATTCGTGGGCGCCGGTGTATTTCAACTACGATGAAATCGACGACATCAGCGGCGATGACTACTATAAAAGCGTCTCTCCCGGGGCCACCGCCCTGTTCCAGAATCTGCTCAGCACCGGCTACGGAATGATCGGCTACGGGGCGCATGAGGATCCTTACCGATCGGGAAAATGGAGACATTCCGGACATTTCAAGTACGTGTACACAGGGTTGTTCCCGGTTTTCGAGCTTTCCGCCGACATCAACGACAGAGCGGCGATGGACATCCGGAAAGTTCAGGTCACAAAGGGGAACTCTTACAGTCTCTACAACAAAGGCTCCTTGTCCGACAGGCCCTACCTTGACGGAAGTGTCAAGGTCTATGTCCCCTTGAACTTCTCTTCCGGCGGCATAACCCGAGGTCTGATCCCGCAGATCAAGTACCGATTCACGAACGACAGGTACAACGACCGGATTCTCCTGCAGCGCATCGTGAACAAGGATGGCAAGAAAGTGACCGAAACCTTCAGCTCCATAGGCGAAGACCATATCTCACCACTACGGACACTGGATGTTTCCCTGAGAGGTTATGTCATGAGGCAGAAGGCCCCGTCACAAATCTTTCCTTCGCTCGGCTTCGGAGCCGAACTTGGGATCCACACACGGCCGGGTCATCTTGACGCCTACAGGCCGACGACCTACCTCTACACCTACGGCTATCTTCCTGGGCTCTCCGCAAGGCAAGGGCTCAGGCTCACCGCATCGATGGAGACCTATTTCGGTCCCGGAGAAGAAGGAAGCATGCCAGAGGGGGCATTGACCGCCGTGCCGAGAGGATTCGTCGACACGAACCTGAAGAGCATCCTCAAAACCTGCTCGGAATCCAGATGGAGACTCACCGCCGACTATGCGATCCCTTTCGCGGATGTTGACTGGTCGTTCCTCAGTCCTGTGGCCTACATCAAGAACTTCGAGCTGACTCCGTTCCTCGACTGGTCTTTCCAGACCTTCAACTGGTCAGGCAGACTTCATTACAATCCGGGTGGAGTCTCAAGCGAAAACTTGTTCAGTGCCGGAGCCGACCTCTCCGTCAATCTCGGCAACTTCCTCTGGCTTCCGTACGACACACAGATCGGCATCCGCTACGCCCGCAACTTCTGGAACAACATCGACCGCTTCCCGATTTCCGCCCTCAACCGCAACTACATCGGCTGGATTTTCAATGTAACTCTTTAAAAAACAGGGCCGGGCAAAAGCTCAAGGTCGAAATCAGACACGACGGAAAAACTCACGGATGGTCCGTCAAATCAGGACAGGAAATCAAGAACATAAAATAAAATGATGAGCAAGAGATTTTACATTATTGCAGCGGCGCTTGTCTGTCTCGTCGCTTCGTGTACGCAAGAACAGGCCGGAAAAACAGTCTATCTCAAGGACTATCTTACCGAGGACATGCTTTGCGAGGATGCTGAACCGGCCATAAGAAAAGCTTTGGAGGAGTGTCTGGGCAGTAAGGGGAGCACTCTTGTGCTTCCCGGAGGAACGCTCCCTGTCAAGCCGGATTTCTGTTACGGCAAGCATCAGAGGATAAGCAACAACGATCCAAGTGACAAACGGATAGCGTTTGACATCGTAGGGGCCGATGGCCTTACCGTTGAAGGCAACGGCACCACCCTGCTCTTCACCGGATTCGTCTCGCCGTTCAACATTGAGGGCTCAAGGGATGTCACGATCCGCGGCCTCAACATAGACTACACGAGGACATTCCATTCAGAGGGCCTGATCACGGACTCCGGAAAGGACTGGGTGAAAGTCAGATTCCCGAAAGACTACAAGGTGAGTCTGGAGAGCGGGATCATAGTCTTCAAGGATGAATTCAGAAATGAATATCCTTACGGAAACCTTCTTGAGTTCGATTCTTCCAGAAAAGAGGTGGCCCACTACGTCCGCGACTACTGGGTGTGGGGGCCCGGGCTTCAGGCGGAGGCTCTCCCGGACGGCGACTACAAGGTGTACGAGAAAGACATCACTGTCACGAAAGGGAACGTCCTCGTGTTCGGGGCCGCGGCCAGACTCAACCCTGCATTCACGCTGGAGAGATGCGACGGATTCACCCTGAAGGATGTGAACATCTGGCACTGTGGAGGAATGGGTGTGATCGCCCAGAGATCAAAGGACGTGGAACTCAACAATGTCGATGTGGTGCCTTCTCCGGGAAAGGACCGCATGATAAGCATCACCGCCGATGCCACCCATTTCGTGAACTGCAAAGGTTTCATCAGGATGATCGGCTGCACGTTCATGAACCAGAAGGACGATGCCACAAACATCCACGGATGGTACTCCGTAGCCCGGAAGAAAGTCTCTGACAACCAGTTGCTTCTCTGGTCGAACTACGGCAAGGACTTCGCCGAGGCCGGAATGGAGATGGAACTGGTCAGCCACAGCACGATGATGACGTACGACACGCTGAAAGTGGAGAATGTCTATAAGTACAATGATTTCCTTTCTCTGGTCACTTTCACGGAATCCGTTCCTGAGGCGTTCGAGGAAAAAGATGTTCTGGCCGACGTTTCCGTGAAGCCGGATGTCCTGATACAAGACTGCACATTCGGAAACAACAGGGCACGGGGGCTTCTGATCGGTTCCAAGGGCAAGGTCATCATCGAGAACAATCATTTCCACATTCCGGGAGCGGCGATCCTCTTCGAAGGAGACGGAAACTACTGGTACGAGCAGTCCGGAGTCAAAGATGTGACCATCAGGGGCAACAGATTCGAGAACTGCCTTCATGGCAGCAAAGGATGGGGCAGCGCCTACATAGCGGTCGGCAGCGGAATCCCTCAAAGGGAGACAAGCCGCTACCACAGCAACATCACGGTCGAGGGGAACACCTTCAACACCTTTGATCCAAGAATACTCAATCTCTACTGCGTGGACGGCATCATTTACCGCGACAACGAAGTCCTTTTCAACAATGACTATGAATATGACCCGCAAGGAGAACCGTTCGAGATAAAATTCTGTGATAACGTTAATGTCCAGAAGTAATGAAACGTCTTTTTATTATGGCAATAGCCTTGTTGGCCTGTACCGTGGCGGCAGCGAGAATGGAGCTCCCTTCGTTGCTCGGCGACTGAATGGTGCTTCAGCGGAATTCTGAAGTCTCCTTATGGGGCAAGGCAACACCACGAAGCAGGGTGACGATAAGAACTTCCTGGAAAGACTGTAAGAAGCTGTTAAAATATTATCAATTTTCATGTGTCAAACTTCCGAAACAGTTCTCAAAAAAGTTTTGCGAGAATGCGGCTGATGTTATATCTTTGCAAAATAGTAAAACATTATACTAATTTTTCTACAGATGGAAAAAGGCAAGACTGTCCCCGCGTTCTGGGGAAAAGAGGACTGGCAGGCAATCTGGATCGGTGGCATCGTGATCATCATCGCCTGCATAGCCGTCCTGACAAAGGCATTCGATTTTTCAGCGGTCAAGTTCGCGACTTGGACTCTCGGAGAGAACATCTCCGGAGCGGCGGCCTCAAAGGTCGTCCCTTTGGCTGAACAGCTTGGAGCCTGGGCTTTCTGGCGCAAGTTTCTGGTGACGTTCATCACCCTCGGAGCGCTGTTCACAGTTGGAGTCAAACTTCAGGGCGAGAGCGTGAAGAAATATATTCCGGCACTCATAGGATTGTTCGTCATAGCCCTTGTGGTACGTCTCATCAGCGCTGAATACACCCTCAACCGCTACCTCGAATGGGCCTTCTGGGCACTTCTGGTGGGTCTTCTGATCTCCAACACGGTCGGTGTTCCGAACTGGCTCAAGCCGGCCATCAAGACCGAGTTCTACATCAAGACCGGCCTTGTGATCATGGGATTCTCCGTGCTGTTCTCCAACATCGCCAAATTCGGTCTCTACGGCCTCGGAATTGCCTGGATCGTGACCCCGATCGTGATTCTGTTCATGTGGTGGTTCGGAATAAAGGTGCTTAAGATCGACAACAAGCCGCTGGTCATCACGATGGCCTCGGCGACCAGTGTCTGCGGAACCAGCGCGGCCATAGCCACAGCGGCGGCCTCAAAGGCAAAGAAGGACGACCTCTCCATCACCGTGTCGATCTCCATCATATTCACAATCCTCATGATGGTCTTCGAGCCGGTCATCATCAAGGCCTGCGGAATGTCGCAGATCATGGGAGGCTCGCTCATCGGAGGCACCGTTGACTCCACCGGAGCTGTCGTTGTGGCCGGTACGGCCCTCGGTCCGGAGGCGCAGCAGGCGGCGGTGCTCGTGAAATCCATCCAGAATATCCTCATCGGTTTCATCGCATTCTTCGTGGCGGTGTTCTTCGCCACCAGAATCGACAACAACGGGATGGCAAAGGTCGGTCCAGGAGAGATCTGGGTACGCTTCCCGAAGTTCATCCTCGGATTCTTCATCGCCTCGATGGTGGCCTCGTTCCTCATCCAGCCTCTGTTCGGAGCCGACGAGGTGGGAGCCATCAACAAGGTGCTGGACCAGTACAAGAACTGGGCTTTCGTGCTTGCGTTCACCAGCATAGGACTGGACACGAACTTCAAGGAGATCATCAAGCAGATGCAGGGAGGCAAGGTTCTCTGGCTCTACATCATCGGACAAAGCTTCAACATCGTGCTGACGTTCTTCGCCGTCTGGCTTCTCCTTTCCGGCAACTTCTTCCCGATCCCGACACTTGACTGATGAACATCACCGGCAAGAAATTCGTCAAGATCCTTACCTTGACCGTCATAGGGGCGACCGTTCTGGCCGCCCTTTACATCATGGCGCACGGTCTCGGGCTTCAGGATTCGCTTGATTTCGGGGCGGGGGCATATTACTACGCCGACATCCCCGATTACGATAAACTTACCCAAGGCACGCATTACGCCGCCAGACTGCCCTTCTGGGTCTATGTGGTCCTGTTCCTCGTCTGGGGGGCGCTGATGTACAAGGTCTGGAAGTGGCTTGACAGATAGGAGGCGGGAACATCCCCTCCTGATCATTCAAGTCTGCTTGGAATGTTCTGTTGAAGTGAAAAGAATCTTCAAACAGACCAAAAAACTTCTAAAAATCAACGAATATGTCAGAGAAGGTTACGGCCATCTGCGCGGCCTGTGGAGAAAAGCATGGAGTCGAGATCTGGAACCGCATAAATGTCGGAGAGAATCCGGAGTTGAAGGCGAAGGTCAAGGATGGTTCGCTGTTCGTGTGGGAATGCCCGCACTGCGGCAAGGCCAACCTTGTCCAGGGACAGACGCTCTACCACGATCCGACTGAGCGCCTTATGATCTGGCTCATGCCTGACGGGATTCTTCCCGAGACGCAGGAGAAGGCTCTTGAGGCACAGTTCGAGACGATTTCACAGACTCTGGAAGGCTACACGCTCCGCCGCGTGAGCGACATCGGCTCGCTGATCGAGAAGGTCAACATCTTCGACTCCGGCCTGGACGACTGCGTGATCGAGATGTGCAAGTACATCACCAAGATGGAGATGATGGAGAAAGGCGGAGCCAAAGACCTGCAGGACACTCCGTTCAAATTCTACCGCATTGACGGCCCTGACAACGACATCGAGTTCTCCTACCCGAAAGACGGCCAGATGCACGGTCTCCGCATCGGTTTCAATGTCTATGAGGACTGCGCCGGCATCATCCGCCGCAATCCATCCGTCAAACCTTCCCCCGGCTTCTCCCGCATAGACCCCGCCTGGGTCGCCCGCTTCTTCAGGTAGAATAATCCACAAATCACCGAATTTAACTTACAACTCTTTGATTTATCGGTTTTTAGTATTAGATTTGCCATAACGTTCACTAAAGGTGTTTTTGAATGGCAGATTTTACTTATAAAAAGCGGATCGCGGATTCTGTCCTGGAAAGAAAACTGAATTCCACAGGAGCGGTCCTTGTGGAAGGGGCCAAATGGTGTGGCAAGACAACAAGCGCCGAACAGCAGGCCCGCACCGTCAATTACATCTCCGATCCGGCGGTCCTGAACAGGAACCTGATTCTTGCGGAGATGGACATCAACGCATTGTTGGAAGGAGAAAAACCTTTACTCCTCGACGAGTGGCAGGTGATACCGCAATTATGGGACGCGGTCAGATATGCCGTTGACCGCCGCATTGGGAATAGGACCGACGGATCTTTCAAACGACCTGAACACTATGGGACTCCTCTTTGAGACAATGGCTGTCCGTGATCTGCGCGTGTATGCCGATGCCCTGAACGGCAGCGTGTACCATTACAGAGACAGCAACGGTCTGGAGTGCGACTCTGTGATTCATCTTAGGAACGGCCAATATGCCCTTGTGGAGATCAAGCTTGGAGGAAAGAAACTGGTGGATGAAGGTGCCGGATCCCTCAACAAACTGGCGTCCAGCATCGACACAACCAGAATGCATGCACCTTCATTCAAAATGGTGCTGACCGCCGTCGGCGCGATGGCCTATAAGCGAGACGACGACGTGTACGTGGTGCCGATAGGATGCCTTAAGCCTTGACGGACAATGGGCCGTTCCGTCAAATTCCATCGCCCGTCTGACGCTTCCTGACGAGACACATGACCTGACATGCGGGAGTTACACGTTCAAAATCAAACTGTAACGATAAGCTTCATAAATTTTAAAGGGCCGCAGAGGAACAATCCCGTGCGACCCTTGTCGTATTAAGTAAAAAAAATATTATTCCACTTTTCTGGCTCCGTCACTGATCACCACGTCGTAGAACTTAGGATCGTGACCGAACTTGGCAGGGAACTGCTCCTTGACCGCAGCGATGAACGCATTGTAGAGTTCGTCCTTCACAAGGTTGATCGTGCAGCCTCCGAAGCCTCCGCCCATCACGCGGGAACCGGTCACCTCACACTTGCGGGCAAGTTTGTTGAGGAAATCAAGCTCCTCGCAGCTGACCTCGTAGAGCTTGCTCAGACCGAAATGGGTCTGGTACATCATCTCTCCGACAGTCTCATAGTCTCCCCTCTCAAGGGCATCGCACACATCGAGGACTCTCTGAACCTCCCCGATCACATACTCGGCTCTGAGGAAGTCCTCCTCCGGAATCTCCTCACGGACCTCATCAAGCCAGACACGCTTCGCATCACTGAGGAACTCGACGTCAGGATGGTTCTTCCTGATGGCCTTCGCAGCGTTCTCGCAGGACTCCCTCCTCTTGTTATACGCCGAAGAGGCCAGTTCATGTTTCACGCACGAATCAACAAGGACGAGCCTGTAGCCCTTAGGGTCAAACGGGAAGTACTTGTACTCCAACGTCTTGCAGTTAAGACGGATGAGACTGCCCTTCTTCCCGAAAATCGAGGCGAACTGATCCATGATTCCGCACTTCACACCGCAGTAGTTGTGTTCGGTGGACTGGCCTATCTTGGCAAGGTCAAACTTGTCGATCTTGTTGTCGAACAGATAGTTGATAGCGTATGCGAATGTACTCTCAAGAGCGGCTGACGAAGACAGTCCGGCTCCGGGAGGAACGTCTCCGGCGAAAACGGTGTCAAAGCCCTCGACCTTCCCGCCACGCTTCACGGTCTCCCGACACACACCGAAGATGTAGCTGGCCCACTGCTGCTTCGGCTTGTCTTCCTCATTAAGTCCGAACTCGACATATTCGTCATAGTCAAGGGAGAATGCCTTGACTTTCTGGGTTCCGTTCAGTTTGACCTCGGCCACGATTCCGCAATCGATGGCTCCAGGAAAAACATAACCCCCGTTATAGTCAGTATGTTCACCGATAAGGTTGATACGACCCGCCGAAGCGAAAACCTCACCTTCAACGCCGAAGAGAGTCTTGAATTTCTCTCTGATTCTGGTTTTCATTTCCATATTATGTGATTTTAGTCTTGTCAGTTTCCGAAGCAGTCCCCAAGACCGACTTCCAATAAGGCAAATTTAACAATTTTTGTCGATTATCTACCGAATGGCGACAACAATCGGACAATGATCGCTCACTCCTCCGACATAGCGCGGCCCAGTGTACGTCCGGAGCGGTTTTTCCCCCGAATGAGCGTTATCCCGCGTCATAAGGAAAGGCAGCCTCAAAACCCTCATTTCAGGAATATGCCCGCTCACGGCAATGCTCTCCGAAACAAAGAACATGTCTATCATCTCCCATTTGCCTGAATATCTTATCGTTCCATCACCCTTTGCAGCAAGCGGAACCGCCAGGTTCGTCAAAGGGTAAGGCTGCCCGTCAGTCAATATTCCGAAAGCCGGATTCTCCGGAGTGTCATTGAAGTCACCCATCGCGAGTATATTCCTCAGCCCGGCTCTTTGCAGGGAGTCTGTGGCATCACGCAGCCTGCTGAGCGCCACTTCCCTCCTCCGGCCTGTCTTTCCCCCATACTTGGACGGATGATGGTTCACCAGAAAAGCCACGCTGTCTCCGTCCGGCTTCCGGAATTTGGTCAAAAGAATGTCTCTGGTCCTCATCGGAGGATCCGTCCCGCTCCCGACAATCAAAGAAACAGCACGAAGCAACTCCAGCCGGGATTTTCTGTAAAGAAGGGCTACATCTATCCCGCGCGGATCCGGAGAGTCGAAATGAACGATCCCGTAGTCCGTCTTGTAAAGAGGAGTCTCCTCAAGAAGTCTTTCGAGAACAAAACGGTTCTCCACCTCGGCTATTCCTATAACGTCCGGAAGCATGCCCTCTCTGTCCTTTATCCAGAAAATGGCCTTCGCTATCGCATTGCACTTCGCCATAAAACGGCGTTTTGTCCAGTGCCTTTTCCCGAACGAGGTGAATTCAGCTTCCGACTCGCTTCCGTTAAGGCTGTCCCTGCGCCAGTCGAAAAGGTTCTCAAGATTCCAGAACATGACAAGTGTCCGCTCCTCTTCCCTTGCTGCCGCCTTTATCGTGAATGAGCATTTATGAACGAAATGTACAGCGGCGGCAGGAAAGAGAAGAAAAGCGGACAGTATGACGATGAACCTTTTCATTCCGACGGCAAAGATGCGGCACAAAAACATAAAAAACGAAAAGAAACAGAAACACTTTCATAAAAAACAGAAAAACTTTTTCTTATCATTCGTATCTTTGTCCCCGAAAAAATATTGACGGGTCATATTCTTTTTGAATGCCCAATAATAAAAAATCAACAGACATTAGAAATCAATAGGATATGTCATTGAAATGCGGTATAGTCGGACTTCCGAATGTCGGAAAGTCAACCTTGTTCAACTGTGTCAGCTCAGGCAAGGCCCAGAGCGCGAACTTTCCTTTCTGCACAATAGAACCCAATCTCGGTTCTACGAACGTGCCCGACAAGAGGCTGGAAGTGCTTGCGGACATGTGCAAGCCCAAGAGTGTTGTCCCTGCAACCGTGGACATCGTAGACATCGCCGGTCTCGTCAAGGGAGCCAGCAAGGGTGAAGGCCTTGGAAACCAATTCCTTGCCAACATCCGTGAGACAGACGCCATCCTGCACGTCCTCAGATGCTTCGATGACGGCAATGTTGTCCATGTGGACGGCAGTGTGGATCCGGTGAGGGACAAGGAGGTGGTGGACACGGAACTCCAGATCAAGGATCTTGAGACGGTGGAGTCACGTCTTGCCAAAAGCCAGAAGCAGGCCACGACCGGCGGTGACAAAGACGCAAAGAAACTTGTGAACCTTCTGCTCCGCTACAAGGAGGCCCTTGAGCAGGGGAAATCGTGCAGGACGGTGGAGTTCATCAACGAAGAGGAGGCCGCGATGGCCAAGGATCTGTTCCTGCTCACCAACAAGCCGGTGATGTACGTCTGCAACGTGGATGACGCCTCCGCCGTGAATGGCAACAAGTACGTGGAGGCCGTCCGTGAGGCTGTCAAGGAGGAGAACGCGGAGATTCTCGTGATCTCCGCCAAGACAGAGTCCGAGATAGCCGAAATGGACTCCTACGAGGACCGCCAGATGTTTCTTGAGGAAATGGGTCTGAAAGAATCAGGTGTCGTGAGGCTGATCCAAGGAGCCTACCATCTGCTCGGTCTCCAGACATTCTTCACCGCCGGAGCCGACGAGTGCCGCGCCTGGACAATCCACAAGGGTGACAAAGCCCCGAAGGCCGCGGGAGTCATCCACACGGACTTCGAGAAAGGCTTCATCAGAGCCGAGGTCATCAAGTACGATGACTTCGTCACCCTCGGCAGCGAAAGCGCTGTCCGCGCCGCCGGCAAACTCGCCACGGAAGGCAAGGAATATGTCGTCCAGGACGGCGACATCATGCACTTCCTGTTTAACGTGTAGCCCCGGCGCACTACCCTACTTGACCTCTCCCATGATGGAGTCCCAGTCGGTGATGCCGAGGGTAGTCTTGTACTGATCGAAGACGGAGTCCTCCTCCGGAGTGCCGGCTGCTTTCCAGACGTACCAGACAGGCTTTGGAGTCAGGTTCTGGACACTGCCCTCATCGAAGGTACGGAGGCCGATCCTGAGACCCCCTTCCGCCTTGTTGTCGGCCCAGTTGTGCCATTGGACAGCGTCAATTCCATCCAATTTGGAAACCTTTTTCCAAACCCAGGCGCCGCCAGCGGCCTGAAGCGCAAGATCCGACTCCGAATAGGTCGGCGAGTTGGTGCCTTGTTCGGAGAGGAACAGCAGACGTTTCTCCGTCCCTTTGTAAAGGTTCTCCTTGAGCTTGATCCAAGCGTCGATAACCTCCAGATTCTTGAAAGTCACGTACTTGGTGTCCATCGAGAAGGTCGCCTGCGTGTCGTTGTTCCAGAATGCCGGTTTCGTTAGGTCCTGAGGGTAAGGGTGGCAGGCCACACCCCAGCGGAAGTCACCCTCGGCGTTGGAATATTCAACAATCTTCCCCAGCAATGTCTTCGGGGCATAGGCTCCGTCGGCCTTTGTCCAGCAATGCGTGAATGAACCGAAGACGGTGGCGTTCTGGTCGTACTGCCGGGCGATGTTGTAGCAGATTCTCATGGACTTGATGTAACGGTCAAGGTAGCGCAGCATCGGTTGAGTGCCCATGTTGGTCCACTCATCGGCGAAGTCCACCTCGTTGTGCATGATCCAGTGGGAAATTCTCCTGTCCGCGGTGCAGTGGGTGGAGGCCATGTGCTCAAGCGCGGCGGCATAGAGGTTGAAAGCCTTGGCGGTCGTCATGTTCGGCATCGTGTAGTTGCCTCCCGCGTTCTCCGGATCATTGAATATCGAGTTGACCTGACAGAGAATGATGGCCGAGACCACAAGGCTGTTTTCCGCGGCTCTGGAGGTAACAACGTCAACATAATCCTTCACAGGGCCAAGGCTGTAGCTCACTCCTCCGTAGTTATAGCCCGAACCTTCTCCCGTGATGTAGTTGTTGAGAACCACATTCATGGTGATGCTGCCGACATTCATCTCCTTGCAGTCGCTGAAATAGAGGTCTATGTCTCCTGCTCCGAAACCTTTCTTGTTCTTGAGCGGAAGAGCGGCCGGACTGGCCTTCGGAGCCACCTCATCGGCATAACGGGCGTGGGAATCCAAAGTCTGCTCATCGCCTTCCATCTTGACGACCGCCCACTTTGAGAACACCCTGTCGTACCTTATGCCCTCCCGGGACGGGACAATCCTGTCCACCGTGACCGAGAAATTCTTGTCCGAGACGCTCTCGGTGTATGGATATTCAGTAAGCTCGGTAACATCCTGCCAAGGAGTGATCTCGGCAAGGACGTACTTCCCGGACTCTCCGCAGGAACCCTTGACAATCACTTTATCGGAAGTCACCACCACACTCGCCACTTTGGAGGAATAGTCCTTGGCAAGGTATTCCTTCAGGTTGGCGGCCATCTGTTCTTTGGTATTCTTCGGCTTCACGACAACGTTAGGCTTCGGAGTGTCCTTCCCGCATGAACAAAGAATAGTCAAAGACAGCGCAGCGATGATCAGTCGCGACGATGAATTGATTTTCATGTCTGTTATTCTTAACAATTTATCTGAAAAACGCCTTCTCTTCAAATTCTCAAACAAACCAAGACTTCCTACCTGGCGGTATAGACGTAGTTGAAACGTCCGCCAGGAGCGGAATCACCATTGACATAGAAGTCCATGATGTTCCCTTCCTCCTGCATGTTGTCGTTCCATTTGAACTCGAAGTCAAGAGAATCTGACGAAAGTCCCAAAGCCTTGCGGGGAATCTTGATCACAAGCTTGTCGCCATAGGTTCGGAACTCGCATAAGGACGACTCCTCCCACATCCATATTCCTTGAATATTCCTCTCCAGAACGGCTTTGCGCCCTTCCGGACTGACGCGGTTGACGATGAAGTCATAGCCGTTCCAGCCGGTCGATTTGTCCCGGTCCACGTCGATAAGCAGCTGCATCCAGTGCGAGCCGGACTGCGGAGACAACTTCCCGGCGGTCTCCACATAGAACCAAAGGTTCTCCGAGTCACGGGCCACCTTGGCTCCGGTTATGTCGTTCCTGCCGGTGTTGTTCACATAGAAGCAGTCATAGCGGCCGCGGGCCTCGCGGTGCATGGTGTTGCCCCTGTAGGTTCTATAATACGGTTCCACGCCATCCCAGTCCTTGACATTCTTCATGTCTATTGTCTTCTCGCCGCTGACCGGCTCCGACGGAGTCATCCCCTTGAACTTGCGCACCCTGTCAACCAGCTGAAGGTAATAGACATCACCCTTGTCACCCCAGCCTTTGTTAGGCTCTATATCCCGGCTGTGGTCCCAGTCGAACTGATCCACAAACGAGAACGGGTCTCCCTGCCAGCCGTGTTCCGGAAGCCAGATTCCGGCGGTGTACTCATTCCATCCGGTCACGAAGACCAGCTCAGGGTCAAGCTCGTCAGCCCTGTCCCACTGCTCGGCGAAGTTCCAGCCGTAAAGGTAGCCGTCGGGACGCGGGTCGAAACCGTTTCTGACCGAGAAGCTTCTGCCCTGCGAATCCTTGACGTTGAAGGCTCCGCAATGCCCTTTTCGGTCAGGGCTTGTGTTCTGGGAGACACCTACCGTGACCTGCTCATAGGAAACTTTTCCGTCAGCTCCTTCCGAAGCGACATAGCCGTGCTGAGGGTAGTTCTCAAGCCATCCCCACTGGTCGTTTCTGGACGGGCCGTCAACGTAGTCCGGCTGTCCGGGACGGAAGGTGAAGAACCCGGCGATCTCCCTGTCCAGAGGAGAGTTGTCAAGAGCCTCCGGATAAGCCATTATGCAAGGCTTTCCTTTCCAGACAAACCATAGGTCGGAGTACCTGCCAGGCTTGTAAAGGTCATTGTAGAGCTGATGGAGAGAGACACGGGAAGACGGCATCGGACCGAAATTAAGCATGAACGCTATCTTAGGGACTTTCACTCCATCTTTCTGTGCCTTGTCCCAGGTCTCCAGAAGAGCCTCGTAGGATTCCTTCCAGGTCAGGGAGCCGTTGGTGCAGTCAAAGAAAACCGCGTCAACTCCGGCGTCCGCCAAAAGCTCCGCCTGCTTGCGGAGAACCCACTTGTCGGTGGTCTTGTAGTAGCCGAACAAAGGCTCTTCCCAAAAGAAGAACCCGGGCTTCTTGCTGCCCCAAGCCGGATGGTTGTAGTCCTTCAGAGCCTCGGGATGCTTACGGATAATCTCTGAGATGTTCTTGACCCTGTAAGTCGTGTCATCGTTGCCCTGATGCCAGGTCCAGTAGAACATCGCGACCACCTTTCCGTCACGTTTGGCGGGTGCGTCGGCATAAGACCTGACCTTGCGGCCGAGGGCATCGGTGGCCGCCCATGAATCACTGTTGACCTCTTGGGAGAACAAAGGTGTCATCACCAGAGACAAAAGCGAGAAAGCAAGAAAAACTCTTTTCATAGTCAAATGATTTTCAGAATCTGTTTTGAAATGTTGTTAAACTTAATGGTCCGCCCGGGTTGAGCTATTCAGCCACAATGTGGTAAGAGCCAGAAGGGAAGACGTAGCATTCATAGCCCTCGTGACTCCTCCTGTCAAACACAATCGCCTTACCGTCAACCGTCGCGGTCTTTCCTTCAGGAATGTACACCAGTCCGTCGGCGCCGGCCGGGATGACAAGGTCCCAGACAAGCCTTCCGTCCTCGTTCTTCCATGAAGTGGAGGTCACTCCGTACCGGGTGTCAACCGTAGCGGCCGCCCATTCAAGGTCGGAGGTGTGCCTTGGATGGAACAGGACCGTCCTGAACCCCGGAGCATCATCCACAGGTCTCAGTCCGGCGACATCCTCAAGAATCCAGGACTCATAGCCTCCCTGCATAGGATGGCAATGTGAGCCGTGAGACTTCGCCCGGGTGTCGCTCTGCAAAGGCAGAGTTTCCCACAGGGTAGTCACTTTCAGGGAGTCCACCATCACTCCGAACGTGTTCTCTCCTTTCTTCGTGAAGAGGTCGAACACCTCCGCCGAAGCCCCGTTCCTTGCCAGAGCGCTTCCAATCCTTGAAAGTCCGAAGACTCCCACATCAAAGAATTTGTGGCCGGTGTTTATGTCATTCAGGATTGCCTGTGCGCCTTCCTGACGGCGGTCTTGAGGAAAGAGTCCGAGTTCAAGAGCCATCGCGTCGGCCGTCTGTCCTCCGAATGAACACTTGAGCGGATTGAAGAACTTGGCGATGATGGCCTTGCGTACATATTCCTCCTGCTTTTCGAACCACCCGAGGTCATCTTCCTTGCCAAGCAGCCTTGCCGTCTTGACCATGATTCCCAGATCCAGAAGATGGAATGCAGAAGAAGTGAACTCGACGGCGGTGGCGTTGTGCTCATGGCTGCTGAACGTCGGACACCAGTCACCGAGCCCCTCGAAGACAATCCCGTCAACCGCGGTTTCCGCTATGTGGCGGACCCAAAGACTCATCATGCCGTAGTAGTCCTCGAGAATCCTCCTGTTGCCGCAGTACAGGTAAAGATGCCATGGAAGCTGCACGACAGCCGTCCCCCAGTCCGGAGAAGCCACTCCGCAGAGACGCTTTCCGGGAGCGATCATGAACGGAATCCCGGCCTCTTTGTCAGCGTAGTAGAACTGATGGTTATAGAGTTTGTGGAAGAGGGTGTTGGTAAGGCTTACGTCCGAAGTGGTTCTGATGTCATCAAGGTACTTGACCCAGAAGTTGTTCATCTGGAAAAGCATGTCCGCGGCCCTGTCGTAGGCGTGAGTGTCACCGAGCCATCCGCACTTCTCCCTCTGGTTGCAGTCCACAGGAAGCCCGACGAATGAATTGATGAATGTCCTCGCGGCGATGTCATGCAGGTAGTTGATCTGATGGTCCGAGCACTCGAACGACCCGATCCGGGTCAGGCCGGTGTGTACCGGGGCGCGGGTAATCCAGTCCAGGCCCGGCTCCTCGTCAGAGCCTTCGACCGTCAGCTCCACATACCTCATTCCGTGGTAGGTGAAGACAGGCATCCATGTTTCCTTCCCTTTTCCGGCGAAAGTGTAGGCATCTTTCTGGAGTCCCACATGCTCCACTCCGGTGGACTCCACGTCAATCTCGCGGGTGACAGGGTCGATTTCCTCCGATCCGACGGTCTGGAGCCTCACCCCGCAGGGAAGAGACGCGCTGAACACGACTTCCGAGGTGAGATTTGTCCCGAAGTCGTAAATCCAGACGTTCCCCTCCTTTGACGACCGCCACAGCGCCGAAGCCTTCTGCGGTTTCCCGGCCACCATCGGCGGAATCTCCTGAGCTGCCATACGCACCGGGATGACACCTTGAGCCACCACGGCAGTGTCCCAGGAACTGTCATCGAAAGCGGCTGAACACCAGCCTTCTATCTCTCGTCTGGCGTCATATTCATCCCCCTGATAGACATTGGAGCTAACCAAAGGGCCGTCGGACCATTTCCATGATGTGTCCGTACCGATGGTCTCCACCGCACCGGAGGAATATTCAATGCGCATCTGACAACGGAGCATAGGCTTGCCGTAGGTCATTCCCCCGCCCCAGACCTTGTCCTGGTTGTACCATCCGGCTCCCAGCATGACTCCTATGCAGTTCTTGCCGTTCACAAAAAGGCCGGTAACATCAAACGCACTGTAGAGAGCTTTCTTGTCGTAGTCGGTCTGGGCGGGATCGAGAACCCTGTCAGGCTCGACAACCACGCCATTGAAGAAAAGCTGCGAGCAGCCAAGGCCGGAAAGGTAGATGACCGCCCTGCTGACCTTGCCCTTGCTGACCGTAAAAGCCTTGCGGAAATACGGGAACGGCCCATCCTCCGTCTTTCCTGTGGCGATCCAGTCAGCTACCCAGGAGTTGTCAATCGACTTTGTGAAACTGACCGGCCGGGTCCATGCGGAGACCTTGCCAGACCCGTCCCAGACCCTGACCTTCCAGAAGTACCGCTCACCTTCCTTAAGGATGACCTCGGAAGGAGGCGTGATGTCCAGCTGGTTCTCCGAGATGACTTTCCCGGACTTCCACACGTCGCCGCCGCACCGAGGAGTCGTTCCTATCCAGAGTTCGTAGGCTGTCTGACGGGCAGCCTTCACGTCTGAAGCGAGTTTCCAGCTGAACCGCACGTCACTCACAGCGACAGGGTTGACCATTTCGTTGCAGGTCAGACAGACGGGATTGACCGTAGGCTTGGCCTGCGCGCAAAGAGCCGCAAGGGCCAGCAAAGAGGCAAGAACTATTCTCACAGCAATAAAGTTATTTGTTCCAGACAAATCTATAGTTGAACCTTCTGTTCGGGGCTGTGTCTCCATGGATGCACAGCGAGATCGGATCGACCAGTTCCCCGGTGTTGTCGGCCCACTTGAAGTCAAAGGTGATTGACTTCCCGGAAACTCCTAGCAACGACTTCGGAACGGCCAGTTCCAGTTTGTCGCCATCCACGGCGAAACGGTATTTTCCGGCCACGGTCCATTCTCCGTCAATGAATTTCAGGACATTCCCTTCGCCAGGCGAGGTAACGTCCTTGTTGATCAGGATGTCGTAGCCGTACCAACCTGTCGATGAATCTCCGTCGGAGTCAATCAGAAGCAGCATCCAGTCAGGATCGGAGCATGGGGTCAAGGCATCGGCGGTCTCGGCGTAAAAGAATATCTCCGACTTGCCGACGGCCACCTTCGATGCCACAATATCGTTCCTGCCGGTGTCATCGGTATAGTGAAGCCCGCCGTAACCCTTCGCGTCACGATGGAACACATCCCCGCGGGTGTCGCGGTAGACCACCTCAACCTGCTCCCAATCACTGAATATTCCGTCAACCGACATCCTATGAATATGCCTGTTCACCGGAACCGGCCTCACTCCCTTGTAGCGGCGTATGTTCTGGGCCATCTGCATGTAGTAGTTGTCGGTATAGCCGCCTTTCATCGGCTGGATCGTCCGGTTGAACTCGGAATTGTACTGGTCCACGAACATGAACGGATTCTTCCTGCCGAGCCAGCCGACCTCGCCGTTGTACTTTCCGGCCGTCCATTCGTTCCAGTCGTTGAGGTAAAGGAACTGAGGGTTCGCGGCCAGAGCGTCGTCCCAACGCTCCTGGAAGTAGATTCCGTAGCCCTCCGGATCGGAGACCTTGCGGCCGAGCCAAGGGACATAGGCGGAATCCGGGAGATCATATTCATTGAGCCGCGGCTCGCCGTCGCGTCTTGACCAGGACTTTCCGACTCCCATCGGGACATCGGTCATAGTGACCGGATGCTGGGCAGGCGTGACAGCAGCCTCCTCGACCTTGCCGTTGTGCTTTGAAACCAGTTCTTCCGGGGTCATGGACTTGATCTTAGGGTCAGCCATGCTGTAGCCGAAACTCCAGTTGTCCTCCGTGCCGATGAAACGCTTTCCGGCCCATTCGTAGTAGCCCCACCACATGTTCCTGAGGGTAAAGAAGCTCTTCACCTCGTCGGAGTAGTCGTGAATGCCGTCCCGATAGGCGGAATGGCCTCCGTTGGCGTCGTGGACAGGGTCGGCGTTGTACAGAAGCAGAGGTTTTCCGTCCCAGTAGAACCACAGGTCAGGGTACTTGTTCTCCTTGTAGATCCGCTCGTAGAGCTGCTGGACGACGGTGATCACCTCACCGTTGAACGCCCAGAAACAGAACTGGGGCGTGCTGTTGCCTTCAGAGCGCATCTTCTCCATCGTGGAGAAAAGCACCTCCCATTCGTCCCAATAGCGCACGGCGTTGGTGACGTCCATCACCAGCACGTCCACTCCTGCGTCGGAAAGCATCGACATGTCCTTGCGGATCACCCACTCGTCCTGGCTCAGGAAATAGCCCATCTCCGGCTCTCCCCAGTGGTAGGAGCCATATTTCCAGTTCGGATTGTCGGCCTGAAGCCGGGCGTTCGGGTCGGCCTGGAGAACCTTTGTGACATCAGCCTCGTAAGGGGCCGGAAGGGTCGCGAGGTTCTGCGTGTGCCAGGTTATGTAGAATATTCCCACGACACGGCGCTGGTCGGTCTTCACAGGACCTACGGCATCTATGCCCGGCATTGTCCTGCCCAAGGCGTCAGTGGCCACCCAAGTGTCCTGGTAGAGGTCAACTGAAGGTCTTTCGACAGTTATGTCCTGCGCCGAAGCAGCACAGGACATAACCACGAAAGCTATTATAGATGAAAATGTCTTTTTTGTCATCTGTAAATAAATGTGTCAAAGATCTTTGATTATTCGCCTTCCTCGGCGGCGCGCCAGTGCATCAGCCTGATGACAACCGTATCTCCGGCTCCGGCTCCGATGTCGAAGCGGACAGTCGCACCAGGGGCTCCGGTCCACCAACCGTTGTTCCAAGCCTGAACCATGTTCATCTTGAATGTCTTCCACTCATCGGTCTTCTTGAGATTGAAGAATGTCTCCACTCCTCCGGCAGGGCCGCCGACTCCCCAGCCACCATAGCACCAGAAGAACTCGCAGGAAACATCGGTTTTTGACTTATAGTGGAACACAAGCACTGTTCCCGGAACCTGTTTCTTGATAGGAGTCATTGACACTCCAGGGTCACCGCCTGTTGTTACATAAGTGAATTCAGACGGATCGTCAGGATTGCTTGCGGTAACGCTCACATTATTGCAATAGACACCAGTGTTAGGGGTCATGTACTCGGTGTCCGGATAGTAGGTGGCATCATCGTCCGGATCAGGCTGAAGCTCCGCTGCGGACTCATTAGCATAGTGGGTCGCGGCATCGGCATAGTAGGCACAGAACTCGGTGATGCTCACGCGGCGGGATCCCAGGAAAGCGACAAGGATGTACCTTGCGTTGACCGGAGCATTAAACCCATAGGCGTGATTGTAGACATGCTCAGGATTGTACTCGAACGTGCCGAGATTTGTGGCGGCTGAGATGTCAGCCACCGGAACCTCGGAATAGTAGATCATGATGTTTGTCGGCTGGGCTTCCTTGTCATCGGAATCTCCAACCATCTCGATCCAGTTGACCTTGTGGACCTCACCGAGGTCGAAGGCTACCCACTGATAATCTTCATCACCCGACTTCCAAGCCGTTGAGACATTGTTGTCCAGGAGCCTTGCCGGAACGTTGTCGCCATTCACGCTTGAGACGCCGACGGCTGTGATTCTGGATTGAGGAATCTCTCCCCTTTCCGGTGTCACCTCGATCACCTTAGGATCGGAGGTGTTCCTGCCGCTCTCATCGGTGACGGTGACGGTCACGCTTGTCTTGTCCACAAACGGGAAGATCTCGACGCTTCCGCCCTCGCTGCCTGTCCTGGTGACAGTCTTGGTCTCACCAGCGAGATTCCTGTAGGAGATGTTGACGGTGACAGGTACATCATAGTCATTGGCCCAACCGATGACAGCACCTTCGATTGTAGGGGTGGTCGTGATGGTCTCCGTGATGTACTTGAAAGCCTTGCTGGCATCCTCAGGAGCGCAGGAAACGGTCAGCGGATCTCCATAACGCTCGTCGGAAGTGTAAGGAGTGACCGTGAACTCGTAAGTGTTCGTGTCGGAGAAGCCTCCTATCATTACGGAAGTATGGCCTTCTCCCTTTTCAGAATCGACACTATAGACGCTCACCTTTTGCTTCACCTCCTCTCCGGCAGCGTTCTGATAGATGACAGTGGCATAGTAATAGTCGCTTGCCGTCGGGTTGTCCCACTTGAGGACAACCGCTCCGATCCTCGGCTCCGCCGTCAGGTTTGACAGGACTATGTCCCCGTCTTTCGTCATTCCGGACTCATCCTTGCAGGAGAAGAACAGACCGGAGCATGCGATCAGTATCAAGTAGATGATTTTCTTCATATTCATCAATTTTTATCAATTCAAATCAAGAGTTCCACACTACCATCCAGGGTTCTGCCAGTCATTTCCGGTAAGTTCCAGGATCTTGGTGGCTTCAGAGAGTTCCAGTGGGTAGAGGAGGTACTTGTCCGTGCAACTTACGCGCTTGTCGAACGCGAAACGCTCATAGGTCAAGTTCTTGCCCGTACCGGAAATCTTCATTCCGGAGACAATGCCCGAAGCGTCGAGAGTCTTCCAGCGGCGCAGACTGAAGTAGCGGTCCGGCTCCAGGGCGAACTCGACCCTGCGGTCGTTGCGGTACCTCTGCTCGAACTCGGATTTAGAGAGCCCACTCGGAATCTCAGGCATTTCCACCCTCGCGCGGACAGCGTTGACAGCGTCGCGCGCCGACATGTTCAGACCGGAGGTGGTGACAATCTGATCCGCTCCGACAGCCTGATAGGCCACTTCGGCGAAGTTGTAGTAAAGCTCTGCAAGACGTACAAGACGCTTGTAGCCGTCCGAGTTGGAGTTCCTGTTGGAGGCGTCGTGGGCGTACTTGCGCATGTAGTAACCGGTGTGGGTGTACCTGATGTTGGTGGGGTTCAGTCCACAGTTGCCTCCGGCTATCGTGGAGATCTCATCATTGCCTCTCTTGCTGCCGTTGTAGAAAACAGTGGCGTAGAAGCGCGGATCCCTGTTCTCGTAAGGTTTCGTCTCATCGTAGCCGGATTCCGCATTGATGATCGGCTTGAGATGCTGCTCATCGGAGTAACCTGTGATCGCAGGCTTGCCGTTCGCCATCTCGTAGGCATCGACAAGCTCCTGGGTAGGACATGTTCCGGCCGTGGAGCTTCCGCTCACGATCGGCAGACCGCAATCTGACCAGATGGCTGTGCGGTAACCTCCGAGAATTGTCTCCTTGTCCTTGGCCCTGTAATCCTCCGGATTGTAGAGGAAATACGAAGCGTAGGCGTTGTAGCCGTCACTGGCAGATGTCCAAAGGCTGTAGTCATTGGCCAGAACCTTGGCAAGAGCGTCCGCGGCGATTTCAAGAGCCTGGTCAACCGTATAGCCTCCGTCACCCATGAGCGGACTGATCACATAAGTCGCGGTCTCGCATCTGGTGGCCTGGGCAAGAGCCTTGGTAGCCATTCCCCACTGCTGGGTGGAGTAAACATAGGAATATGCGTTCGAGTTCTCGGTGGCGATCGCAGCGTCGCAGTCAGCGAAAATCTGAGCCGCTATCTCGGAGACCGTAGCCTTTGTGTCTGAAGAATAATCGTGGCTTGTGCCGAGGTCGGTAGTGATCAGAGGCAGCTGTCCGTACCTTTTCATGAGCTGAAGGTAGTACCATGCCCTCATGGTCAGAGCCTGCGCCTTCCATCCTGCCCTCTCCCAGTCTGTCATCTCCGCTGTGGCGTTGTCGATGTTGGCGATGAACACATTGCACTTACGGACTCCCTGGAAGTAGTGGCTCCAGGAATTGCTGTCCCAGTTGTTAGCGTCGAAATTGCTGGATGTGACGCCGGCGTTGTACCACAAGTCAAAATAATGACCGGCGGTGATGGCCTGACTATGCTGTGCGTCATCCGTGTAGGAACCGACATGAACGTACGGATTCTTCATGTAGTCGTAGCAAGCGTTGAGGTAGCCCTTGGTTCTGTTACGGTCCTTGAACACCTCGGACATGTCGATGGTTCCGTTGGTACGGAGATCCAAATCATCCTGACATGCGGAGAGGACCGCGGCGGCAGCCATCGCAAGAATTAGTATGCGGAATTTTTTCATAATATTCATGATTTACTTTATGAATCCATTAGAAGGTAAGATTGATTCCAAGCCTGTACATCCTGTACACAGGGAAAGCGAAGCAGGAACCCTCGACCGGAGTGTCATTTGTCTTCATCCCGTCAATGGTGAAGAGGTTCTGACCGCTCACGTAAACCTTGAACGCGCTTGCGTTGAGGAAGTCGCAGACCTTCTTAGGCATGTTGTAGGAAATCTCTGCGGTCTTCAGACGAAGGAACGAGGCATCCTTGAGGAGGTAGTCGTTCGTCTGGTTGTTAGTGGTGGAAGTGGTTGAAAGCGCAGGGAAGCCGATCTCCTCATCATTGAGCCATTTCTCCGCCGTCCATGCGGACTTGTGGCTTTCAGTGAAGATTCCTTCATAGGCGGACTGATTGGAAATCAACTCGCTGTAGTTTCTCTTGTAGTCACCGAGTCCCTGGAAGAGGAGATTGACCTCGAAGTTCTTGACGCTGAAGCCTACGTTGAACGCGAAGTTGTACTTCGGCAGAGAGCCGTCGCCGATAGGGGCAAGGTCCTTCTCGTCGATGACACCGTCCCCGTTCAGGTCCTTGTACTTGATGTCACCCAGACGCGGGGTGCCGAACGAGTAAGTAGGGCCGGCGTCGATCTCATCCTGGAAATTGTACAGGCCGCTGCCGTTGCTGTAGTCGGTAAGGTAGCCCCAAGACTGTCCCACAGGATAGCCCTCGGTGCGATAGCGGTAGGCGTAGGTTTCATCGTAAGCAGACTCGCCGACATAGATGACCTTGTTCTTGCTGTAGTCGAGATGACCTGCGAGGAACAGCCCGAAATCGGAGCTGAAACGCTTCTTGTAACTTACCGAGAGCTCCCATCCCTTGTTCTCGAACTCACCGAGGTTGGTGATGGGATATGATCCCAGAGGAATACCCTGATAGGTAGGAACCTTGGCTGTTGAGCTGACCACGCCGTTGTTCAGTTTTTCCTTGAACACATCGAAGGAAACCTGGAACTGGTTGGCTATACCGAGGTCTATTCCAACGTTCGTCTTGTGGATTTTCTCAGGCTCAAGATTGGCGTTGCCGTACACAGTCTCATTGGTATGATAGTTAAGATACGGAATAAGTCCTCCCATGGTGCTGGTCACCTGATCTTTGTAGGCGTACCTGTCGAAGCCCGTGGCGTCATTGCCTGTGACAGCATAGGAACCACGGATTTTCAGCAAAGACAGCCAAGGAGCGTTCTCCTTCACGAAGCCCTCGTTGGAGGCGATCCACGCCGCGGAGACTCCAGGGGTCCAGATAAAGCGCGTGCTTCTCGGGAAATAGTCGGAACCTGAATATCCGGTCGAGAGCTTCACCGCATATCTCTTGTCAAAGTCATACATCAGCTCCGCACCTGAGTAGACGCGTCTGAAATCATACAGGGCGCCGCCTGTCATGTTGTCGAACACCTGATAGTTCATGTAAGCGTCAGCATTCAGATGATGTCTGCCGAAATCCCTCTGCCATCCGGCCTCTCCCTTGTAAGAGAAGTAACCGTACAGGGCAGTACCCTTCGAATAGACAAGAGCGTCATTGATTGTTGTACCGTACTGGGTGAATGTCAATTCGTTCCAATCATCACTACGGATGAACCTCGCATAATTCTGTGTGGTTCCCATGACCGAGTTGATGTAGGAAAGATAGCCCACGCTTCCGCCTACCCACAGCCCCGGAGTGAGGAAGGAGAGATCCACCTTAAGTCCGGCCTGACCGTAGATGTTGGTGTTTGTCTCGTTGTTGTAGCCGCTGCGGTTCAGCATTCCGTAAGGAGAGGCGTTGATGGTGGCGGTAGTTGTCACTTCCCCGCCCTCTTCAATCACGTTGCCTTCATCGTCGTAGATGGTAGGCGTGACAGGACCGTAGATGAACGACGGCATGCAGGTGATCATTGAGTAAAGATTCCCGTTTGTGGCCACATTGGCATAAGGTGAGTGAGCTTTCACCACGGAACCTGCCAGATTGGCCCAAAGGCTGATATACTTGTTGATCTTCACATCCACGTTGGAGCGGAAGTTGATCCTGTACTTCTCGTTGTCAGTCTTGTAGTCCGACTGGTCGGTGTTCCAGAAGCTTCCCTGACGGGCAATGTTGAAATTGGAGTAGAACTTCACGTTCTCGTTACCGCCTGTGGCGTCCAAGGCTATTCTCTGCTGATTGGAGAAATCGCGGACAAGCATGTCGTACCAATTCGTATTAGGATAGAGGTCGCTTCCGCCTGCCTTGAAGCCTTCCAAGGCCTCCTGTGAGAAGAAACGGTACTCTCCGAGACCGTCATTCACAGCCGCCTGATTCCTGAGGTTCGCGAAAGTGTAGGAATCAAAACTGTGGATCTTCGAGGTTGGAGTCTGAACTGTCTCAGAGATGTTCACTCCTATCTTGAGCTTGCCCGGAGTGCCGCGCTTTGTGTTGATGACGATCAAGCCGTCGGAACCTTTAACGCCATAGATGGCCTGCGAGGCTCCGTCCTTGAGGATGGACACTGATTCGACCTCTTCAGGAGAGATCCTGTAGAGAATGTCATGAGCGAATGAGTCGTACAGGATTCCGTCGATGACCACTCCGGCAGTTCCGCCATGAAAAGTGGAATAGCCGCGGATGTACATGTTGAGATCCTCGTAAGCCGGCTCAAAAGAAGATTCGATAGTGGTAAGTCCTGAGAAATTTCCGGAGAACGACCCCTGAAGGCGGGACATCAACGATCTTCCGAGTTCCTTGCCCGATGCTGTTGAGACCGCATCGGAAAGAACTTCCCTGCTCTGGTTGGCAAGGCCTATGTTTACCCTCTCGGCAAGGCCGTGGGCATCATCCTCAAGGACTACATCCGGCTGGGAAGCAGCCTTTATCGAGGTCGGTTTGAATCCAAGAAGGGTGAACTCCAGATCGCCGGTCTTGTCAACCGTCGCGGTGTACTGCCCGTTCCTGTCCGTCATGTAGAGGTCTTTATGATTAGCCGAGACAATCACCCCGGGCAACGGATTGCCGTAAACGTCCTTTACGGTGCCCGTGACGGTGATGTCCTGCGCGTTCACCTGCAAGGTTGTCCCGAACAGGAGAAGCACCGCTGCTGCAAATATATTCTTATTCATCATGTTTGATGCTAATTATGTGTTCTGTAAGATTTAACCATTACCAACCAGGGTTCTGCCAATCCTCTCCCGTTAAGGCTCTCATGTTGTTAACTTCTGAAAGCGGGATAGGCGTCTTGAGCCATTTGTTGGTGTAGCACTGACGCTCCTTCAGGATTGTACGCTCGTACTTGTAGGAACCATCCAGCATGTGTGTGATGCTCATGCCGGTGATCCAGCGGTCAGTGGCCGAAAGATCCTCGTCTGGATTGTGCCATCTGCGCACATCAAAATAGCGGTTGCCCTCAAGAGCCAGCTCCACCCTGCGCTCATTGTGGATGCGCTGGCGAAGAGCGTCTCCGGAAAGACTGGCGGGCAGACCCGGCATTCCGGCGCGGGTACGTACCTTGTTCACGTAAGTGATGGCTTCGTCAGCATGTCCGGCCTCCATCGCCGCCTCAGCGAAATTCAGATAAATCTCGGCAAGGCGGTAGTCCTTGTGTCTGGCCCCGTTGATTCGCATTTCGACACCGCTGTTCGGATGCAGGAATTTTCTTTGGTAATAGCCTGTTCGGGTCAACGTTCGTCCGAGAAGGGCGCGTCCCATCAAAGGTTCCGGAGATTCCACAATCGAGCCGTCCGCACTCTGATAGGCATCCCAAGTGGTGATTGTCCTTACTTGCTCTCCCGCTACCTGACCTAAATTTTCAAAAGATGTGGACTCGGCTTTCGTAGACCAGTTGCAATACCTTTTAGATCCATTGTAATAGATTGTGGCATAAAATCTCGGGTCTCTGTTGGCGTAAGGATTGTTCTTGTCGTAAGTTGTGTTCTCCGTGTTATAGTTAGGCTGGAGATGCTGCTCGTCGTTATATGGTTTCGCCAGATTGAGAACAGGTTGACCGTCTATAGTCTCAAAAGCGTCCACAAGCTCCTGGGACGGACATGTTCCGGCCTTGTAGCCGAGAATGGCTCCAGGGGCGTCGACATTGGCGAGATCCCAGTTCGTACCATCCTTGAGCTGGTAGATTGTCTCCTTGTCAGCAGGATCCGCGGCATAGGCACCGGAGTTGCAGAAATACTCGTTGAAGTACTGCGAGGCACCTTCAAGGAAAGCCTTGTCCTCATTTCCCCAGACAGTGGTCTGATTGACCTTGCTGTAAAGAGCATACCCGTTGCTTTCGAGAGCCTGAACGGCAGCCTTGTTGACTGTGTAGGCCTCGTTCCAGTAGTTGTTGCCGTCGTTGTACAGAGGGCTGGCGGCAAAGACTGTCATCCTCGACTTTATGGCCCAGGCAACAGCCTTGGTCATGCGCATCGCCTCGTTGTCCGTGGTGATTCTCCAAGGAAGCTCGGAACAGGCAAGCGCCGCGTCGCAATCCTCGATGATGAACTGAACCACCTCGTAGAAAGAACTGCGCTGCACAGTGGAATAATCCGCATCCAGAGTGAACGGCTCCCTGATGATGGGAAGGGCGCATCCGAACCACATAAGAAGCTCTGAATAGTAGTAAGCCCTGAGAACATGAGCCTCGGCAGTCCATCTTGCGCGGTCGCTCTCCGAATTGACATTCGCAGTCGAAATTCTCTGAAGGAAGAGCGCACAGTTACGGATTCTTTGGAAAGACCTTGACCAAGACACGCTCTCGTTGCTGGAATCACCGTTGTTGATGGTGGCAGGATGGCTGGAAGCGGTGGCGTTCCCGTCATAGTACTTGCGCGATCCAGCCCAATCCACATCTATATCATCTGCGTCCCAGGCGTCATCGCACCAGTTCACAAGACCCCTGTTCCAGAAAAAGTACTGGCAACCTTTTCCGTTGATGCTTGAGTAGCAAGTGTTCAGATAGTACATCGTCTTGTCGTTGTCCGAGAAGACTTCATCAATGGAGATCTTGCCGTCCGGAGCCCTGTCCAAAACGTCAGAGCAAGAGGAGACCGCAAGGACGGCAAAGAATGTTAAAGCAATATATGATAATCTATTTTTCATAATCTACATCATTTAAAAGTTGATGTTCACACCAAGGCTGACATTCTTGGTAATAGGATAACCGTACGAATTGTCCTGCTCCGGATCGATGTGTGTTATGCGCAGATTATCCCAGACAAAGAGATTCTGCCCGCTGACATAGACTCTGAGGGACTTGACTCCGGCCTTTGACAGGAACCTTTCAGGAAGAGTGTAGCCCAGCTCAATGTTCTTAAGCCTGAGGAACGACCTGTTCTGGATGAAGAAGTCATTGGTCGTGTGGCTTGTCGTCTGACCTGTGGAGATGGCCGGATAGGTGATCTTCTCACCATTGGCCCATCTCTCCTCGGTCCAGCCGTTTCTCGTCCAATCAAAGAAAGTACCGCTCTTTGTGTACTCGACAACTCCCTGTCCCATGTAGTACTTCGAGTATCTTCCAAGCCCGGAGAAGAGGACGTTGAAATCAAAGCCCTTGAAATTCAGACCAAGCGAGACACCGTAGGTGAGACCCGGAACGGTGGTTGAGTAACCGATTGGAGAGATGTCCTTCTCGTCAATCTCACCGTCTCCATTGACATCCTTGTAAACGAAATCACCTACCCTCGGAGTTCCGAATCCATACGGATAGTAATTGTCAATCTCTTCCTGGGAAGTGAAGTAACCCTTTCCCGGAGAGTCCCAGTCAATCAGATAACCCCAGGCCTGATTGATGCGGAATCCTTCCTGCTGGTACTGATAAGCGTACTCTTCGGAACGCATCGGCTCGTCATTTTCGATTACCTCATTGTCATTGAGACCGATGTTGCCTTTGACAGAGAAAGAGAAATCCCTGTTGAAAGAATGGCTGTAGCTGACCTCAGCCTCAAATCCGTGGCTCTTGACTTTTCCCATGTTGACCATAGGAATGCTGCTTGAGCTCACACCCTGGAAAGAAGGGATGGTCTGACGCTGGATAAGAATCTGGTCACGGTTCTCATTGTAGTAATCAAGATTGATTCTGAAATCCTTGAAAAGGCCTATTTCGGCGCCGACATTCAACTTGCGTCCGATTTCCCAGGTGATGTCCTTGTTGCCAAGAAGACCCTCGCTGATGGTTTTCCCGCCAAGTCCTTGAACATTGGTTCCGCCACCCACCTGGATGTTGTCCTGGTACATGAACCGCCTGCTTGTAGCCTGGTCGTTACCGGCAAGTCCGTAGGAAGCCCTGAATTTCAACCAGGTGATCGCATTGTTGTTCTTCAGGAAAGCCTCGTTGCTGGCAATCCAGCCGATTGAGCCTGAAGGGAAGAATCCGAAACGCTTGCTCGGAGAGAACTGCTCGGATCCGTTGTAGCCGAAGTTGGCTTCCGCAAGATACCTGTCGTCATAGGAATATGTCGCGCGGCCCGCCACACCAAGAACGTTGTAAGGAATCTCGGCGGAAGTGGTCTCCCAGTATTTTCTGTAGGCGGAGAACATTCCGGTCACGTCATGCTTTCCGAAAGTTCTGGCATAATTGATTGAACCCTGCGCATAAACGTTATAGTTGGAAGATCTGACGGAAGACATTGACAAAGCCGTCGTGTTGCTGTTGTGCTGGGAGTACGTCAATGTGTCGTGTTCATAGTCAACATTGGCATAATAGGTCATTTCCTGCTTGTAACCTTCAAAAGTTCCAAGGTTATAGGAATCGTAGGCCACGATGCCGTTCAGACTGAGACCCTTGGTCACAAGTCCGCTGAGATCCCAATTGAGGGAGAACTGGGTGTTGAGATTCTTTCTCTTGTTCTGGCTGAAACCTCTTCTGTTTATGATCTCGAACGCGGATCTGTCCAGATAATTGTAGTCAATGATGGCTCCGCTGTCCACTCCGAATCTTGAGTCTGTGGTAGGACCCTGAGAGATCGGAAGGATTGTCTGGGACTGGTAGATAAGGTCCGTTATCATCCAGCTCTGGCTTCCGTTGTACAACGCTCCGGCGCATGGCATGTTGACAGTCTCGGCGTACGAGGCGATGTTCAAAGATGCGGTAAGGCTTTTTGTTATGTGGAAATCAAGGTTGGAACGAAGGCTGAGCCTGTCCATGTAGCACTGCGGATCATAGCCAAGATAGTCGGGATCCTCGGTGTTCAGGTTACCTCCCTGATGGATGTAGCCGACATTGACGAAGTAGTTGACGAAATCAGTACCTCCGGAGATGTTGACATTCGCTCTTGTCTGAGGAGTGTTTTTCTTCAGGTACATTCTGTAGAAGTCATTGTCGCAGTAGATCGCCCTGCGGGTAGCCACTTGGTTCTCATAATCGGAAGAAGACGGATCAAGACCAAGAAGAGGATTCCTGAACTTGGCGATCACCTCATCTGAGTATGCCGCCGCAATGCCATCGTTTGCCAAAGCCTCGTTCCTGAGCTCACAATACTCCCAAGAGTGAAGCCTTGACGGTTCTTTGGTGAACGAGGTCCAGCTCTGGTCAAACGAGATATTCAGCTGAGCCTTTCCCTTCTGTCCTCTTCTGGTCTGGATAAGGATCACACCATTCGCACCCTGCACTCCATAGAGAGCCGTGGCGGAGGCGTCCTTGAGGACAGAAATGCTCTCGACCTCGTTCATGTCGATCGTGCGGATGTTGTCACGCTCCACGCCATCGACAAGAATCAGAGGACTCTTGCCGTTGAGAGTGGCGGCGCCTCGCAGGTACATCGTCGCTCCATCGACACCAGGCTGACCACCGCCGCTCTGCATTGAGGTAAGACCCGTCACGCGGCCCGCAAGGGCGTTGTCAAGACGTGTGGCCGTGGTCTTGCGGAGATCCTTGGATGACACGGATGAGATAGCTCCCGTCACCGAGACTTTCTTCTGCTGTCCGAAGGCCACAACAACGGTTTCCTCAAGCATCTCGGAATCAGGCACAAGTTTTATCTGATAGTCCGACTTACCCTCAGGAAGAACCTGATTGGTGTAACCAATACAAGAAACAATAACCGTCGATCCTGACGGCACACCGGCAAGTGTGAAGGTTCCGTCCGGTCCGGTCATTGTACCCTTGGTCGTACCATCGACTATGATGGTCACGCCAGGCATCGGCTGATTGTTCTCGTCCAACACCTTTCCGGTGATTGTCCGATCCGGTTTCTGGGCGAAGGCAATGCCTGACCCGACAACCAGAAGCATGAGAACAGCCGCTGTCATTGTCTTTACCCAAAGACATGACACAACTTTTTGGATTCTTTCGTGCATATAATTAATGTGTTAAACTGACTCTTTAATAAAAAAGTTATTGTTGTCATTACCCAGCTTACGTGGAGGGATATGTGGTTTGTTTCCAAAAAACGATTTAAAATTAAATCTAAATAATTTCTTTAAAAAACCCTTGGCAATTTTTGAAGTAGATATAACAAAAATTTAGTTGTGGTACGTAAAAGAAACCTTTTTCAAAAAGTGCCTAAAGAGTCAGTTTGACGAGTGTAAAGTACAATGAAAAAAATAAGTCCGGTCTTCATTGTGTTGAAGACCGGACTTAAAAATCAAACTATAGTCCTATTAATAGAAGCGCGCCCTGTTGTCCTTCACATCAGCCTCCGTCATCATGACAGGAAGAATCATCTGAGTGTTGTAGCTGTTGATCTGGGCGGCGTTGTTCTTTGCGTCATCCTCGGTATAGAAAGCTCCGGTGTCACGTGAGTTGACCTTGAACACGTAGGTTCCGATTGATCCGGCCACAGAACAGATCTTTCCTTCAGGAGCGACTGAGGCGGCACCGATGAACTTAGGGTCGAGTCCCTGTCCTGACAATGAGGCGAACCTCACGTCAACCCCTGCGCTTACAGAGGAATGAAGGGTGTCGGCGATGGCCTGAAGGTTGCCAAGACCCTGAATCTTCTGAGCGATGTCGGCGGCAGCCTTCTCGCTGGACTTTTCGGCATAGAGCCTCTGGCTGATGGCATCCTTGACCTCGTCAAGCTTTGCGATGCCCTCCTTGTGGATTCCTGTGACCGTGGCGACAAACAGGTAGTTATTGTCAACAGTAATGATTTCGGAAACCTTTCCGACCTTGTTGTCGAACACCCATCTTGTCACTTCCTTGGCCTGCTGGATGGAACCGTAGCTGGAGGTGGCCTCGGTGACTTTCAAAGGATGTGAGTAGATTCCCATCGAGTCAACGGCAGCCTTGTAGTTGTCGTACTTACCGGCTGCAAGCTTGGAGAACTTGCTGGCCTGGGCATAATAACTGTTGAATGTCTCACCGCTTGCGAGAGCTGTCTTCTCAAGGATGGCCACCTGCTTCTTGGCCACAGGAACCGTCCTTTTGGAAACCTCGACGATGTGTGTTCCGTACTGTGTCTTCACGATGTACGGATTGCCTGTCCTGGCTGTGAACACAGACTCGAATCCGGGAATCATGTAAGTCTGGGTCATCCAGCCGATGTTGCCCTGCTCCCCGTCGGCGGCGCTTCTGGTGTCTGATGAGAATGAAGCGGCGACATTGGAGAAACTCTCACCCTTGGCAAGCTCGTTGAGGAGGCTGTCGGCCTTTGTCTCGGCGCCACCCTGAAGAAGGATGTGCCTTACATAGACAGAGTCAGGAATCTGCGCTGTGGCCATGATCCTGGCGGCATAGAACACATTGTTGTCAGAGACAATAGGAGAGGTTCCGGAAGTGTTGTTGTCAACAAACTCGCTGACAGCCTTGTTGACTGTTGAAAGCTCGCCGGCCCTGTACCAGTACTCATTGAAGTTCCTCTCGGAATTTCTGGCAAGGAAAGACTTCATGTTGTCAGTGGTTGTGAACTCGTCGTAAACCTTGCCGATCGCATCGTTTGTGGCGTTGATGTCAGCCTCGGAAGGCTTCACCTCGAAGACAACATATTCCATGTCCCTTGAAGCGTTCTGCCTGAACATCTTCTTGTGGGTGTCGTAGTACTTTCTGATCTCCTCGCCGCTCACCTTGACGGTGGTGTCCTGACCGTAGTTCGGAACCAACACGAAATCGACGTTGGTCGTGTTGTTGTTCTCGGCGATGGCTCTTTTGAGCATCAGAGGGTTCTGTACATTGCCCTGAGTGAACAGAGAACCGTATTTGGCGTAGAACTGCTGCGTGTAAACAGTGTTCTGCAGGTAGTTCCAATACTCCCTGATCCTTCCGGTCTGATCCTGTGAGACACCGCTGATGAGATTCTGCAAAGCCTCTTTCGAGAAGTTGCCGTCCTCATCCATGAAAGCCGGATTCTGAGAGATCACCGGAGAGATCATGTCTCCGGCAAGAAGATCCTTCATCTCTTCCTCTCCTACCCTGATACCGGCGGCTTTCGCGTTCTTGACGAACAGATACCTGTCCAGAAGACTCTGCCATGCGGCGTTGCGGATCTGCTCCTGCTGACGTTCGTTCTGGGCGGAAGAGCCTGTCACCATCTCATTGATGGTTGTGAACTTTTCCACATCCTGCTGGAAATCAAGATAAGAGACGGTCTTACCGTTGATTGATCCCACATCATTCCTTGAGGACATCGCATTGAACGCGGTCTCAAGGGTCTGAGGGTCGATAATGAATGACAAAAGAGCCAAGGCAATGATGATAGACACTGCCATGCCGGCCTTTTCGCGAGTTTTTTGAAGAATCGCCATTGTGTATTACGTTTTTATAATTTCCAAAAAATAGGTATTGGGGTGCGAAGATAGTGATTTTTATTCAATTAACCATTATTTTTTGAGCAAAGGCCCAATAAAGTTGACAGAATCGATGATTACCTTGGTCGAATCCTGCACCACAACAAGATCACTGTTGAAAGCCTTGAAGATTCTTGCGTTCCTTGCCATCTCGTCCGATCTCATGCCGAATCCCTGAAGAAATCCGTCGTTGGAGAACATCCTGACATAGCAGTCTGTGTAGATCTCCTTGCCAGACTGATCCCAATAAAGAGTGTCCGTCTCCAGAGTCTGCTGGTTTATCACATTCTGAACCACCACATTGCCGAAGGCTGACCAATATTCCTCCTTAGTCCTCTTGCTTTTGAAATGCTTCGCGTTGTCGGAGTGAAGAACTGTCTCAAGCATGTCATCATCAGTGTAGGCAAAGGCATGCAGACCTTTCGGAAAGAGTTCGTAGGAACATGTGTCGTTCTCGTATCTCTCCATCACATCGGCCTCCACCCTCATCTGTATGCCACCGTTCTTCGTCTGGACCACAAACATGCTGTCCACTGTCTGAACAGGGGTCTCGGCAAGATTCAGACGCTCCGCCTCGGACAGTTTTCCCTTGCAGGAAAATACGATGAAAGCAACCGCCGAAGCGGTTGCAATCATCATAAGACTATGTATGTTCCGTTTCAATTCCGCATTACTTCTGCGTCCTTACGGTAGTTGTCGCATGCATGCCGCCGCAGTTAACCGTGTAAGACTGTCCGTCAACAACATCGTACATGAACGCCTCGGCCTTCTGAGGATAATAGACACTGTAGGCGGAGATGAGTTTGTTGCAGTCATCGGTCAGAGAGGCGTCAGCAGACTTCGCCTTCTGGAGATAGTCAACAGCAACCCAGTATTTGGCTCTGCTTTCAATCTCGTTTCCTCCGCAACGGGCCGCACCCCAGATCGTGGCGATGAGGTAGTAAGCCTTGCCCTGATGATCAGGATTGAGTTCAGCAGCCTTTCTGGCGTAGTCGAACGCCTTGCCTGTGATGTTGTTCTTGAGGCAGTAGGTGGCAAGTTCGATCAGGTAGTCAGCCTTGACAGGATCATCGTCGGCACAGAGTGAGACAGCCTCCTCAAAGTAATTGACGGCGGTGTCGGCCTCATCATTGGCGGCGTGAAGCTTGTAAAGATAGTAAGCCGATGACGCTGACGGCTCATTTTTGTACATTTTGGTCACAGCCTTGAGGAACAGATCGTTATTCTGGCATCCTTCAGTAGAACCAAGCATCTTCACGATGTTGGTAACGAGGTCCATGTTGTCCGGATCAGACTCGTAGCGGGGTGTGAACAGGGCGATGAGGTTGTCACAGCTGGCGACCTGGCTTGTGATGAACAATCCCTCGATGTCGGACTTGATCTTGGCGTTATCCTCGTCATTGCCGGCCTTGTCAAGCAAAGCGATGGCGTTCTGATAAGTGTTGATCACTTCCTCGGCTCCGAGAGAGGAATCCTTGTAAAGTTCAATGGCTGAATTGAGGTCAAGGAGAAGAAGACTCGGCTTGGTTTTCTCCTGATTGATCTCGATAATCTTGTTCAGCTGCTCATAGACAACCTTAGGATCCTTGAAGTACTGTGTGATGTACTGTCCTTTTGAATTGTAGGCCGCGACGGCATATTTAGGATAGTACTGCGCCCTGAGGTCATTCAGATCAAGGACCGTGTCGATTATCGCGGCGCGTGCCTGCGCATCCTTTGTCTTGACGATTTCCTTTCCGAGAAGGGTCATACCGTTAAGAAGCATGTTCTGGCTGGCCGTAGGAGGACAGAGTTTGAAAGCCTTTCTCCAGTTAGGAAGAGCCTCCGTGTAGTTCTTCTGTTTGTAATACTCCTGATAGTAAGACAGATACTTGATGCATTCCGCGCTGTCAGCGCCATACTTTCCCTGAGCGGAAACTTTCGTCCCGAAAGCCGCAGCAGCGAGAGTTAACAGTACTAGTGTGATCCTTTTCATGGTTGTGTATTATTATAATTTATATTCAATTAATTATATTTCGGTTTCAGGAACCAGATGTCGAAAATGTTGATCCCGATGTTGAAGTTGACGTATCTCTCCCTCACCATGCTTCCGGTCAACGATCCCCTTTGTCCGAAATCCACTCCGAATGTCAGACCGTTGCTCCAGCTGAACACAGGAAGTGTGGCTCCTAAAGTGACTCCAACGGCGTTGATCGACTGACCGTCAAGTTTGCAATAAGCTTGATCCCAATAGGCTCCAGCCCTGTAAGTCACTCTTTTACGATAGTAACGAATGTCATTTCTGTTCGGAACGATCGAGAACCCGGCCCTGACTGACTGTGCTGTGGATGCGCTGAAAACGGCGTTGCCGACACTGGCGAATCCCGGAACCTTATTCATTCCGCAGGAACTCCAGTCAGAACGGATGTAGTTGATCTCGGCTGTCCACTTGTCCCCTCCTTTCAAGGCTATTCCTATTCCAAACTCGCCGGCAAGCTTTACCTGACCGCTCAAGGTGTCAGTGTAGCTTCTCGGAGAAGGAGTCGAGTCATTGACCGACGAGATCGACTGGATCTCGTACCGTTCCACCTCTCCGTTGAGACTTGTTCCAAGCTTGTAGGTGATGCCGGCGACAGCGGAAATGTTCTCCGTAAGATTCGTCTCGTACTGTACACCCAACTTTGCGGTGAAAGCGTTAAGATTCATGTCGAATCCGCTGGAAATGCTCCTGTAAGTGGATTTCGACAATGTAAACTCATTGGTCTTGTGAAGATTGCCGAAATAATACTGTCCTTCCACACCTACGGAAAGTCCTTTCGCCACATCAATTCCAGCTCCAAGAAACATGTTCGTCATGCCACCGTAACCTTGAACGGTGTTGGTGATGACACCTGTGTTCGCTATGACCGAAGGATCAGTGATCTTTGAAGATACCTCATAACCCAAATCACTGTACGGAGTCACTCCGGCGTACATCGCAAGTGATTTGTAAACAGGAAAAGAGATCACGAAATCGTAGAAGTTGAAGGTGTTGTTGGAAGACTTCACGTCGTGCTGGGCATAATACCTGTTGCCCTGGGCTATCCCGAAGTCAACCATAACGGATTTGGCTTCCCTTGCGGTGACGGCGGCGGGATTGAGGATGTTCACATTCCTCTTGTCCCTCGTCGCGACTCCGACGCCTCCCATGCTCTTGTTGAATGCGGTCCCCTGTTTCGAGATCTCGCCTATTCCGAACATGGAATATGGAGTGTAGGCATTATAGGCATCGTTCTGGGCGAACACAGGGAATGCGCAGAACAATACCGGCACGGACAGGAATATCTTTCTAAACTTTCCTTTCAACATAATACTTGTCAGCGATTAAGGCTAACCCCATCATCACAAGATTGCAGACTGCAAAGATGGAGTTTTTCATTCTTTTTGCAAAATATAAAGCGTCTCCTCCCGTAAAAACCACATTTTTTTCGGGAAATAAAGACAAGTAGCCTGTTATTTCAAACATTATGCCTGACACTACGCCTGATTCTATGGCGGAATCCAGCGAATTTCCTGTGGTCCTTACCGAAACGGGAGTGTCCACAAGAGGCAGTGTCCTTGAATACCTTGACAAAGCCTTGAATCTTGTCCTAAGTCCGGGGGATATGTTCCCTCCGGAATATTCCCCGTCAGGTTCGATGACATCGATTGTCAGAGTGGTGCCGAAATCGAAGACAACACTTCCCCTGCCTTTGAAAAGATGCCTTGCGGCTATCACGGAGGCTATTCTGTCAGGGGACAGATAGGAAGGAAGGGAATATTCATCAGCCATTTCCGTGTGGTTCCGGTCAAGGATCACGAGCCTTCCGCATTTTCCTTTGAGTCTCTCCTCTTCTTCGCTGCTGATGTCAATGGTGGAGGAGATGACCGTCACAGCCGGTTTTTCCTTCTCAACCAGCGAATCCACATAGTCGAACATCTTCTCGCCCTGATAACGGAAAGTCTTTCCGAGGGTTATTCCTTCGGACCAGGCCGCTTTCAGCGCGGTGTTTCCTATTTCAACCAAAAGATTCGGCATTGTCTAAAACCGACAAACTTTCAAAGATAGCAATTTTATTTCAGTAAGCGGCAACTTATTTTTTAACGGTCATTCAGTCTATTGAGGGTCAGAAGAGCTTTCGGCAAAGAATCGATTCCGCGGCTTACGATCTTGAGTTTACCTTCCGACTGCTTGAGGTTGAAAAGCCGGTCGTTGGCGTTGATGCTCTGTAATATTCCCGAAAAGACATCAGATTTGTAGTAAGGAGACATCTGGTTGGCTATGAAGAACATTATCATCATTCCATTCTTGATGATGATCTTCTCGAACCCGAGTTTTCCTCCAAGATTCCTGATTTTCACCACATGGAACAGATTGTCGGCTTCCTGAGGCATCTCTCCGAACCGATCCTCAAGCTGAGCCTTGGCGCGGTCGATCTCCTTGTCTCCGGTCATGCTGTCAAGTTGCTTGTAAATTCTTATCTTCTCGGCCGTTATGTCGATGTAAGAGTCCGGGATCATCGCAGGCTGGTCAGTCTCGACTGTGCAGTCCTCGACAAATGATCCATCGGTCCGGCCAGCTGATATTCCAGTCTCGACTCCAAGTTCCTCCATCGCCTCCGCAAGGATTTTCTGGTAGGTCTCATAGCCCATGTCCATGATGAATCCGCTCTGCTCCGCTCCCAAAAGGTTTCCGGCACCCCGGATGTCCAGATCCTGCATGGCGATGTTGAATCCGCTTCCAAGATCGGAGAACTCCTCGATGGCCTTGAGCCTTCTGCGGGCATCGTCCGTTATTGTGACAAGCGGAGGAACTATAAGGTAGCAGAAAGCTTTTCTGTCTGACCTTCCGACACGTCCCCGGAGCTGATGCAGATCGCTCAGTCCGATGTTCTGAGCCTGATTGATTATGATGGTGTTGGCGTTCGGGATGTCCAGTCCGTTCTCGATGATCGTGGTGCAGAGCAGCATGTCATAGTCCCCGCGGATGAAGTCCAGCATCCTGTTCTCCAGTTCCTTCGCCTCCATCTGACCGTGGGCTACGCAGATCTTCATGTCCGGAACGAGCCTGTGCAGAATCTCGTGGATTGAAGACAGTTCCTCAACTTTATTATGGATGAAGAACAGCTGGCCTCCGCGGTTGAGCTCATAGTTGATGATGCTCCGGATCTCATCCTTGTCGAACAGGATGATCTCAGTCTGGGTAGGAATCCTGTTGGGCGGCGGAGTGTTGATGATGGAGAGATCCCTGGCTCCAAGCAGGGAGAACTGCAAGGTACGCGGAATAGGAGTCGCTGTCAATGTCAGAGTGTCCACAGAAGCCTTCACCTGACGAAGTTTCTCCTTGGTGGACACACCGAACTTCTGTTCCTCATCGATGATCAGAAGTCCCAGATCCTTGAACTCGAACCCTTGACCGAGCAGTTTATGGGTTCCGATCACAATGTCCAGCTGACCGTTCCTGAGTCTTTCCTTTACATCATTGATTTCTTTCGTGGTACGCAGTCTGCTCACATAGTCTGTCGTACATGGGAAATTCCTAAGCCGAGATGAGAAAGTGGTGTAGTGCTGAAGGGAAAGAATCGTGGTAGGCACCAGCACGGCGACCTGCTTGCCGTCCGTGACAGCCTTGAAGGCAGCCCTTATCGCTATCTCCGTCTTGCCGAATCCCACATCTCCGCAGACAAGCCTGTCCATAGGACTGTTGTCCTCCATGTCCCTCTTCACGGCCCTGTTGGCAGACTCCTGATCCGGAGTGTCCTCGTACATGAACGAAGACTCCAGCTCTTCCTGAAGGTAGCTGTCGGGAGAGTAGGCGAATCCCTGAGTGGTTTTTCGTTTGGCGTAAAGCTGGATGAGATCCTTGGCGATGTCCTTGATCTTTGACTTAGCGTTCTGCTTGAGGTTCTGCCAGGTTCTGGATCCAAGCTTGCTGATCTTCGGAGGTTCCCCTTCCTTGGAGCGGAATCTGGAAATCTTGTTAATAGAATGAACGGACACGAACACGACATCGCCGTCCTTATACATCAGCTTCACGACCTCATGCATCCTCCCCTTGTCATCCTTCATCCTCACAAGACCGCCGAACACTCCGACACCGTGATCGATGTGAACCACATAGTCTCCTATATTGAAAGCAGTCAAATCATTAAGAGTCAACTGCTCGCTCTTCTCCACCGTTCTTCTGACGCTCACCCTGTGGAAACGGTCAAAAATCTCGTGATCAGAGTAGCAGCAGACCTTGTCATCCCGGTCTATGAACCCTGAATGGATATTCTTCCCCGCTACAAACTGCGGCACCAGTCCGCAGTTCTCAGTCAGGATGGACTTCAACCTCTCTACCTGAGAGTTCTTATCACTGAATATTAAAACTTTATACCCATGCTCGATGTTCTGCCTGATGTCTGCGGAAAGCAGTTCGAAATTCTTGTTGAACACAGGCTGCGGAGCTATGCTGAACGGCACGGCATCCGCGGCTTCCACTCCGAGAGGAACCTCCAGAAACACCCTCCTGAAAGATGACAGTCCCTTGAAGAAATCCCTGTTCTTGTACATGTCGGAAGAATCCAGCCAGACAACAGTACCCTCAGGCAGCAGACCGGCGACACTTACACCATCCGCATCCGAAGTCTCCGCGGCGAGGTCAGGAAAAATCTCAACCTCCTTTCTCTCCTCTCCTGAAAGCTGCGTGTTGCAGTCAAACACATGGATCCTCTCAACCTCATCCCCGAAAAAAGACACCCTGAACGGGTGGTTGAATGAATATGAGAATATGTCGATGATGGATCCTCTTATTGAATACTGCCCCGGAGCCGAGACGAAATCCACCTTCTCGAATCCTTGGCTGAAAAGAATGTCCTTGATAGAGTCATGGGAAATCTCCTGTCCCTTTAAAATCTTCAGAATGGACTTCCGGATCCTGTCAGGAGCGGGAACATGTTCCTCAAGAGCCTCGGGATAGGTCACGATGAACAGCCTTTCCGAATTGTCCCTGTTTGAAAGGATCTTTCCGACGGCTGATGTCCTCTGGACTCCGAGAGAGGATTTGTAGTTGCTTCTCTCGACTCCCTTGCCGCTGTCAGGGAGATAAAACACGATGTCCCCGTCTGTCAGAGCGTAAAGATCCGAGCAGCAATATTCAGCGCTCTCCCTGTCAGGAAGGACTATCATGTTTGTACCTTCGGAAGCGACCTCGGAGACAACAAACCACCTTGCGGAAAGGAACAGCCCCTTGCAGTAAATTTCCCTTTTCGATACAAGACTCCCGGAGAGTTTTTTAACGGATGCCGAACTTATCAACATAAACGTCTGAATCTTGTTTAAAAACTGTTGAAAACCCCGTGGAAAACATAACGTGGAATGTTGACTTTCCGGATCCACTGACTTTTCCACAACTCATCAAAAACTTTTCCTTAACTTAACCAACAATTTATGCTGCATGCAATAATTTGGTTTTCAATGATAAAATCAAGTTATCAACAAATTAACAACCCATACAGAATCAATAATCATATAAATCTTTCAATTATATTTTTTCCATTGACCTTGTGGCTGACGATTCGCCGGGCTTTCAGAAGCTGCTTTGATTTGTTTGAAGGTTTATTCACCTCAAAGAACATTTCAAACAAATCAAAACAGCTTCTCATTCTTCCGGCTGTTTTAACTATCTTTGTACTGACTAAAACACTTTCTGATGACAGAATTTGATCCGCACAGTACAAACGCCGGCAAAGATAAGGATTTGGACGGAATAATCCGCCCTCAAGGTCTGGAAGATTTCACCGGACAGAAAGAGATTGTCTCGAATCTGAACATCTATGTCAAGGCGGCGAAGATGAGGGGTGAAGCCCTTGACCATGTGCTATTTCATGGGCCTCCGGGTTTGGGAAAGACAACCCTCGCGCACATCATCGCCAACGAGATGGGGGTGAACATGAAGGTGACCTCCGGCCCTGTGCTGGACAAGCCCGGTGATCTGGCCGGTCTGCTTACATCTTTGGAGACCGGTGACGTTCTGTTCATCGACGAGATCCACCGGCTCTCTCCGGAGGTCGAGGAGTATCTTTACTCGGCTATGGAGGACTATGTCATCGACATCATGATAGACAAGGGACCTGGAGCGAGGTCGGTCAGGATTTCCCTCAATCCGTTCACTCTTGTCGGGGCGACAACCAGAAGCGGCCTGCTTACGGCGCCTCTCCGGGAAAGGTTCGGAATCAATTGCGCCCTTGAGTATTACGACACCTCTGATCTGATCCGCATCGTGCGCAGGAGCGCCCGTATCCTGAACGTTACCATTGATGACGAGGCCGCTAAGGAGATCGCTTTGAGGAGCCGCGGAACTCCACGTATAGCCAACGCCCTCCTGAAGCGTGTGCGTGATTTCGCCCAGGTGATGGGGGACGGACACATAGACCTGGACATTTCCCGTTACGCCTTGGACAAATTGAAGATAGACAAGAGGGGACTGGACTCCATCGACAACAAGATCCTCCGCGCCATCATCACAACGTTCAAGGGAGGTCCGGTCGGAGCCAACACAATCGCCACTGCCATCAGTGAGGACCAGGGTACGTTCGAGGAGGTTTACGAGCCGTTCCTCATCAAGGAAGGCTTCATCGTGAGGACACAGAGAGGCCGGATTGCCACCGAGATGGCCTACCGTCATCTTTGTCTGGACGCAGAGCTTGAATCAAAAAAAGAAGATAATGGTACGCTTTTTTAGAATATGGACTGTAGCTTCCGCATTCATATTCATTTCATTCAAAGCGCTTTGCTGCACTTCCGTGATTATTTCCGGGGGAGTCCGCTCCGATGGCCGCCCCGTAATGTTCAAACACCGCGACACCGGAGAACTGAACAACAGGATGGAGTGGTTCAGAGGGTCTGAATATTCTTTCATAGGTCTGGTGAACTCTCCGTCGCATGGCGGGGAAGTGTGGTCAGGGGTCAACTCTGCCGGCTTCTGCATCATGAACACAGCCACCTACGACCTTAAGGACGATGATGTTCCTTCTTCCGAAATGGACAAGGAGGGCATCGTGATGTACAAGGCTTTGGGAATATGCTCCAGCCTGCAGGATTTTGAGAACATGCTCGACACGCTCCCGAAGCCTTGGGGAGTTGAAGCTAACTTCGGCATCATCGACGCTTTCGGAGAGGCCGCTTATTATGAGGTGAACAACCATTCCTGGGTAAAGTACATAGTGGCCGACCAGCCGGGAGGGTACATGGTCGTGACGAATTTCACTCGGCGTGGCCGAAAGGAAGACCGCAGGGGAGTGGACAGATTTGAAAAGGCCTCAGGTATAATGGCTTCAGCGGACATATCCACCGTTGACCACAAGTTTTTTTTCAATGGGATTTCACGCACTGGCAAGCCTATCATGCGTGACATAACATCCGCCGCGGTCGTGTTTGAAGGGGTCGCGCCGGGAGAGAATCCTTCCGGAACTGTGATGTGGACGCTTCTTGGCAATCCGACAACCTCAGTCTATGTGCCTCTGAAGGTATTCGGGAGCGATCATATTCCTTATTTCATGAAAAAGTCAGGCGTCAGCGACAACGCCGCCATCTGTGACGCCGCACTTGCCTTGAAGGAAATATTAGGTTTTGAATATGGGTGCGAGGATGACTGTCGTGAGATTGAAAAATATGTTGACGGTCATTTTTCGAATGAAATGAAGTTGCGACATTATGACCGCTTTACCGGACGAATTTACCACCTTTATCAGAAAAATTGTGTAGTGAAACATCTGAAAATGGCTCATAGAATTGCTGATTACGGGAAAAATGACTAAAATTGCGGACTTATTACGATTTCATTTGGAATTTTATAAATAACATATTCAGAATATGGCCGATAAATTAATCTCTAAGATTCCTGACGGTCCTTTGGCCGAGAAATGGACCAGACGCAAGTCGGAACTCCGACTCGTCAATCCGAACAACAGAAGAAAACTTGAAATCATCGTTGTCGGTACCGGACTTGGCGGCGCTTCCGCAGCCGCTACTCTCGGTGAGCTTGGCTACAATGTCAAGGTTTTCTGCATCAGTGATTCTCCTCGACGCGCTCACTCTATCGCAGCTCAGGGTGGAATCAACGCCGCAAAGAACTATCAGAATGACAACGACGCCGTCTATCGTCTTTTCTACGACACGATCAAGGGTGGCGACTACCGCAGCCGCGAGGCTAACGTCTATCGTCTCGCCGAGGTCAGCGCGGCAATTATCGACCAGTGTGTGGCGCAGGGAGTTCCTTTCGCCCGCGAGTACGGCGGCTACCTCGCCAACCGCTCTTTCGGAGGTGTTCAGGTAAGCCGTACTTTCTATGCCCGCGGACAAACAGGACAGCAGCTTCTTCTCGGCGCCTATGCGGCTTTGAACCGCCAGATCGCCGCAGGAACGGTGACAAGCTATCCTCGTCACGAGATGCTCGACCTCGTCATCATCGATGGACAGGCTAAGGGCATCATCGCGCGCAATCTAGTGACCGGCAAGCTTGAGAGATTCGGAGCGCACGCTGTCGTGATCGCCACAGGCGGCTACGGCAACACCTACTTCCTTTCCACCAACGCCATGAACAGCAACGGTTCGGCCGCATGGCAGTGCTACAAGAAGGGAGCGTATTTCGCTAATCCTTGCTTCGCACAGATCCACCCTACCTGTATTCCTGTACACGGAGATCAGCAGTGCAAACTGACCCTTATGTCAGAGTCGCTGCGTAACGACGGACGTATCTGGGTTCCTAAGAAGATGGAGGATGTGATGAAGCTTCGCAAGCATGAGATCAATCCTTCACAGATTCCTGAGGAGGATCGTGACTACTATCTTGAGCGCCGTTATCCTGCCTTCGGCAACCTCGTGCCGCGTGACGTGGCTTCGAGAGCCGCCAAGGAAAGATGCGACGCCGGCTACGGAGTCAACGAGACAGGTCTCGCCGTGTTCCTTGACTTTTCCGAGGCCATCAAGCGTCTCGGTCACCAGAGGGTGCAGGAGCGTTACGGCAACCTCTTCGACATGTACTTCAAGATCAATAACGTAAGCCCTTGGGAGGAGCCTATGATGATCTATCCTGCCATCCACTACACGATGGGCGGCATCTGGGTTGACTATGATCTTCAGACCACCATCCCTGGACTCTACGCCATCGGTGAGGCCAACTTCTCAGACCACGGCGGAAACCGTCTCGGAGCGTCAGCCCTCATGCAGGGTCTCGCTGACGGTTACTTCGTGCTGCCTATCACCATCGCCGACTACCTTTCGCACAAGTTCGCCGAGCCTAAGACCGACATCAACGATCCTGCCTTCGACAAGGCCGAGAAGGATGTTCAGGCCAGAATCGACAGGCTCTTCTCCATCAAGGGCAAACAGACTGTCGATTCCATCCATAAGAAGCTTGGAAACATCATGTGGGAATATGTGGGCATGGCCCGCAATGAGGAAGGCTTGAAGAAGGCCATTCAGGAAATCAATGACCTCAAGGCTGTATTCTACAAGGATGTCTGCGTTCCTGGAGAGCAGAATCAGTTCAATCAGGAACTTGAGAAGGCTCTCAGGCTTGAGGACTTCTTCGAGATAGGCGAGCTCATGGCACGTGACGCCCTTAACAGGAAAGAGTCCTGCGGAGGTCACTTCCGTGTGGAAAGCCAGACCGAGGAAGGAGAGGCCAAGAGAGACGACGCGAAATACATGTATGTCGCCGCCTGGGAGTACAAGGGAGAAGGCCAGGAGCCTGAGCTTCACAAGGAACCTCTCAAGTATGAGTTCATCGAAGTTAAAACAAGAAATTATAAAGACTAGAATCGGCTATGGATTTCAATCTTAAGATATGGCGTCAGAAGAACGCCAGAGAACAAGGTCATTTTGAGACTTATCATATTTCCGGAATAGAGGAGGATGCCTCTTTCCTCGAAATGCTTGACATTCTTAATGAGCAGCTGATCCGTGAGGGTAACGATCCAGTAGCCGTTGACAGAGGCTGCCAGAGTAGCGGTCCTGTTTCTTTCGACCATGACTGCCGCGAGGGCATCTGCGGTGCCTGCTCGTTGTTCATCGACGGCCGCGCGCACGGACCGGACGATCACGTCACGACCTGCCAGCTTTTCATGCGTCATTTCAAGGATGGCGCCACCATCACTGTGGAGCCTTTCAGAAGTGCCGGTTTTCCTATAATCAAGGATCTGGTTGTTGATCGCAGCGCGTTCGACAAGATTCTTCAGGCTGGCGGATTCATCTCTGTCAGAACAGGTTCCGCTCAGGATGCCAACAACATTCTCATCTCTCACGAGAATGCTGAGAAGAGCATGGACGCGGCTGCGTGCGTTGGTTGTGGCGCTTGCGTGGCAACATGCAAGAACGGCTCAGCGATGCTGTTCGTTGCCGCAAGGGTAAGTTCCCTCGCTCTGCTTCCTCAGGGTCGTCCGGAGGCTGCAAGAAGGGCAAGGAATATGGTCGCGAAGATGGAGGAACTTGGTTTCGGAAGCTGCACGAACACACGTGCCTGCGAGATGGAATGTCCTAAGGGAATCTCCATCGACCACATCGCCCGTCTCAACCGTGAGTTCCTTAAGGCGAAGTTCGCAGAATAATAGTTTATCACTGAATATCTTAGGTCGGAAAGGTGTTTTTCTTTCCGACCTTTTTTCTGCCCTTGATCATATTACTGCAAACTTATTTGTTTACAGTGATCTTTTAAGCCGATAAAAGTCTCTCACGAAATTTTTCACGTTACAAAAATTTCGTGAGAGACTTTTTTGGTTATTTATGATATACTGAATCCTTTAGATGTATTACCAGAGGAAGTTGTTGAACGGGTAGCGGCCGGCGTGGATCTCGGCTACCATCTTGTAGATGTCGCTTCGGAGTTTATCGATGTTGGTCCTGTTGATTGCTGACATGAAGATGCACGGTGTCTTTTCCTGCGCTATCCAGCTGTTTTTCAACTCGTCCAGAGAACGGTTCTCCTTACCTTTCGGGGTGAGCGAGAATTCATCGTATTCCTCGTAGGTGTAGGCATCTATCTTATTGAAGATCACATAGACAGGCTTGTTGCTGGCACCGATTTCCTGAAGTGTTCTCTCCACTACCTCCATCTGCTCCTCGAAGCCTGGATGCGAGATGTCTACGACATGCAGAAGAATGTCTGCCTCCCGCACCTCGTCCAATGTGCTTTTGAAAGCCTCAACGAGCTGTGTAGGAAGTTTTCTGATGAATCCGACGGTGTCGCTAAGCAAAAACGGCACATTCTCTATCACAACCTTTCTGACTGTCGTGTCAAGGGTGGCGAAGAGCTTGTTCTCGGCAAAAACGTCAGATTTGGCCAGCAGATTCATTATTGTGCTCTTCCCTACATTTGTATAGCCTACAAGGGAAAGTCGCACCATAGAGCCTCTATTGCCCCTTTGCGTGGCCATCTGCTTGTCGACTTTCTTCAACTGCTCCTTCAGCCTTGCTATTCTCTCCTTGACGATCCGGCGGTCGATCTCGATCTGGGTCTCACCCATACCTCCTCTCGTCCCCATGCCTCCTCTCTGTCTCTCAAGATGGGTCCACATTCCGGCCAGTCTTGGCAGCATGTAGTTGTAGCGGGCGAGCTCGACCTGCATCTTGGCGTAGGATGTCTTGGCGCGCTGGGCGAAAATCTCGAGAATAAGACTGGTTCGGTCAATGACTGAGCTACAGCTGATTACCTTCTCGATGTTCCTTTGCTGCATTCCGGTCAGCTCGTCATCGAAGATCACGTACTTTATCTCGTTTTCCTCGCAGTACTCCGCTATCTCCTGTAGTTTTCCGCTTCTGATGTAGGTGGCCTTCTCCGGTTTGTCAAGCCTCTGAATGAACTTCCTGTCGCCCTTGGCCCCTGCCGTCTCCGCCAGAAACTCAAGTTCGTCAAGATATTCCATCACCTTTCTGTCTTCATCGTTCTGCCTGATGATTCCGACAAAGACGGCTTTCTCTGTCAATTCTTCCATATTTAGAAGCTGTTTTGAAATGATTCGGTCGCTGAGTCTGTCGAAGCGACAATACTTTTATATTCAAAAAAGGCCATCCGGTTGGGGACGGCCTTAATATTTCATTTAGTTTCTAAATTATCTCAATTGGAAGATAACAGGGAAGGTGTAAGTTACCTTCACAGCGCGGTCACGCTGCTTTCCCGGCTTCCACTTCGGGGACATGGAAACCACTCTGACGGCCTCCTTGTCGAGTGAGGAGTCAACTCCACGAAGAACCTTCACATTGCTTACGGTACCGTCCGGATTCACAGTGAACTGAAGAGTGACACGTCCCTGCACACCATTCTCCTTTGCGATCTCAGGGTACTGAAGCTTGGAGTTCACCCACTTTGAGAATTCGTTGGCGTCTCCACCATTGAAGGAAGGTTTCTCCTCAACGAGCTGGAAAGGAATAGCCTCTTCCTCAACGACTTCCTCCTTTACTTCCTCAACATAATCCATAATCTCAACTCCGAGGTTGGCGTCATCCTCAAGGCTCATGAAGTTGTCCTCAACCTTGATGTCGTCCTCGACGATGTCGATCTGGTCAGATAGTACAGGAATCTTCGGTGCCTCTGGAGGTGGAGGAGGAGTCTCCTGAGTGATAGGAACCATGTCCTCGACTTCAACTACCATAGTGTCTTCACCCAGACTGGCGACAGCTTTCTCCTTTGTGCTGTAGGAAAAAGCACCCCAGACTACGAGAAGAGCGACCACGAGTCCGATCTCCGTGTAGAGAGTTCTTCTGTTCTCAAGATCGGCTTTCGGTGTTTTCTTGATTTCCATATCAGTAATTAATTTTAACAATCATTTCTTATGTGCCTTGAAGCAAAACCTTCCAATAGGCTTTCAAAGATAGAAATAATAATTGTCATTTCAAATTTTTTAAATTATTAGTTGTAGATTTGCGTAAAATTCAGGGTTATGGTCAGGTATTATTGCGAGGACATCAAGTTCCTACTCAAGAACAAGATAGCAAACAACAGATGGCTTAAAATGGTCGCCGGAAGCGAGATAAAGACTATTGGTGACATCTCAATAATTTTTTGTTCAGACAATTACATACTTGATGTCAACATCCGTTACCTGCACCATGACTATTTTACCGATGTCATCACCTTTGACTATTGCGAAGGAGACAAGCTTTCCGGTGACTTGTTCATAAGCATAGACAGTGTGCGTGAGAATGCTATCGAGTTCGGAACCGAGTTTGATGAGGAACTTCACCGGGTGATTGTCCACGGTCTTCTTCATCTCATAGGCTACGATGACCACACGCCCGAAGAACAGAAGGTGATGCGCGCCAAGGAGGACTACTACCTTAGTCTGAGGGACAAGGCATAGTTATTTTTGAATATATTCATAAAAACAATGCCATTGCCCGGCGGTGGTTTAAGAATAAATTTTCTTGAATATGACATATTCCTATGATGTGATAGTTGTCGGTGGAGGACACGCCGGTTGTGAGGCTGCCGCTGCCGCCGCCAATCTCGGATCTTCCGTTTTGCTGGTCAATGCCGATCTCAACAGTTTCGCGCGCATGTCCTGCAATCCTGCGGTGGGAGGAATAGCCAAGGGACAGATCGTCCGGGAGATTGACGCTCTCGGTGGAATTATGGGTCTTGTCACAGACGCATCGACTCTCCAGTTCAGGATGCTGAACCGTTCGAAGGGTCCGGCGATGTGGAGTCCACGCGCGCAATGCGACAAACAGGACTTTTCTGCGTATTGGAGGAATATTCTTGAAAGTAATTATAAATTAGACCTTTATGCGGATTTTATCACATCTTTCCTCTTTGAGAATTCAAAAATCTGCGGGGTCAAGACAAATACCGGGGCAATTTTCAAGTCTCAGGCGGTTATTCTGGCCACAGGAACGTTCCTTAATGGGAGAATGTTCATCGGCCGCACTTCTTTCGAAGGAGGCAGGATAGGGGAGTTATCCTCACATGGTCTGACAGAGCAGCTCGTCAGTCTCGGACTTAAGACCGGTCGCATGAAGACAGGCACTCCTCCGAGGATTGACATTTCCTCGGTTGACACCTCAAGACTCCTTCAACAGTCAGGCGATGAAAAGCCGGAACGTTTCTCTTACCTTGATGTTCCGTCAAGGGTTCAAGGCAGGGAAGAGCAGATGCCTTGCTTTATTCTTCACACTAATGAGAAGGTTCACGAAATCCTCAGGTCAGGCTTCAAGGATTCGCCGATGTTTACCGGAATGATCTCCGGCCGCGGTCCGAGGTATTGTCCGAGCATTGAGGATAAACTTCGGGTTTTCCCGGACAAGAATTCACATCAGTTGTTCCTTGAACCGGAGGGGAGTGACACCAATGAATATTATCTTCAGGGTTTCTCTTCATCTCTTCCGTTGGACGTTCAGCTGGATGCCTTGCATTCAATAGCCGGATTGAAGGACGCAAAGATTTTCAAACCAGCCTATGCTGTTGAATATGATTACTTTGATCCTACGCAACTTCGTGAGACTCTTGAACTTAAAGATGTAGAAGGTCTTTATTTAGCGGGTCAGGTCAATGGAACTACAGGCTATGAAGAGGCTGGAGCTCAAGGGATTATGGCCGGTATTAACGCTCATTTGAAGGTTCATGGACAAGATCCGTTCATCCTCCGCCGCGACGAGTCATACATCGGAGTTCTGATTGATGACTTGATCACGAAAGGAGTTGACGAGCCGTATAGAATGTTCACTTCCCGGGCCGAGTACCGGATTCTGCTTCGACAGGACAATGCGGATTTACGTCTGACGGAAAAGTCTCATAAGATTGGTCTGGCCTCACCTCGCCGGTTGGATTTGATGCTCCGGAAGTATGATGCTGTCGCAGCTCTTTCACAGATGTGCGACAATGTGAATTTGCGGCCTGATGTCATCAATGATTATCTTGCCGAGCATGATTCCGCAGCCCTTTCGGAGTCTAAACGAATTTCGGATCTTGCCTCCCGCCCAGAGATTTCTCTTTCTGGGTTGTTGAATTTTGTTCCACGTGGAACATTTTTTAAGTTTTCGGCAGAGCTTCCGGCAGGGGAGGAGAGGTGTTCTTCACAATTTCGTAAGGAGATTATCGATGCCGTTGAGATTGGAGTCAAGTACAAAGGTTACATTGAGCGCGAGAAGTCCATCGCTGAAAAAATAGCCCGTCTTGAGGATTTGAAGATTCCTCAGGATTTCGACTTTGAAAAAGTTTCCGGACTCACCATTGAATGTCGCCAAAAACTTGCACGCTACAAGCCGTCCACAATTGCTCAAGCATCCCGCATCTCAGGTGTGTCTCCGTCCGACATCTCTGTCCTGCTGGTCTATTTCGGCCGGTAAAAAATAAGTTACATCATCTGGAGCGCGGATTTGATGATCTGCTCTACCTTGGCGTTAGGATTTGCTTTGAGGACAGTCTGGATGGCTTTGTTGACCGCAGGTTTGGCGAATCCGAGCATGACAAGGGCGCGGCCGGCCTCCTCGACAATTTCGCTGCGGTTGCCTCCGAACAGTTCGGTCGAGTCAGTTCCTTCTCCCTTGACGATTTTATCCTTGAGTTCCAGAACAAGCCTCTGGGCGCTCTTCACACCGATGCCTTTCACGCTTTTGATTCTTGCTATGTCCTCCGAAAGGATCGCCTGACGGATTTCTTCAGCCGACAGCGAAGACAACATCATTCTGGCTGAATTTACCCCGATTCCGGAAACGCTGATCAGCAATTCAAACAACTCCCGCTCATCTTTCGTGGCGAATCCGTAGAACAGTTCCGCATCCTCGCGAAGGTAATGGAATATGTAGACCGTCGCATCTTTCTTTTCCTGCAACGCCTGAAAAGTCTGCAACGAAATCAAAATGCTGTACCCGATACCATTGTTTTCAAGAATCAATTCGGCAGGGGAGAGTTCAATGATGGAACCCTTGATGTAATCTATCATATTCAAAGATTTTGTTCAAGGCAAAATTAGTATTTTTGCGCCAAATACGTACTCTTTCAACTTCCTTTTTGCTAATATTCATAGACCATTTCAATAACCATCCACTCTTCCGATGCTTTTGATTATCTTTGCAGGATTGAACGGAGGTTTGACAATGAATATTCAGGAACTCAGGAATATGTTTCCGGCGCTTTCACGCACTGTCTATGGCAAGCCGCTTGTCTATTTTGACAACGCCGCCACAGCGCAGCGTCCGCAGTCTGTCATCGACAAATGGAAAGAACTGACGATCGGGGAGAACGCCAACATCCATCGCGCGGTTCATAAACTTGCCGTCGATGCCACCGATGAGTACGAAAGCACGCGTGATGCCGTCAGGGAATTCATTGGCGCTTCCGCCCGTGAGGAGATTGTCTTCACGTCCGGCACGACTGGAGCCATCAATCTCGTGGCGTTTTCCTTTGGGGAGACTTTCGTCCATGAAGGCGATGAGATCATCGTTTCCGAAGCAGAGCATCATTCCGACATCGTGCCGTGGCAGATGCTTTGTCAGAGGAAAGGTGCCGTGCTGCGGGTTCTTCATGTGGACGATGAAGGTCACATGAGTCTTGAAGAACTGAAATCGTTGCTCAATCCTAAGACAAAGATTGTCGCTGTGACTCAGATTTCCAATGTACTTGGCATTGTCAACCCGGTTAAGGAGATTGTAAGAGCTTGTCATTCAGCAGGTTGTCCTGTCATGATCGACGGAGCGCAGGGAATTGTCCACGAAGGGGTTGATGTTCAAGAAGTTGACTGTGATTTTTACGCTTTTTCCGGGCATAAGCTCTATGCTGCCACCGGGACAGGTGTTCTTTATGGGAAGCGCGAATGGCTCGACCGTATGGTTCCGTACCAGGGTGGGGGAGAGATGATCGCCACCGTGAGGTTTTCCGGTACGACCTATGCTCCGCTGCCTGAGAAATTCGAGGCGGGGACACAGAACATCAATTCCGTTCCGACCTTGAGACCGGCTATCGAGCTGGTTAGACAAATGAATGATAAAGAGTTGGTTGATAATCAGAAAGCCGTGTCCGAGTACTTGCTCCAGTCTTTGACGAACAATCCGAGAGTCCATCTTTACGGCGTTCCACGTGGAACGGAAGCGAAGATTCCGCTCTTCTCGTTCACTGTGGATGGAGCGCATCATGAGGATTTAGCTCTTATTTTGGACAAGATGGGAATAGCCGTGCGTTCCGGCCAGATGTGTGCCGAGCCGGTTATGGACCGGTTCGGGGTGACAGGAATGCTTCGAGCTTCGTTGACTCCATACAACACGATGGAGGAGGCTGAATATTTCATCAAATCGCTTGACAAGGCGATCGCGATGTTGGTTTAAGTATGTTAGTAGATCCAAATTTATTGATTGATAATGAACACTCTGGAAGAGGCTAAACAGTCTGTGATAGACGATTTTTCGATGTACGATGAGTGGCTCGACAAATACGAGTATCTCATCGACTTGGGAAAGGGTCTGGAGGCGTATCCGGAAGCGGAAAAGACTGAGGATAAGTTGATTAAAGGTTGTCAGTCGAGAGTTTGGCTGGATTGGAGGCTTGAGGACGGAAAATTGTACTTCAAGGCTGACAGCGATGCCATCATCACCAAAGGGATAATCTCGCTTCTGATAAGTGTCTATTCCGGTCGTACCCCGAATGAGATCGCAGCCGATGATTTCAGTTTCATCAACCGGATAGGCCTTAAGGAGAATCTGTCTCCGACAAGGGCGAACGGTCTTGTCTCGATGATTGACACCATCAAGGCGGTGGCTTTGGAGAACAGTAAGCAATAAAGGTATGAGCATATTCAAGAAAAACAAGGAAGAGGAAAAGGTGACCGTTCCGGAGCCGCAGGTGGAGCAGGAGAGCGAGGTTCTTTCGGCTGAGGATGTCAAGGCGCTGGCGCCGCTTTATGACAATGTGGTTCTGGCTTTGAAGCAGGTCTATGATCCTGAGATTCCGGTCAATATCTATGATCTTGGTCTCATTTACGAGCTTGTCATCAACAAGAAGCACGAGGCATTCATCAAGATGACTTTCACCGCTCCGAACTGTCCGATGGCAGATGAGGTGCTTGACGAGGTTCAGAGGAATGTCACGGATGTTCCCGGTATCAAGGCCTGCAATGTGGAGTTGGTCTTTGATCCGGCCTGGGATCAGTCGATGCTCTCTGACGATGCTCGTCTGGAACTCGGAATGGATGACGTTGACACGGCTTCTGGAAGGGTTGATCCGGGAACCGGTCCGGACTATTCAAAGGAGCCGAATTCCTGATCGGGCATATTCAAGCAAGGCGTTTTTGACCGCTCTGATTTTGTTGGAATATTCGTAAGTTGTTTTGAAAGGAACAATGGCGTTTGTCAGCATCTACTTTTCCCTCGGCAGCAATCTTGGTGACCGTGAGAGGAACATCGAGGAGGCTCTCCGACGCATGGACGTGGCATTTGAGGGGCATTATACGGCTCTCTCGCGGCTTATCGAGACCAAGCCGATGGGTTTCTCCGGCGGCAAGTTTCTGAACGCCGTGGCGCTTTACAGAACCTTCAGACCGGAAATTCCGGCGGAGGACGCGGCCATGGAAGTGCTGCGCAAGATCAAAACAATCGAGAGTGCGATGGGCAGGATCGACCCACCAGAATATGACGGTACCGGCAACCGTGTCTATCACTCCCGCATCATCGACATCGACATTCTCTTCTACGGAGCCGAGCGTGTGGATATTCCTGAACTTACAATCCCCCACAAAGACATCGAGAACCGTCCTTTCGTGATGATTCCTCTTCAGGAAGTGGCCAAACCATCTCTCAAGACTGCCTTTCCGGAATATTTTTGTGCAAGATAAGTGTAAGAATCGTTGGTCTGTTTTTATTATCCAAAATGGATAATTTGATTTGGATAATTTGATTTGGATAATTATCTTTGCCGGAAAAGTAATGATGTATGGCGGAAGTTCATAATCCATTTATTACCAGAGGGTATATTCCTGCGGAGTGCTTCTGTGACAGGACTGATGAGGCACAGAGATTGACCAAGTCGTTGATAAGCGGAAATGATGTGGTACTGTTCTCGCCCCGCAGAATGGGCAAGACAGGACTGATCCGGCATGTTTTTGACAGGGAGGAAATCAAGAATTCATATTACACGTTTTTTGTTGACATTCTTCACACTACAAGCCTCAGGGAGTTTACTTTCTTTTTAGGTAAGGAAGTGTTCAGGGTTTTACAGTCGGCAGACAGGAAAATTATCGATAAACTTGTGGCGGCATTGAAATCACTTCAGGGCAGGATTACGTACGATTCAGTGACCGGTCAGCCTTCGTTCGGAATCAGTCTTGGAGACATTCAGCAGCCCGAGTTCACGTTGGAGGAGATATTCACTTACCTTGACAATGCCGGGAAGCCGTGTCTTGTGGCGATTGATGAGTTTCAGCAAATCAATGAATATGAGGACAATAATGTCGAGGCTTTTCTTCGCGGACATATTCAGAAAATGAAAAATTGCCATTTTGTGTTCGCCGGGAGCAAGAGGAGCATAATGAGCGCAATGTTTCAGTCTCCGGCCCGTCCATTCTATAAAAGTGCTGACCCTTTGGAACTTAAGGCTATTGATAAAGAGGTTTATACTGATTTTGTCGTAAAGAAGTTCAATGGATATGACAGAAGTGTCTCAAAGGAGACGGTCGAGTATGTCCACGACTTGTTTGAAGGCTATACTTACTTTATGCAAAGGACTTTCAATGAGGCGTTCGCATCGATAGACAGGGGAGAGGAGTGTTCTTTGGGCATGGTGGTGAAATCCATTGACAACATTCTGCTGATGAATGAGGTTCAATTCGCCGAGCAGATGTCAGGCCTTACAGAGAACCAGAAACGGGTTCTTGCTGCCATTGCCAAAGAAGGTCGTGTCAGGAAGGTAAACACATCATCGTTCATCAACCGCTACCAGCTTTCCACGGCCAGTGTGGTCAACGCCGCCATCCGCAAACTCCTTAAGGAAGACATCATCACCGTTGATTTAAAGGAGTATTCCATCCCGGACAAGTTCCTCTGGATTTGGGTCAACCGGCAGTACAACAATGAAATGATGCTAGTCCGGTGACAATATCTTTAAAATATGTATCTTTGTAGGTTTTTAGGACTTTGGGAATTAAAGTACAAGAAATACTATGACACAGGACGAACTGTTCAAGGTGCTGGTGGCACATTGCAAGGAGTACGGGTTCATTTTCCCGTCAAGTGAGATTTATGACGGTCTGGCGGCTGTCTATGACTACGGCCAGATGGGGGTCGAGCTGAAGAACAACATCAAGCAGTACTGGTGGAACGCCATGACTAGGCTGAACGAGAATATCGTCGGCATAGACTCCTGTGTGTTCATGCACCCTAAGACCTGGGTTGCTTCCGGTCACGTGGCGGCGTTCAACGATCCGCTCATCGACAATAAGGACTCCAAGAAGAGGTACCGCGCCGACAACCTGATCGAGGACTATCTCGGCAAGATCGAGGAGAAGATGAACAAGGAGGTCGAGAAGGGACGCAGGAAGTTCGGCGAGGCTTTCAATGAGGAGCAGTTCCGCGCGACCAACCCCAACATCCTCAGGGAGAAGGCAAAATACGACGAGGTTCACAACCGCTATGTGGCCGCCGAACAGGCCAATGACCTGAAGGAATACAGACAGATCATCATTGACTGCGGCATCGTGGACCCGATCTCCGGCACCGCCAACTGGACGGATGTGCGTCAGTTCAACCTGATGTTCTCCACCCAGATCAGCAACACCAGCGACGCGGACGACAAGATCTACCTCCGTCCTGAGACGGCGCAGGGAATCTTCATTGAATACCTCAACGTCCAGAAGACCGGCCGCATGAAGGTTCCGTTCGGCATCGCACAGATCGGAAAGGCCTTCAGGAACGAGATCGTCGCAAGGCAGTTCATATTCAGGATGAGGGAGTTCGAGCAGATGGAGATGGAGTTCTTCTGCCGTCCGGGAACCGAGATGGAATGGTTCAGGAAGTGGAAGGAGAACCGCATGAAGTGGCATGTCAGCCTCGGGATGGGTGCGGAGAATTACCGTTTCCACGACCATGAGAAACTGGCCCACTACGCCAACGCCGCCACCGACATCGAATTCAACTTCCCGTTCGGCTTCAAGGAGCTGGAGGGAATCCACTCCCGTACGGACTTCGACCTCGGCAACCATCAGAGGCTGTCCGGAAAAAAGATCCAGTACTTCGATCCTGAGACCAACGAGAGCTACGTTCCTTACTGTGTGGAGACATCAATCGGTGTGGACAGGATGTTCCTTGCCGTGCTCAGCCACTCCTACAAGGTCGAGCAGCTTGAGGGAGGGGAGAGCCGCGTCGTGCTTGGCATTCCTGCCCCGCTGGCTCCTGTGAAGGTCGCCGTGCTTCCTCTCATCAACAAGGACGGTCTTCCGGAGAAGGCTCAGGAGGTGATGAACGAACTCAAGTACGATTTCAACTGTCAGTACGACCCGAAGGATTCCATCGGCAAGCGTTACCGCCGTCAGGATGCCATCGGCACTCCGTTCTGCGTGACCATTGACCACGACTCGCTTGGCGACAACTGCGTCACCATCCGCGAGCGCGACACGATGGAGCAGAGAAGGGTTCCGATCGCCGAGCTCCGCGGCCTCATTGACAGGGAAGTCAACATGAACAACCTCCTCAGGAAGCTTTAGTAAGCGTTAAAAGAACTCTATCTTCGGAATACGGCCAAATCTGTAACGGGGACTAAAAAGTCCCTGAGATTGGAGCGAAGCGACTCACGGGGTTTGGGGAATACGGTCCCCAGTGCCCCCAGGGGCTGTCACGGAGTGACTGGGGGTTGAAAAATAAATATGAGGGTGACTTTTTGGTCACCCTCGTGATTGAACCTGTGATGTCAATACCTACTTCTTCAGCGTCTTGAAGAGGGAGGTGAGTGTCGAGGCGGCGGAAACGACTTCTTTGGCACTGGAGGCTGTCGACGAGGAAATCATCTTGCCGAGAGCATCGGTGGCCGCTGACTTGGCGGCATTGCTTGCGGCTGTCTTCGCAGACGTCTGCAACGAGGAAAGATCCAGTCCGGAGAGTTTGGTCAGGCTGCTCAGCACTGTCGAGGAGTTGCTGCTGTTTACAAGTTTACCGGAACCCGAGATCAGTCCCTTCACAAAGTTGTTTGTGCTTGTGTTTGATTTAAGACCTTTGATGTTGTTGGCCAGGGTGACCATGTTCACAATGTTCGTAGGGTTAGTCAGATCCAGGCTTCCGTTGCTCTTGTACTGGGTGTAGAGCGCCAGAAGAGCCTTGCCGGCGGCGGCTCCGTTGTTCTTGGTAAGAGTTGTGGATGTTGTCTGGTCGGCCGGAACGGCGGCTGAAGACACATTGGCGCGGCAAGGAGCTGCAAGGACCGCCGTCAAAGCGGCGACCGCAAAGAATTTCAATATTTTCATCTTATTAATGATTTTGTTCCTATCGCATTACATGGCAAAAATACTGTAAAGATCCTAAAACCGAAAACAAGAAGCCGTTTTTGTCTGAAAAATGTGATATTTTGTAGTAATATTTGCCGACAAATATTGAATGAATATGTTCACGTTAGTTCAAAAAGACGAGCTCGATGCTCTTAAAGCGCAGATGCAGGTTTTAAAAAGCCATCTTTCCAACAGTGACATAGTCTCGGACGAGATGCTTGAGACAACGATAAAATCCAGCGCGAGAAGCCTTACCGGCAAACGTTTATGGAATATGGTAGCCCCTCGTTTGTGATTTGCTTCTTGCCGGCTACATCACCTATGTGTGCCTGGCTTTACACAAATGCGGTGTACTTTTCATGGTGGCAACAATTGTCTGGTGCGTTTTCCTTGCTTTTGTCAACCTCAGGCAGTACAAGGACAACATCAGAGGCCGCTTGCTTGACGGAAATCTTGTGGACACCGTACGTGCGGTAACAGCCTGGAAGCGATCGACTATGTCGCAAGGCATCAGCATCGCCATCGCCACTGTTATCTGGAGTGCATTCTGTCTCAACGAGATTTGGGCTGACATCACGACAGACACGTCTAATGCCGTGTTAGTTGCGGTTCTCTACATCTTTGTCCTTGGTACAGTAGGAAGCCGGTATTACAGAACCAACAAAGTCACCTCTGATTTGTTGAGGCAAATCGAGACCCTGCACCGGTAATATTCCGGTGACAGATAACTGTTTGATAAACAGCAATAAAAGCAATCGCCTTCAGGTGTAACTATCTAAAGACGACTGCTTTTATGGTTGATTTTCAATAATATAAGATTAGCCAAAAAGTAAAACTTTTTTCATTACTTTTTCACCGATTTTTCGGAACTTTACAGTCGCAAACTATTAACTGTTATTTAAGATGAGAAAAAGTTTACTGTTATTATTTTTGTTTTTGACATTCAGTAATTCGTTGTTTTCACAGGAGAACAAGAATCCAAGTTTCAACCGTGTCTTCGCGGGAAACGTTGAGGCAGGAGTTCTTTTCAATGACGGCTTTGCGGGTGAATATGTAAATCTGTCATCTGGGTACAACATTCTTCCCGGGCTGTTCGCCGGGGTGGGAATCGGGATAAAGGATCAGCGGTTCAACACTCCTTCGAATGTGAAGTCAGTTCTTGTCCCTACATTCATCCAGTTGAGGTACAGCTTTCTGAACAAGTCCGTAAGCCCTTTCATAGATTTGAAAGGTGGATTGATATCGGACTATTCTCCTTCCTTGAAGGATATGCCTGAGGGTTTCCGTGATTCCGGTTGCGGCCATTTCTTCAGGGTTGGAATCGGCGTTGACTACAAGAGATACTCGTTCTATGTTGGTGACGACTGGTCGCAGATTTCGTATTCAGATAGCGCCCTTAACAACTATGCATGGGTTTTCGGCATCGGGTACAGATTCTAACGGAAATCTTTCGTGGTGAGTAACTGGCTGACTAACAGCGAATAAAGCAATCGTCTTTAGGTAGTTACACCTAAAGACGATCGCTTTTATTGTTGATTATTAAGCGATTAGCCTCCACGGTGCTTTGGGCTGAGGTCACTTCGACAGGCTCAGAGACCTGTTGTGTGTGGGGATACTGTCTCAAAAATGAGACTTTTCCCTGCGAGAATTAAAAATTCAAGATTGTCCGTGTCCGTGTACGGACTTTTTGGCTAACGCTGAGACTTTTGAGACAGCCCGGGGAGGGGCAGCGACCAACGGATGTTGGCACGGTGGCTAATCGTGGGCACAGTAACCGGCTGTAGCGTCAAGTTTTACTTCTCGTACGGGGTATAGACTCCGAACTCGGCGAGGGAGAGAAGGCCGGTCCAGCGGGTGAAACGGACACGGACGGCGTCGGCGTAAACCTTGTCGAAACGGTGGATCTTCACGCGGCTTTGGGTTGGGGTGGTGCCGCTGAAGACTGGATGCCAGGAACCACGGTGGAGATATTCAATGACATATTCCTGCATCACGCCGGCCTTTGGTTCGGTCATCACCACCATGTTGATCAGGGAACCCGGGTTGAGCTCGACTTTCCAGAACGGCTCTTTTACTTCGGGACTGGAGACCCAGCAGGTGCGGAAGTTGTCGTCATTGGCGAAGTCCATGATGTCCATGTCGTCGGACCATGAGGAGTCGCACGGCTTGCCGACGGCGATGTTGATGTCGGTGATAGGCTCCATTGTCTCGGCCACGTCCACGATATGGCCGGTGTTCTTCCAGATCTTGCCGATGCGCTTCAGGGCGTCGATGCAGTTTTGGTCCATCAGGCCGTCACGGTTAGGGGCGGAGTTCAGGATGTAGGTGCAGTAGGCGTTGTTGTAAGGGATGATATTCCCTTTCACGATCTCGTCAACGTCCTTGAGAGGAGAGGAAGGGAACTCGGTCTTCCAGAACCAGGTCTTCTGGAGAGGGTAGCACGCCATCGCCGGCAGCCGGTTGGTCTCAGGGGAGATCTTCTGGCCGGCGCCCTGCTCGTAGCAGCGGATGTCCGAGTAGAAGAGCGCCTCGGACGGGTATTTCGCCCCGTTAAGATCCATCACCAGACAGTTCGGCTGGATGCTCTTGATCAGATGGTAAAATTCCGGGAACGATACATTTGAATATGAAATCCTGCCCCACGGAGCGTCCCAGCCGTCGAACATTATGGTGTTTACGGGACCATATTCAGTGAGGAGCTCGCGCACCTGGCTTTTCAGCAGGTTTATCTTCTCCGGGGTGTACGGCAGGGTCGGGCGGATGCGGTGGTGGGTGTCCAGAATCGAGAAGTGGAACATTATCTGCATCCCGGCCTTGTGGACGGAATTGACAAGCTCGCGCAGAACATCCCGGTGGAGAGGGGAACTCATCACGCTGTAATCAGTGGTCTTGGTGTCCCATAGACAGAATCCGCTGTGGTGCTTGACGGAGACACAGATGAACTTCATCCCGGCGCTCTGCGCCGCCTTGACCCATTGGTCGGTGTCCAGCCTGACCGGATTGAACACCTCAGGACTGAGGTCCGGATCGGTCCAGTCGGCTGTCTGATAGGTCGGGAGACCGAAGTGAACGAACATTCCGAGCCTCAGATCGACGAACTCCTGCTGGAGCTGGTGGAGGCTTTTTTCCTGCGCCGCCATCGTCGTGACGGCCAGCATGGCCAATAGAGCCAAGAGGTGCTTTTTCATATTCATAACCTCTAATTTACGAAATATTTTTCGGGCGGGGATATTCCCGAAGACATTTTGGGATTTTTTGTAACTTTACGCCGTCAAATTAAGTCTTTAAGTGATGATGAACAAATAGATTCAGACCAAAAAGACGAGCAAAAGCATTTTTTAGGAATCACTAAACGGTTATTGATTGCCTATTAGAAAGTTAGAAGATAATGGACTCAAAAGAAAGAATTGCGAGGGCATTGGCCGTCGCCACTGACACCAAGGTGTTTGAGATGGGTTGCGGAGTCAGCTCACAGGCTCCGGAGGTTTTCAAAAAGTGGTTTTCAGGACGCAAGGCCGCGGTCGTCGTGGCTGACCCGAACACTTGGAAAGCATTGGGAGAAAAAGTTTACAGCCTTTTTGTCGAGGCTGGAATACAGACAGAGAAATACATCATCGAAAAGGACGGATTCCACGCTGACTGGAGGTATGTCGAAATGGTTGACCACATACTTGCCGGAGACTTCGCCGTCGCGAAGAACGTGGAAAATGATCCTGAATATGTCGAACCGGATGCGGAGAAGGCGTTCAGACCGACTTCTGAGGCTGAATATGTTGCCGTCTCCGTCGGTTCAGGTGTCATCAACGATCTCTGCAAGCTGGCCTCGCATCACTATGGCCAAGCCTACCTGACATTGCCTACGGCGGCCTCCGTTGACGGTTTCTCATCGTTCGGAGCCTCGATTTCCTACCATAACTCCAAGCAGACATTCTCCTGTCCTGCACCTTTGGCGATCATCGCCGACATCGATGTGATAGCCTCGGCTCCCAAGGTGATGACCGCGGCGGGTTACGCCGACCTGGCCGCCAAGGTTCCGGCCGGTGCCGAATGGATGATCGCCGACCTGATGGGCACGGAGCCTATCAAACCGGACGCATGGCACGTTCTTCAGGACTGTCTGGATGATCTTCTGGATGATCCTGAAGGTGTTGCCAATGGAGACAAACAGGCCATTGCGGACCTGTTTGAAGGCTTGACTCTCAGTGGAATAGCTATGCAGGCCGCCCAGTCCAGCCGTCCGGCTTCCTGCTGCGACCATCTTTTCAGCCATATTCTTGACATGACCCGACATCGTTATAACGGCAGACTCCAGTCGCATGGCTTTCAGGTTGCGATCGGAACGCTAACGATGTGCGCCGTGTTTGATGAGCTGTTCAAGATGGATCTCACAAAGATCGATGTGGACACTTGCGTCAAGGCTTGGCCTACGCTTGAGCAGGAGCAGGAAAGGGCTCTTGAGATCTTCAAGGGTTTCCCTGCGCCGGAACTTGGCTACACCGAGATCTCCAAGAAATATGACGATGCCCGTACCGTCCGCGTCCAGTTGACGAAAGTGAAGGAATGCTGGCCGGAATTCAAGAAGAAGCTTCAGGGGCAGGTATATTCATTCGCCAGGATGCAGGATCTGATGAGGAAAGCCGGCGCACCGTATGATCCTTCGATGATCGGCGTGACACGTGAGATGCTTAAGGACATGTTCCCGAAGGTTCAGTTGATGCGTTTCCGCTTCAATGTGCTTGATCTTGCGAAGAGAGGAATGTTCTACGATCGGCTCGTTGATTCGGTTTTCGCTCCGGGCGGGGCATGGGATCTTGCGAAAGAGGTGGAGTAGTGTAAAGTTTCTTTACAGCAGGTGTTAAGATTCTTTACACTTTTTCAAAATGGGATAATTGCTAAAATATTCATAAATAAACCGTTACATAACTTGGCATAAAATTGGTCCGGGAGAATTGTCGGTTTTAAATAGCTTCTTAACTGAGAAATTATGTCAAGCACGTACCTGAAGTTCCTGTCGAGGAACAAGCTTTACACTTTCATCGAGGTTTTCGGGCTGTCTGTGGCTTTGGGATTTGTCGTTCTGCTGGCTTCCTACGCCAAGACGGAGTTCAGCGTCGGGGCGAAGCAGCCGCTCTCCAAGCAGCTTTATGTCGTCGGAGCGGGGGATTCTTTCGGAATGACGCTCGGAACGTCCGAGGAGTTTTTCCCGTCCATCCCGGAGATCAAGGGATGGACCAGAATCTGCCAAGTTGGAGACCAGGATGTCATGGTCGGCGATGACTGGTACAAGGCTGAAAGGACTTTCATCGACACGAATTTCTTTGAATATTTTGACTACCGTCTTAACGGTTGTCCGAAGGACAGGGTTCTGGAGAACGAGGACGAGGTGATCCTCTCGGAGTCGTTCGCGAAGAAGGTGTTCGGGAACGAGAACCCGATAGGCCGGACACTGAACGCCGAAAAAGAGAAGCTGACGGTGGTCGGAGTCGTTGAGGATTTCGGAGCGGAGGATGTGTTCCAACATATTGACATGTTCTTGAGCATCAAGCGCGCGGAGAAGCAATTAGCGTGGATGGACAATTTCGGCAGCACGTTTCCGATTGTCATGCTTGACGAAGGAGCTGATGCGGAAAAGGTGCGTGAGGACATTCTGAAAAAGTATATTGAGTACTGGGATTTCTACAAGGACGACAATTCGGACAACGCCTTCCTATGGGGTGCGAGCCTGACGAGGCTGGACAAAGTCTATTTTTCGGACATGGAGTCCTATAGCTGTTTAAGAACGGGGGACAGGAAACAAGTGGAACTGCTGTTCATTGTCGCCCTGATTCTGCTGGTCTCCGCGATTTTCAACTACATCAACCTTACGGTGGCGCAGACGGGGAAGCGTGCCAAGGAGATGGCCACCAGAAGGCTGCTCGGCGAGAACCCGTGGGACATCATCGCCAGATACATCACCGAATCCTTCGCCTTCACGACAGGTTGTTTCGCGGTCGGCGCGCTGCTGGCATATTCATTCAAACCGATGTTTGACAAGGTTCTGAGCGCCGACATCGTCCTCACCCCGGATGCGGCCACAGTTCTTTGGGCCGCGCTGGCGCTGATTGTCATTTCCGGAGTCTCGGCGCTGTTGCCGGCGCTGATCGTGTCACGGTTCAAACCGATCGATGTCGTGAAAGGAGAGTTCCGCTTCAAGAGCAAGATGTTTTTAGGGAAGGTGTTCATCGTGCTTCAAGGGGTGTTCAGCACCGTTCTGATCGCCATGGCGATCGCGATGACGGCCCAGGTGAATCACCTTGCGAATCTGCCTACGGGCTACAACACCAAGGACATCATACAGGTGGAGGCCTACAATTTAGGTTACAGCTGGGAGACGCATAGGCCTCTCCAAGAAAGGCTTAAGACATTGCCGCAGGTGACGGACGCGGGGCTCGGAATCACCTCTCCGGTGAAGTGCGGAGCCAATGGAATCCACGACGAGACCGGAGAGAAACTGATCGGCTGGATGCGCATGGCCCAGCTGGACACGACATCGCTCAGGATTCTGGGATTCAGGCTGTTGGAGAAGTACAGCGACCTGGCGTCACCGAAGGTTCTCCTGACCGAAACCTCCAAACGAAACCTTGGGGTGAGCGCGGAGCATCCTTTTGCCGGAGGAAGCTACTCCAAAGGGGAATATGAGATCTGCGGCATCGTGCCTGACTTCCGCGTCAACGACGCCCTGTTCGAGCCGATGGAGAACGAGCAGAACTCAATCCTCATCCTCGACGAAAACTATCCTTACGCCTGCTTGCACATTCTTAAGATAAACGGGGATCGCACCGAGGCGCTTTCCGCCGTCAATGATGTCTGCTCGAAGTTCTACCGGGAGACAACCGGCGCGCTCTTCGACAGCAGCCATGTCTACTATCTTGACGACGAGCTCAACGACTGCCTGAAAGGCACAAAGAACACGATGCTGCTTGTGATTTCGTTCATGGTTATGGCAATCCTGATCTCGGCTCTCGGACTGTTCGCTATGTCGCTCTACTACACCGAACAGCAGAACCGTCAGATTGCAGTGCGAAAGGTCTTCGGCGCGGAAGTCGGTTCGGCCGTCTGGACTTTGTCCAAGTCATTTCTGATGATGAGCGTCGCGGCTGTCGTGATCGCGGCTCCGCTGGCGGTCTGGGGCATAACATATTATCTGCAGGGATTCTACACGAAGATAGCGTTCCCTTGGTGGGCGGTTGTGCTTGCGGCCCTTGTCTCGCTGCTCATCTCGCTGTTCTCCGTCATCGGCCAGACCTACGGCACCGCCACCAAGAATCCGGTCAAGACGCTGGAACAGGATTAGTTTTTTACGTTTCTTATCAAAATTTACGTTTTTGTTCCCTATAATTGCGGAACAATGACTTGAACTATGATGGAAAACGTGAATTTTTCAGAAACACTCACCGCTCTCGGAGACTTGGTGATGCCTCGCGTGTGCGTGGTCTGCGGTGCTTCCCTGGCTCTTCGCGAAAGGCACATCTGCATCGCCTGCCTCGCCGACATGCCAAGGACATACTTCTCGAATATGCCGCACAACCAACTTGCCGACAGATTCAATTCCTTGATCCAGAAGGATCTGGAGATTATCGGTGATTTTGAGGAATATTCCTATGCCACGGCCTTGTTCTTTTACCGCCCGCAGACCGGCTACAGGCTGATAACCCAGAGGCTGAAGTACCATTCCGACTATGCGGCAGGGCGTTATTTCGCCTCGATGCTCGGCCGGGAGATGGCATCATCGCCGGTTTACTCCGACGTGGATGCCGTGATTCCGGTTCCCCTGCACTGGACAAGGCTTTGGTCCAGAGGCCACAACCAGGCCGAAATCATCGCTGAAGTCCTGGCCCGCCACCTCTGGGCGGAGATGCGCCCCGACATTCTTTACCGAGTCCGAAGGACCCGCACACAGACCAGACTTTCAGTCGAAGGCAAGGCCCACAACGTCAAGGGGGCGTTTCAGGTAAGGCCACAGAAGACGGTTCCTGAATATTCCCACATCCTTCTCGTGGATGACGTTTTCACGACAGGAGCGACGCTCCGATCCTGCCAGAAGGCTTTGAGGGTGCTTTTTCCGTCACCCGTCCGCATCAGTGCCGCCACTTTGGCTTGTGTCGGAATGTGATGTTTTCCGGGTGTTACATTCCGGTTACAAATTATAAGGATAAACGTTTTAAATACCTAATTTTTCCGAACAGGCCGCATCTCGTGGCATATATCGCAGGTTTATTAAAATATATTAAAATTTCTCTTATTGTTTATAAAGTTGGAAATAAAACGGTTAAGTAAAAAATGCGATAAAATATTTCAAAAAATATTAAAAAAGTTTGCAAATATCAAAAAAAGCTGTACCTTTGTACTCGGGTTGAGCAAGGAGGTTCTCTCCCCGATCAACCTATTGGTTATTAGTTTTAGTGTTATTAATTATGTGGTTAGAGTGAGAGTCCACGCGCGATGCGTCGACGCTCATTTTTTTTGTTGGGTTTTTCCGAGTTTACTGAATCAAGAAAGAAGGCGCATTCCTTGAAAACGTCCTGGAATACACCTTCTTTGTGATTGATCTTGTCCCGGATTCCGGCGAAACCCGAGGAGAAGCTTCGTTAGCAGTTCATCGCGCCGCAGCAGTGGATGACCTGTCCGGAGACATAGCCGGAGAGATCGCTGGCGAGGAAGACGGCCACATTGGCGACATCCTCGGGGGTGCCTCCGCGGCGAAGCGGAATCTGCTTTACCCATGCGTCACGCACTTCTTCCGAAAGGGCGTTGGTCATGTCCGAGATGATGAATCCCGGGGCGATGCAGTTGGCTCTGATGCCGCGCGGCCCCATCTCCTTGGCGATGGACTTGGCCAGACCTATCAGGCCGGCCTTGGAAGCCGAATAGTTGCACTGGCCCGCATTGCCGGAAACACCCACGACAGAAGACATGTTGATGATGCTTCCGCCTCTCTGGCGGGCCATGATCGGAGTGACCGCGTGGATGAAGTTGAACGCTGACTTGAGGTTCACGTTAAGGACTGCGTCCCACTGGGCCTCGCTCATCCTGAGCATGAGCCCGTCCTTGGTGATGCCGGCGTTGTTCACAAGGATGTCGATCCTGTCGAAATCGGCAAGAATCTGATTCACGACATTGTGAGTCTCCTCGAAATTGGCGGCGTTGGAAGCGTAGGCCTTGACCTTGTGGTCGAAAGCCTCGATGTCCTTGACAGTCTGTTCTCCGGCCTCATTGATCACAAGGTCGGTGAACGCAACGTCCGCTCCCTCGGAAGCGAATTTCATTGCGATGGCCTTGCCGATTCCTCTTGCGGCGCCCGTTATGAGGGCGACCTTTCCGTCTAAAAGTCCCATGATGTTCAGTTTAATTTTTTCACAAAAGTAATCTATCTTGCCACGATGAGCAAGACTTTCGCCGTCTAATTGATGAAAGGAGCTTCAATGTGGCGGAAAGCATGGATAAAATGAGTATCTTTGCTAACGTTTTGAAATGGTTTTTAAGGATATGAGCGAGATACGTGACCCTCGGCTCCGGGAAAGCGGAGAGCTGAAGATAGAATGGGTAAGGCACCACATGCCGCTGCTTGAAGGACTGGAGAAAGAGTTCAGGGAGACAAAGCCGTTCAAGGGGCTGAAAATCGCACTTTCCGTGCATCTGGAGGCCAAGACGGCGCATCTTTGCGAGGTCCTCTCCGAAGGCGGTGCCCGGATGTACGTCACCGGGAGCAACCCCCTTTCGACCCAGGACGATGTCGCGGCCGCCCTTGTGCATGAGGGGATGAACGTTTTCGCTGTCCACGGGGCGACTCCGGAGGAATATGAAAGCGGCATCAGGCGAGTTATCGAATGCGGCCCGGACATCATCATAGACGATGGCGGGGATCTTGTCACGATGATTCACGAGAATTATCCTGAACTCATCCCGAATGTCATCGGAGGGTGCGAGGAGACCACTACCGGAATCCTCCGTCTGGAGACAATGAACCGCGGGAAGAGGCTGAGATTCCCGATGATGCTTGTGAACAACGCCTCCTGCAAGCACTTTTTCGACAACCGGTACGGAACGGGACAGTCTGTCTGGGACGGCATCAACAGGACCACGAACCTGATCGTAGCCGGGAAATATGTAGTTGTGGCCGGCTACGGATGGTGCGGCAAGGGTGTGGCTATGAGAGCTAAGGGTCTTGGAGCGAAAGTGATTGTCACAGAGGTTGATCCGATCAAGGCGATGGAGGCCGTGATGGACGGGTTCCAGGTCATGGGCATGGCTCAGGCCGCCGGATTCGGCGACATATTCGTGACTGTCACAGGTTGCGACGATGTCATCACGGAGGAGCATTTCCTTGCGATGAAGGACGGGGCCATCTGCTGCAACGCAGGACATTTCGACTGTGAGGTGAATGTCGCCAGGTTGAAGGAACTCGCTGTGGAAGAGAAGCCTGCGAGACAGAATATTCAGGAATATGATCTCCCTGACGGCCGTAAGATCTATGTCATCGCGGAAGGCCGTCTTGTCAACCTCGCCGCCGGAGACGGACATCCGGCCGAGATCATGGACATGTCGTTCGCTATTCAGGCTTTGAGTGCCAAGTATTTGGCTGATAACAGGATGTCTCTTGCAAGAAATCCCGGGGAGATGCTTCACAGCGTGCCGGAGTCCATTGACAGGGAAGTGGCTTTCAGAAAGCTGAAGGACTGGGGAATCACGATCGACACGCTGACACCGGAGCAGCACAGGTATCTTTACGGAGAATAAGGTATGGCGAAAAACAAGGTTCCGGAGGACACTCCGCTGATCAAACAGTTCTTCTCCGTGAAGGCACAGCATCCGGAAGCGGTGCTGCTTTACAGGGTGGGGGACTTCTACGAATCCTACTCTGATGACGCGGTGCTGGTCAGCAAGGTTCTGGGCATTGTCCAGACCAGAAAGTCCAACGGAGACAAGGGCAGCATCGAGATGGCCGGATTCCCGCACCACGCCCTGAATGTCTATCTGCCGAAGCTTGTCAGGGCCGGTTACAAGGTGGCCGTCTGTGACCAGCTGGAAGATCCGAAATTCACTAAAAAACTGGTCAAGAGAGGTGTGACTGAACTTGTCACGCCAGGCGTGGCTTTCAGCGACCAGCTTCTGGACCAGAAGGAGAACAATTTTCTCGCCGGCCTGACCTTCGACAAGGATCAGTGCGGAGCGGCGTTTCTGGACGTCTCCACGGGTTCGTTTCAGGTGGCGCAAGGCTCGTTGGACTACATCGGTACCCTGATAGCCTCCCTGAATCCCAAGGAAATCGTGGTCAGGAAAGGTTATGAGAAAGGTGTCAGGGAAAAGTACGGAGACAATCTCTACGTCTCCACGATCGAGGAGTGGGCCTTTGTCTATGACGCTGCGGTCGAAAGGCTCAAGAAGCAGTTCGGCGTCGATTCTCTCAAAGGATTCGCCGTGGAAGGGTTCCCTTTGGGAATATGCTCGGCCGGTGCGCTGATGGTCTATCTTGAGCAGACGCAGCATACGGGACTCAGGAACATCTGTTCGATCTCCCGCATCGATGAGGACAGGTTCGTGTGGATGGACAGGTTCACGATGAGGAATCTGGAGATATTCAATTCCTCTGTCGGCGGCGAAGGGGTCTCATTGATCAGTGTCATCGACAAGTGTTCGTCTCCGATGGGAGCGAGGCTTCTGCGGAGCTGGCTGGCGATGCCGATAATGGACATCAAGGAGTTGAACAGCCGCTATGACGTTGTGCAGCACTTCATTGAGGCCGGAGACGACCTTGACGAGGTTCAGGAATATGTCGGTGACATAGGAGATCTCGAGAGGATAATCTCCAGGGCGGCCACCGGCAGGATCGCACCCCGCGAGGTGATGCAGCTGGGACGTGGACTGGCCCGGATGGAGCCGATAGCCGGACTCTGCAAGGGATGCGGGATCAAGGCTTTGGATTCACTCATCGGCAATATGAAGAATTGCTCGGCCCTGCTCGGGAGGATCACGGCGACGATGGCTCCCGAACCTGCGGCGGCGGTGGGGAAAGGCGAAGTCATAGCCACCGGAGTGGATGCCGAGCTTGACGAGTTGAGGAACATCTCCTCGGGCGGGAAGGACTACCTTTTGAAGCTCCAGCGGTCCGAGGCTGAAAGGACAGGAATATCCTCGCTCAAAATCAGTTACAATAGTGTCTTCGGCTACTTCATCGAGGTCCGTAACTCATTCAGGGATCTTGTCCCTCCGGAGTGGATCCGCAAGCAGACCCTTGTCAATGCCGAACGCTATGTCACACAGGAACTTAAAGAATACGAAGAGAAAATCCTGAGTGCCGAGGACCGGATTTATGCCCTTGAGATGAAGCTCTATGGAGAGTTGGTGGCTGAGATCCAGAGAAACATTCCGGAAATCCAGACCAACTGCCGGATCATCGCCCGGCTGGATGTGCTGACCGGATTAGCCCGGCTTGCAAAGGACAACCGCTACAACCGTCCGGAGATGACCAAAGATCTGACCCTGGACATCAAGGCCGGACGTCATCCGGTCATAGAGACTCTCATGCCGGCCGGAGAGGAATACGTTCCCAACGACATATTCCTTGACAACAAGAAGCAGCAGATCATCATCCTGACCGGTCCGAACATGGCCGGAAAGTCGGCCTTGCTCAGGCAGACGGCACTTATCGTGCTGTTGGCTCAGATCGGTTCGTTCGTTCCGGCGGACAGCGCGCGGATCGGGTACTTCGACAAGATCTTCACAAGGGTCGGGGCGACGGACAACATCTCCAGAGGCGAGTCAACCTTCATGGTCGAGATGCTGGAGACCTCAATGATCCTGCACAACCTCTCGGAGCGCTCTCTGGTGCTTCTGGACGAGATCGGCCGGGGTACATCGACCTACGATGGAATGTCGATCGCCAGGGCGATTGTCGAGTACATCCATGAGTGCGGTCATGGGGCAAAGACTCTCTTCGCCACTCACTATCACGAGCTTAATGATCTTGAGGAGACATATTCAAGAGTAAGGAACTTTCATGTCGCCGTGAAGGAGGTGGGCACCCAGGTGATCTTCCTGCGCAAGCTCAAGGAAGGCGGCACGGCGCACAGTTTCGGAATCCATGTCGCAAGGATGGCCGGAATGCCGAAAGAGGTTATCCAGAGTGCCGAGAACACTTTGAAGGCGTTGGAGATGAATGATTCCCAGCACGTTGTCAGTGCGGGAAACGGCGGGATAAAAAAGCCTGTGCAGACCAAGGCCGGGACTCTTGAGAGTGACGGAAGCCTGCAGCTCTCTTTTTTCCAGCTGGACGACCCTACCATCGAATCCTTGCGCGACAAGCTTTCCGGAGTGGATCTGAACAATATCACTCCGCTTCAGGCCTTCGACCTGCTCCGGTCGATGAAAGACGAACTCGGACTGTAGTGCTTTAATTTTTAACGATCATAAGAGACTCTGGACATCATGAAGCGAGTGCTGATAGTGACATATTACTGGCCGCCTTCCGGAGGATCCGGGGTGCAACGGTGGGTCAAATTCGTGAAATATCTTCCGGCGGAGGGATGGCAACCTGTTGTTTATACACCTGAGAATCCGGACCTTACTACGATTGACAAGACTCTTGCGGCGGAGATTCCACCCGAGGCGGAGATTGTCAGGAGGCGCATCTTCGAGCCCTACGGAATCTACCGGAAACTGATGGGGAAAGGAAGCACTACCGATCTCAAGACGCTAACCGCCGCTTCCGCCGGGAAAGACGAGGTCAATCCGATCAACGGACAGAAAAAGTCCTGGAAGCAGAGATTTTCATTGTTCATAAGAGGGAATTTCTTCATTCCTGATCCAAGGGTCATGTGGGTTCGTCCGTCCGTCCGTTTCCTGAAGAAATACCTTGAGGCCCACCCGGTTGACGCCATTGTCACGACCGGGCCGCCACAGTCGATGCATCTGATCGGACTGAGACTGTCCAAGGCGACGGGAATCCCTTGGGTCGCGGATTTTCGTGATCCGTGGACCAAAATGTTTTATTTCAAGCATCTGGGACTGACTGCCCGGGCGGAGAAAAAACATCATAGGCTGGAGCAGTCCGTTCTGGACGGAGCCACAAAAGTGATCGCCGTCTCTCCGTTGGTTCAGGAGGAGTTCAAGGCGATGACCAGGACTCCTGTCGAACTGATCACGAACGGCTACGATGAGGATGATTTCAAGGGGGATGTCGAGATTGACGAGAATTTCAACATAACGCACACGGGACTTTTCGCTTCGGACGGCAATCCCGAGACGCTTTGGAAGGTGCTTGCCCTCAAATGCGGTGAGGATGAGGAGTTCAGAAGATCCTTGAGAATCAGGCTGGTGGGAAAGACGGACGTGGAGGTCACTGATTCGATCAAGGCTGCCGGACTAGGTGGAAACCTCAAGGATTTCGGCTACCGGAGCCACGAGATCGCTGTCAGGGAGCAGCTCAACGCCTCGATCCTGATTCTTCCGCTCAGGAAGGAACCGGAATACAGCGCCGTTCTCCCGGGGAAACTTTTTGAATATCTCGCCTCGCGCCGTCCGATTCTGGGAATAGGCCAGACTGACGGGGCTATGGCCCGTGTTGTCAGTGACACCAGCTCCGGAGTGGTTTACGACTGGGATGACGAGAAAAAGATCCGGACCTGGATAGATTTCTGCTGGGAGGAGTTCAAGAACGACGAGCTTCACGACAACACTTCGGACATCTCCCGGTTCACACGCCGCAACCTGACCGCCAGGCTGGCCGGGTTGCTGAATCAGATAACTGAAAGATAATTATATTCAAAGATTATGGACAAGGCTTTGTTTAAGAAGAGTGGGATGTACGCCGGGATCGCGCTGCTGTTTCTGGTGTTGGCCTATGGCTTTGTGCCGGAGGTGCTGACGGGGAAAATCGTCAACCAGAGTGACATCACGGGCTACAGGAGCATGTCGCAGGAGGCCGTGACGTGGAACAACGCCCATCCTGACGATCCGACTTACTGGACGGATTCCATGTTCGGCGGGATGCCGACCACTTCGTTCGCACCTTCCAGTGACGGGGACTGGACGCAGCCGCTGTACAATCTTCTCATGAAGGGAAAGAGGCCGGCGAACTGGCTGTTCATCTCTTTGCTGGGAGCGTTCCTGTTGATGCTTTCATTGGGCGTGGGCAAGATTTTGGCCATCGGCGGGGCGGTTGCGGTCACTTTCTGCTCGTACAATTTCCAGATCATCCAGGTCGGCCATAATACAAAGATGCAGGCTATCGCATTCCTGCCTTGGGTGTTGGCGGCGGTGATCTTCACATACCGTTCGGCCCTTCGGCATGGCTCACCAACTACAGGAAGTCTGAGCAGCGCGGCCGCCGAACCTGTCGAAGTGACTTCGGCGAACGGTTGGAAATCCTGGCTTCCTAAAACCCTTCTCGGAGCCGTTCTCTTCGGTTTCGCACTGAGTTTCCAGATCAAGGCCAACCATCAGCAGATCACCTACTATCTGGCGATCATGATCGTGATCTACGCACTGTACGTGTTCTTGAGAATATGTCTGGAAAAAAAACGTCACTTCGGCAAGCTCGGTGGCCGGCGTAGTGCTTTCGGCCGCTTCCTCACCGCCAGCGCCCTGCTTCTTGTCGTGGGCCTTGCCGGAATCGGCACCAACACCATCAAACTGGCTCCTCTTTATGAATATACCGAACACACCATGCGCGGTGGCTCCGAGCTTTCCCATCCGGAAGGCGGAGAGATCAGCAACACCGGACTTCAGCTGGACTACGCCACGGCCTGGTCCTATGGCTGGGAGGAGCTGCCCAATCTGATGATCCCGAACTTCAACGGCGGCTCATCGGCCGGATCTGTCAATCCTGACAGATCCGAAGTTGTCAGACTGTTCCGGCAGGCCGGTCAGGGCAACGCTGACGGGATAGCCAAATCTTTACCTCTTTACTGGGGGCCGCAGCCGTTCACTGCCGGGCCGATGTACATGGGTGCCATAACTGTCTTTCTTTTCGTGCTTGGTCTGTTCCTCTACAAAGGCAAGGAGAAATGGTGGCTTTTGGCCGCGACCCTCGTGGCCGTCTTCCTTGCGCTCGGAAACCACATGATGTGGTTCACGGAACTGTTCTTCGACTACGCTCCGATGTACAACAAGTTCAGAACCGTTTCCATGGCTCTGATTGTGCTTCAGTTCACACTCCCGATGCTGGGGTTCCTTACGTTGGACCGGATTCTGAAACAGGAATATTCAAAAAAGGAATTTCTGCGCACCGGTTGGATCGCCCTTGCTCTGACGGCTGGATTCTGTCTTGTCTGCGCGGTGGTTCCGAGTGTCGCCGGCTCTTTTTCCGGCAGGGCCGATGCCCAGATGCAGGACATCATCGTGGATGCCCTTAAGGCTGACCGCAGACACCTTCTTTCGGTGGATGCGTTGTGGTCGATGATCTTGATAGTCATCACCTTCGGCCTGATCGTCCGGGCCTACGGCGTTCCTAAGGACGCACCGAAGTCCTACGGGAGTGACCCTCACATCGGCAACGCCCGCCGGACGCAGGCGATTGTGGGAATATGCCTCCTTGTGCTTGTGAACATGTTCGCGGTAGGCAAGCGTTACCTCAACTCCGACAGTTTCACGACCCCTCGGCAGTTCAACAACCAGTTCACGGCCAGACAGGTGGACAAGGCAATCCTTGAGGACAAATCCCCGTCCTACAGGGTTGTCGATCTGAGCGCGGACATATTCAATGACTCATTCAACCCTTATTGGCACAAGTGCGTCGGAGGCTACAGTCCGGCGAAGCTGCAACGCTACCAGGATCTGATAGACCGCCACCTCGTCAAGGAACTTCAGTCCTTGTCGCTCAATACCCGCAACGCCAGGACCATCGAGGAGTTCCAAAGCGGAATCAGGAATATTCCTGTGCTTTCCGCACTGAACACCAAGTACTTCATCTTGGGGGCGGACATGCCTCCTGTCGAGAACCTTGAGGCTTTCGGTCCGGCCTGGTTCGTGGATTCGTTCGTTCCCGCAGAGACTCCGGACGAGGAGATCGCTCTGATCGATTCTGTGGATCTGAGGCGTACCGCCGTGATAGGTTCCGATTTCGCCGAGGCCAAGACAGGATTCGCCAAGAGTTCCGCAGACAGTCCGGCCTCGGATTTCATCCGGATGACCTCCTACGCTCCGAACGAACTCCGTTACCGCTACAGCGCCTCCACCGCGCGGACGGCCGTGTTCAGCGAGATCTACTACCCGGACGGATGGACGGCCACTGTTGACGGAGAGCCGTTGGATCTGTTCCGCGCCGACTGGATTCTCCGCGCCGCCATCCTTCCCGCAGGTGACCACGACATAGTGATGCGCTTCGAGCCGAAGATCTACTCCGTCAGCGAGAAAGCCTCAAGAGCGTCATCCATGACCCTATTCATTCTTCTGGCCATCTCCCTCGCCGGAATCGCCGTCGCCCGCAAGGCTGACTAAACAGTTATTCCTGCTCCACGGTTTGGGCGAGACGGGAGGCGAGGTCTATGAAGGCCTGGCCGTCTGGACGTGTGGAGAGGGCTGCGGGCTCACCGGAGTCTCCGCCTTCACGGATGCTCTGTACAATCGGAATCTGGCCCAGAAGCGGAATTCCGTACCTGTCGGCCATCTCCTTGCCGCCGTTCTTGCCGAAGATGTAATACCTGTTCTCCGGGAGTTCCTCCGGGGTGAACCAGGCCATGTTCTCCACAAGGCCGAAGATCTTGCGATCGATGTTCTTGTTGCGGAACATGTTCACGCCTTTCTCCACGTCCGAGAGGGCCACCGGTTGAGGTGTCGTGACAATCAGCGCACCCTCCATCGGAATGTCGTTCACGAGTGAGATGTGGATGTCGCCGGTTCCAGGAGGCATGTCGATCAGAAGGAAGTCCAGCACGTCCCAACGAACCTGAAGAATCATCTGCTTCAACGCATTGCAGGCCATCGGACCCCTCCAGATGAGGGCTTGGCCCGGTTCGGCGAAATAGCCGATGGACATCCATTTCACTCCGTATTTCTCGATGGGGTGGATCACCTCCTTGCCTTCCGCGATCTCCTCTGCCTCCGGGACGGCTCCAACTGTGCCGGTCATAAGCGGAACGGACGGGCCATAGACATCGGCGTCGGCAAGTCCGACCTTGTAGCCCAGACGTGCGAGAGCCACGGCCAGGTTGACGGCCACAGTTGATTTGCCGACCCCGCCCTTGCCGGAGGCGATTCCGATTATATGCCGGACATTGTTGATCTCATCGAGTCCGAGATCAAGCCCCGGCTTCTTCTTCGGGGCCTCTTCCCTGACAACCGTGCGTACCTCAACCTCAGTGCCTTGCGGGGCGTTGCGGATGATTGTGGCGCGGGTGCTGCCGACAAGATATTCACTGAGAGGGTCACGCCTTTTCGGGAAGGCGAGGGTGACGGTCACCTTGCCGCCGTTGATGGAGATGGAGTCAACCATCCCCAGTTCGACGATGCTTTTGCCGCCTTTGGCGGGGTGGACCACCTCGGCGAGCATATTAAGAATTTCCTGTTCGGTCATTGTAAACAGTTATTTTACGATGTTCATTTCCTTGGTGAGGTAGCCGGCTCCGCCGAACTTGTCCACAAGGAAGAGGACATAGCGGATGTCCACGCAGATGCACCTCTGGAGGTCAGGCTCGAACATCACGTCGCTGGACATCGACTCCCAGTTGCCGTCGAACGCCAGACCGATCAGTTCGCCGTCGGCGTTGAGGACAGGACTGCCGGAGTTGCCGCCCGTGATGTCGTTGGTAGTGAGGAAGCAGCAAGGCAGGTTGCCGTCGGCCATCGCATAGCGGCCGTAGTCCCTCTTGACATAGAGTTGTTTGAGTTTGTCCGGAACGATGAACTCGTAGTTGTCCGGATCCTCCTTCTCCATCACTCCGTAGATGGTGGAGTAGTACCTGTAATTCAACGCATCTTTCGGGGAATATGACTTCACGGTACCGTAGGTGAGTCTCATCGTGAAATTGGCGTCCGGGTACATCGCCTTGCCTTTGCTCCATTCCATCAGGCCGGCGGCATAGGCTTTGGAAGCGGCCTTGATCTTGTCCTTTGCCTCCTGGTTCTGCTGTCCGCGCAGTTTGACAAACACGTCCACGAAAGCTGTCACAAGCTCGTTGACCGGATCGTTGAGCGTGACCTCTTTCCCACCGTTCTCTATGGCTTCCTTTGCCTTGTCGTAAGAAGTGAATATGCTCGTTCTGAACAGTTCATCAACGTACTTGTCGATGTCCAACGTCGCGAAATCCTCTCCAAGGTCAGGATAGTTTTCCGGTCTGGCCTTCTCTCTGTAGAACTTAAGCAGGGCTGCGGTCTCCTCCTTGTCCAGAGGGGCGTGGTAGTCTTCAAAAGCGGATTCAAGCGCTTCCAGACCGGCCGCTTTGGCGGTCACGCTGTCCGCTCCTGACTTCAGGCTCCTGTTTCTCCCGCCCAGATAGGCGCTTGAGAGGTTGATCAGTTCCGTCCTGTACAAAGTCTCGCTCAGGAGCTTGACATCGAAATCCACCTGCTCGTTGGTCTTGATCCCTGCGGCGATGTCGGCGATCGCCGTTCCATAAAGCTCGGAGCGCTTCTTGTTCTTGTCCACCCATTTCTGGAAACGGGATTCCTTGTCGTGCTCCTTCTCAATGATATTCAGGTCCTTGAACGCCTTCTTCTCACCGATCCACTTCTTCCAGCCGTTCGCCGAGCCGGCATATTTGTTGGCATATTTCAGCCTGATGGAAGGGTCCTTCTCCATCCATTTCCACATTATGTCCTGACGCAGGGTCCTGGCTTCGATGGCTATGTCGTTCAGCGCCATCATGTGGCTCAGCTGGGCCTCGGTCTGGTACCTCTGAGTGCGTCCCGGGTAGCCCATGATCATCGTGTAGTCGCCCTCGTTGATTCCTTTCAGGGAAATCTTCAGCGACTGCTTCGGCACGTAAGGCACGTTGTCTTCCGAGTACTCAGCCGGCTCGTTGTCCTTTCCGGCATAGACCCTGAACATCGAGAAGTCGCCCGTGTGGCGCGGCCACATCCAGTTGTCGGTCTCGCCGCCGAACTTTCCGATCGATGCCGGAGGGGCGCCCACGAAACGGATGTCCTTGAAGATCTTATAGACAATCAGATAGTGTACATTATTGTTGTAGAAGGAGGTTAGTTCAACGTCGCATCCCGGATTCAGCTCCTCTGACGCTTTGACGAGAGCCTCTGAGACCGCTTTTCTCTCATCTTCGCCCTGTGCGTCCTCAATGGCCTCCGTGACATCGCTCATGCTCACAAGGAACGTGACCGAAAGACCCGGAACAGGGATCTCCTCATTGCTGTTCATCGCCCAGAATCCGTCCTCAAGGTAGTTGTGCTCGTCGGACGAGAGCTGCTGGATGCTGCTGTAGCCGCAGTGATGGTTGGTGACCAGGAGACCCTTGTCGGAGATCATCTCGCCAGTACAGCCTCCGCCGAAGATGACGATTGCATCCTTGAGCGAAGAATGGTTCACACTGTAGATCTGGTCAGGGGTGAGCCTGCAACCAAGATCTTTCATCGCGCCTGCGTTGAGTTTCTCAAGAAGCGGAAGCATCCACATTCCCTCATCGGCCATCGCGCCGAAACAGACCATAATGGCAGCGGCGGCGGAACAAATCAATTTCCTCATTGTATCGAATGTTTTAAGTTCGTATTTACATGGTATAAAAGTAGCCATTTTCTATGGAAATAACCAACAAAAGTAGCCATTTCCCGCTTAAACTCAAATTTCTGGCTATATTTGCCGTTCCCGGCATGGTGGTTAAGGAATATGCTTCTGAGGTTTTCCGACAAACGATCATCTGCCGGCAAGATTTTAATTCATGAATATGTCAAAAGAGGTGCATCTGCTGCCGTTTATGGAAGCCGGACGTCTGGAGGCCGGCTGCGATGAGGCCGGGCGCGGGCCGCTTGCCGGGCCGGTCTATGCGGCTGCCGTGATCCTTCCGCCGGACTTTCATCATCCGCTTCTGAACGATTCCAAGAAGATGAGCAGTAAGGCGAGAGATGTTTTGAGACCGATAATAGAGCGCGAGGCTCTCGCATGGGCGGTTGAGGCCGTGGAAACGGCGGAAATTGATGAATTGAACATTCTTTGGGCCTCTGTCACGGGAATGCAGCGGGCGGTCAGGCGGCTTGACCCTCATCCTGACTTTCTGCTGATAGACGGCAACCGCTTCAGACCTTTCGACGGCTATGGCTTCGGCACCTATAGCACCGTGGTTCACGGCGACGCGACATATTCATCAATAGCGGCGGCTTCGGTACTGGCAAAGACATGGAGGGACGAGAAGATGCGCGAGTTGGCGAAAGAGTTTCCAGAATACGGCTGGGACAGGAACATGGGCTATCCTACGAAAGAACACATCGAGGCCATCAGAAAATTCGGGCTGACCCCATGGCACAGGCGGTCGTTCCATCCGAAGGAACTTGAGCCGACCCTATTCTCCGCCCTTTAGTTTGAGATCCGCCTCGTACCGGTGGATAAGCCTGCGGTTTATGCTGAGGATCTCGTCCTTGTCCTTGAGTTTGTCGTTGAGGCGCTCGATCTCCGCCCTCAGCACGGCGATCTCCTTGAGGTAGCCGTCTTCAAGGACACGAAGTTTTTTGTCGCAGGTCTCCTTGACATCATTCAAGCCCACCGAGACCGAGTCGATCGGTTCGAAACCGTTCACGAGTTCCGCCACTGAAGTCCCTGTCTTTTCGGCGAATTTCTCCACATGCTCGTTCAGAATCCTTGTCTTCCCTTTCTCAAGTTTTCTGTAGGCGTTGAGGGAGATTTCCAGACGACGCGCCATCTCGGTCTGCGAAAGGCCGAGTTCGTTCCGTTTCTTCTCAAGATTGCTCTTAATCGTTGTGTCGTCCATTGCTTGCGGGTCTTCAAATGCATTGCACGAGCGCAAAAATATCCAAAAGAAGACGCTTTGTCTTGTAACTTATAGTTGTAAAGTGTAATCATAGGTTATAAAAAACACATGAAAATTATAAAAAACAGAAATTTTTTGCTGTTTACCCCCGTCGGATGACAACCGAGAGTTGTTTTTCCGGCGGCAAGTTTTGTTCTTTGCGGAAAACAGTTACGCTATGGAAAGGATTGAGAAAGATTATGCCGCCTTTGAGAAGGCGATGGACGAGGACGGACTTTATCGGGAAATTCCTGATTTTCCGGGAATATGCCTGAAGATAGGTGCGGAACCGGATCCGTTGGACAGGAAGGTTTACGAGGAGCTTGGCCTGCGGGGACAGGCGCTGGTTGAGTTCTACAGAAACTGCGAGAATCTTCGTTGACAAAGATTGTGGGTACAGTGTTGCTATTGGGACATTTTTTTATTAGATTTGTCTTTCGGCGGGCTTATGGGGCATATCCGGAGATAAATCGATTTTCACCAAGTTGTGCCCTGTAATGTCTTTTTGCCGACAATGATTTCATAATTAATAACTTATAGTGATGAAAGAATATTCTACCAAAGACATCCGCAATGTGGTTCTGATTGGCGGCGCCAAATCAGGTAAGACCACATTGTCTGAAGCCATGCTCTATGAGGGCAAGGTGATCGCCAGAAGAGGCACGGTCGAGGACAAGAACACTGTTTCCGACAATGAGGAAATCGAGAAAATGAACCAGAGGTCGATCTTCGCGACTCCGCTTTACGCCGAGTTCATGGACACGAAGTTCAACGTGATCGACACTCCGGGTTCCGATGACTTCATCGGAGGCGCTGTGTCAGCCTTCAAGGTCTGCGAGAACGGTATTCTTGTCATCAACGCGCAACAGGGAGTCGAGGTGGGCACAGACATCTTCGCACGTTATGCCGACCAGTACGGACTGCCTCTCATCGTGGCTGTCAACCAGATTGACTCGGAGAAGGCGGACTGGGAGAAGACCCTTGCCGAGATGAGGGAGACTTTCGGCCACAAGCCGATCGTCGTCCAGTTCCCTGTCAATCCGGGACCTTCCTTCGATGGTTTCATCGATGTGCTCAAGATGAAATACTATCATTTCAAGGACGACAACGGTACCCGTGAGGATCTTGAGATTCCGGCCGACCTCATGGCCGAGGCCGAGACTCTCCGCCAGGAACTCATCGAGAAGGCTGCCGAGTTTGACGACACCCTTATGGAGAGGTTCTTCGAGAACGGTTCCCTCACCGAGGATGAGATCCGCGAAGGTCTCGGAAAGGGAATCCGCCAGTGTGCCGTGCTTCCTGTCTTCTGTCTCTCCGCCAGAAAGGACATAGGTGTGAAGAGGCTCATGGAGTTCACCATCAAGACAGCCATCTCTCCGGCCGAGACAAAATCCGCCACCAAGGACGGCAACGAGATCGGGTGCAACGCCGGGAACCCTACATCGATATTCATCTACAAGACGGATGTCGAGCCGCACCTCGGAGAGGTTTCCTACTTCAAGGTGATGTCCGGTCATCTGACGGAGGGCGTTGACCTTGAGAACCCTGAGACCGGTGACAAGGAAAGGCTTTCGACAATCTATGCGGTCGCTGGCGCGAAGAAGGAGAAGGTCGCCGGGCTTATGGCCGGTGAGATCGGATGTACCGTGAAACTCCGTTCCGGAAAGACAAATGTCACGCTTTCGCAGATCGGCTCAGGCATCGCCTACGAACGCATCGTCTTCCCTGCTTCGAAGTACCGTTGCGCCATAAAGGCCGAGTCCCAGAATGATGAGACCAAGCTTGGAGAGGCTCTCTCGAAGATTTCGGCACAGGATCCTACTATCATCGTTGAATATTCAAAGGAACTCAAACAGACCATCCTCAGCGGTCAGGGCGAGCAGCACATCAATGTCTGCAAGTGGCGTCTGGAGAACGAGTTCGGAGTGAGGGTCGTTCTGTTCGCCCCGAAGATTCCTTACCGCGAGACCATCACCAAGGTCGCCACCGCCACCTACCGTCACAAGAAGCAGTCAGGCGGAGCCGGTCAGTTCGGCGAGGTCTCCATTCTCATCTGCCCTATCGTGGAGGGCGTTCCGTTCGCGAACAAGTTCAAGATCGACGGCAAGGAGGTTGTTCTCAACGTCAAGGCCAAAGAGGAGTTCGACCTTGAGTGGGGCGGAAGGCTTGAGTTCTACAACTGCGTTGTCGGCGGAGCCATCGATGCCCGCTTCATGCCGGCCATCCTCAAGGGTATCAACGACAAGATGACCGAGGGTCCTCTCACCGGCTCCTATGCCCGTGACATCAGGGTCTTTGTCTATGACGGAAAGATGCATCCGGTTGACTCCAATGAGATCTCCTTCATCCTGGCCGCGCGCAACGCCTTCAAGGAGGCTTTCCGCAACGCCGGCCCGAAGATTATGGAGCCTATCTACAACGTGGAGATCCTTACCCCTGCCGACTACATGGGAGCATGCATGTCTGATCTTCAGAACAAGAGGGCCCTCATCGAGGGCATGAGTTCGGACAAGGGCTTCTCTGTCCTCAAGGCGCGTGTTCCGCTCGCCGAGCTCTACCGCTACTCCACAACCCTCAGTTCACTGACATCAGGCGCCGCGACGTTCACGATGACATTCGCTGACTACCAGCCTGTTCCTGCCGACGTGCAGACCAAACTCCTCGCCGAGTACGCCGCCCAGGAGAAGGAAGAGGAGTAATATTTCAATGATTAAAGAAGCAGCCCTCCTCTCCGGCATCGTCACCGGGGGAGGGCTGTTCATTTGACTGAACACGAAAACATTTATGAAAAGGACATTCTTCTTTCTGACGGCGGCCTTGCTGTTGTTGTCATCCTGCGGGAGCCGTCATTTCATGACTGACACGGCCTATCGCGAGCAGGTTGAGGCGGATTTGGACAGAAGGCTTGAGCCGGAGCGTCTTAAGGCCTTTTTTGCTGTCGATAAGGAACGGAAACGCCTGACGGAGTCCAACGGCTTTGTCAGCGACATTTATCTGACGACAGAAGAGTTAGAGGCGTTGGAGTTCCTCTATGCGTACATGCCTCTTGCCGATCTGACGGACTACAGCACGGACTTTTTTGTCCAGAACATCCGTTCGTCCTTCGGAGCGCGCAAGGAGATGGGGTGGAATGTCCCTGAGAGGCTGTTCAGACATTTCGTGCTGCCGCTAAGGGCCAACAATGAGAATCTTGACACTTCAAGGGTGGTTTTCTACCGGGAATTGAAGCCTCGGGTTGAGGGGATGGACATGAAGGACGCCATTCTTGAGGTCAACCATTGGTGCCACGAGAAACTGACCTACAAGCCTTCCGACGCGCGTACATTGTCTCCGCTTTCCTCGATGAGAAGTTCGCTGGGGCGCTGCGGGGAGGAGTCCACGTTCGCTGTGGCGGCTCTCCGGGCTGTCGGGATCCCGGCCCGTCAGGTTTACACCCCTCGCTGGGCGCACACGGACGACAACCATGCGTGGGTCGAGGCCTGGGCTGACGGCGAGTGGTACTTTCTCGGGGCCTGCGAGCCGGAGCCTGTCCTGAACCTGGGCTGGTTCAATTCTCCGGCAAGCCGCGGCCTTTTGATGCACACGAGGGTCTTCGGCAACTACGACGGCCCGGAGGAGAAGGTGATGGTCGGTCCTAATTTCACGGAGATCAACCTGATTGACAACTATGCCAAGACTGCGCGGGTGGATTTCACGGTGGTGGACGAAAACGGCTCTCCTGTGGACAGCGCCTTGGTTGATTTTAAAATCTATAACTATGCCGAGTTCTATCCGGCCCTTTCCAAGTACACCGACGCTCGGGGACGTACATTCCTGACCGCAGGAAAAGGGGATATGATGGCTTGGGCATCAAAGGATGGCAAGTATGGCTATTCAAAGGTCTCATTCGGCAAGGATACTGACGTCAGGATCACGATTTCCCGCCAGCATTCCTTTGATCCTCAGTCGATGATGATTGTTCCTCCGCCGGAGACGGCGAACATTCCGGAAGTCACTCCGGAGCAGAGGACTGAAAATGACAGACGTTTCGCCCGGGAAGACAGCCTCAGAAAGGCTTACATGGCCACTTTCGTCATTTCTGACGGCACGGATAAGGGACGGCTTCTCGCCATTTCGGCCGGCAATCATGAAGTGATCGCAGGTTTCTTGGAGGACCACCCGGAGGACGCAAGGGCTATTGATCTGCTCAAATCGCTGAGCGATAAGGACATGATTGATGTGACGAGAACCATTTTGGATGACAGCTACAATGCTTCGGACGCAGTTCTCTGCCCAAGGGTCGAAAATGAGTTCCTCAGCCCGTACAAGTCTTTCTTCTCGGAGCGTTTCGGAACAGAGTTGTCCAGGGAGGATCTTTCTGTTCCGGCTAACCTGACAAAATGGGTACAGGACAGCATTGCGGTTCTGCGCGACCCTAAGGCCTGGAGCATTCCGATGTCCCCGGAAGGTGTCTATAACGCAAGAATGGCGGACGCTCGTTCCAGAAACATCTTCTTTGTCGCACTCGCAAGGACTCTCGGGATTGACGCCAGGAAGGATCCGGTGACAGGGAAGATTCAGTACAAGGCTGATGGCCGGTGGGTTGATGTGGATTTCGAGGCATCCTCGCAGGTTGTCGCTCCGACCGGGACGTTGGTTCTGAATTATGAGCCTACCGCTATACTGTCTGATCCTGGTTACTATTCAAATTTCACTGTCAGCAAGATAGAGAACGGCCGCACCAAACTGCTGTCCTTCGATGAAGGTCAGGTGGACATGGGCGGAGGAGTCAGTTGGGCGAATGTGTTCAAGAATGGAGTCTCGCTTGATGTGGGGGATTATGTACTTGTGAGCGGCAATCGTTTGTCTGACGGAAGTGTGCCTGTCACTGTGCGGCAGTTTTCCGTCAAGGAGAATGAGACCACGGCTCTTGATCTGCGAATCGCCATCCCGGAGGACAGATTGTCTGTCACCGGTTCGTTTGATGCCGAGACAAAGTACAAGGTCGAGCTTGATACCGAGCCTGTTTCGGTTCTCTCGACCACCGGGCGCGGAGTCTATGTGATCGGTTTTCTCACTCCTCGCCAGGAACCGTCCGTCCACGCCATCAACGACCTCATCGCCGCGAAGTCCGGTCTGGAGTCCTGGAATCGTCCGATCCTGCTTCTCACCACTGCGGACGGTCTGGGATGGCTTAAGGAATATTCCGCGTCGCTCCCTGCCAATGTCCGTTTCGGAATAATCCCTGACGGACTTGACCTGAAAGGCCGCCGGATGCCGTACTTCCTACTTGCCGACACCTTCAACCGTGTCTTCTTCACAACCGAAGGCTACACCATCGGTCTCGGTGACCAGCTCGTCACCGCCATCGCGAAATTGTAGCCTGTGGAGATTCCCCCGCGAAAAATTCGTATATTTGAGCCTTTGTTTGAAAGACGGTCAGATGAGGGGAATCTTCAGGGGCATATTCATAAGTCTTGCGCTGCTTGCCGGGTGCGGGCTGCGGGCGTGGTGCGTCACGCCGGAGTTCATTGACTCGCTGCGGACGGAACTTGGCCGCAGGAATATGCCGGAGCGGATTCTTTTCCTTCCGTTGGCGCTTGCGGACCAGCGGTTTGATGAGGGGAGGGAAGGAATATGGTCGCTCACGGCTCTGGATGCGATCCGGGGAATGGGGCTTCGTCACTCCGCTGACTATGTTGTCTGCCTGACCGGCTCGGCGGATTCTCTGTCAGTCTCCGGCTCCACGGATGCCCGGTCTGACACACTGCTCTCCACTGAAATAGCACTCAATCGGTTACAGGAACTGTTCAATGAATATGGAGACTGGAACATGTCGATAGTGGCTTTCGCCACAAGTCCGACGGCACTTGCCGCAATGGATTCAACCTCATTGGCTGACGCTCAGATTCTTAAAAGTCTGCAAAGAGCCGAGGAGGAATATTCGGAGAACATTCCGGAGGCGTTTGACAGGATAGGGCCGCTTGTGTCTCATAGGAGGGCGGAAAGGCTTGCTTTCCTGCAGGAGCAGGCGACGCTCAGGAAAGCCCGGCTGGATTCGTTGCGGAAGAGACAGGCTGAAAGTACGGACAGGATCTCCTACACGATCCGCCGTGGAGACACCCTTGGGGGCATCGCCGCAAGATACCGGGTCAAGGTCTCTGACCTCAAAAGGTGGAACAACCTTGGGAGCGACCTGATCCGAGAGGGACGCAAGTTGGTGATTTACAGATAGTGGCCATGAAGCAATCCAAGGTACTCCTGTTTTTTCTGTCTGTTTTTCTGATCCTTTTCGCGGTTTGGCTCGCTTACCCGTCGAAAGGTGTCCAGGTGGGCGGACTGAAATTGAGATTCCCATCCTATCAGGCCTATCTTGCCGACCTTCGGGACAGCACGGTTGATGTGGACGTGGATTCCGTGCTGCTGGCCGTGCAGAAGAGCTATGAGATGGTCGAAGGCTCGACGGACACCCTGCGCTACTACTACGACTACATCACCTCCAACCCTAACCGGATCTGTCTGCCGGAAGACGATTACACTTTCTTTGACTCTCTGTTCGTGGAGATGGCTGCGGCGGCTGATTCCGGGCGCACGGTCCGGATTCTGCACTATGGTGATTCGCAGTTGGAAATGGACAGAATCTCGGCCGTCTTGAGGCAGGATCTTCAGGAGCGGTTCGGAGGATCAGGCCCGGGAATGGTGCCTATGATCCAGCGGATTCCTACGGTGTCGCTCTCGCAGAGCGCGTCCGGAAGCCTCACCCGTTACGCAATGGTCGGGGATTCGCTGACGAACAAGGCCTCACACAAACGCTACGGCCCGCTGACACAGTTCACGGATGTTTCCGGCAACGGAACATTCACGTTCAACAGAACCAGGAACAGATACTCCCAAGAGCTGGTCAAGTCAATCTCGAAAGTTTCCGTGCTTTTGGGCAATAACTCGGCCGGTTTCGGAATGACGCTGGAATGCGACACTCTTCCGGTCCGGAAGGCCGTGATTGATTCGGCCGGGAGCGGTGTCTCGCTGATTTCATGGGACATGCCCCGTGATGTCGGGAAGGGGACGGTCAGATTCTCTGGCAACGCTGAGATCTACGGAGTGATGCTGGACGGAAAGGGAGGCGTGGCGGTGGACAATGTAGCCCTGCGGGGATGTGCCGGGTACATTTTCTCCTCCATCAACCGTCAGGTGATGAGAGAGAGTTTGGCGAAGTCTGACACCCGCTTGATAATCTTGCAGTTCGGTGGAAACGCAATGCCCGGGATAGCCTCAAGGAAAGCCATCTCATCCTACGTGAAAAAGATCGTGATGCAGTTCGACTACTTCAAGGAGGTCGCTCCGGGGGTTCAATTGATGTTCATCGGCCCTGCGGACATGTGCAAGAGCGAGGACGGGAATCTGGTGACCTGGCCGCTCCTGTCTCAGCTGAATGATTCCCTGAAAGTCAACTGCCTGAAGAACGGCGTGGCCTATTGGGATGTGTTCAACGTGATGGGAGGTCCGGGTTCGATGAGGAAATGGGCCAGCCACAGCCCGGCTCTGGCCGGCCCCGATCATATTCATTTCACACATCAGGGGGCGCTTGAGATCGGGAACGCGCTTGCCAGGTCTTTCCTCCTTTATCACGATTTCTACAAGCTCCGTCAGGAACTTTCGGACGAGGCTGTGGGAATATATCTGAGCGACCTGCGGGACAGTCTCAATCAGGTTCCGCCCGTGTCTGACACCTTGACAAAGACAGAGTCATGAGACGTTTTCTGACATATTCATTGTTCTTTGTCCTGTTGCCGGCCTCCATGTTCGGGCAGTCACTGCGAAAGGAGGTTCCTGCCTGTGATTTCGCGCGTTTCGACAGGAACAGAATTGAATTCAAAGGAGACAGTTCGGGATTTGAGAGACTTTTCCTCAAGATGGATTCCGTGCTTTTTCTTGGCAAGGGCAATCTAAGGGTCATGCACATCGGAGGCTCTCACGTCCAGGCCGGAACCTTGACGAGGCAGTTGAGGAATGACCTGCTGTCGCTTCGTCCAGCATTGGATGGAGGCAGAGGGCTTGTGTTCCCTTTTTCTGCGGCCCGCACGAACAATCCGAGCAGTTTCACGACATGTTACGAGGGAGTCTGGAAGGTCACGAAGAATGTCCAGAGAGAGCCTGATCATCGTCTCGGTCTCACGGGAATCGCTTTGAGCGCATCTGACGACAAGGCTTCGGTGATGGTCACCTCTGTGGCCCGGGATCCCAAGCCTCAGGATCCGGCATTCCGCTTCAACGATGTGAGGGTTCTTGGCTATTCATCTGTCGGTGAGAGGATTCCTGTGGTTGTGCTTGAAAAAGGCGACACCCTTGTGGGATGCAGGGTCGATTCCTGCTGGTCCTTCGCTTTGCCGGCATTGACGGATTCCGTGAAGGTGGCCACCAAAGGCAGGGGAGAGTTCACTTTGACGGGAATCCTCCTTGACAACCCTTTTCCGGGCATCTCCGTGACGGGAATCGGAGTGAACGGAGCCTCGCTCGGGTCGTATGCGAAATGCCCTGACCTGTTGAATGATCTGAAATTGGTCAATCCTGATCTGGTGATCTTCGCTGTGGGAATCAATGATGCGACCGGTGCGAATTTCTCAGTGGAGGAATTTGTCTGTCGCTATAAGGCGCTTGTCTCGCAGGTCCGTTCGGTCAATCCGGACTGCGCCATTCTCTTTGTCTCGAACAACGACAGTTTCAAAAGAATACGCCGGAAAGGCTACGTGGTGAACACAAACGGCCAGTTGGCGGAGGAGGGCTTTTTGAGGCTCGGGAAAGATTGTGACGCCGGAGTCTGGGATCTGTTTGACATCATGGGGGGACTTGGCTCGATGAGGAAATGGGAGGAGGCCGGCCTTGCCAAGAGGGACAAGATCCACTTTACGGAACAGGGCTACGAACTGGTTGGGGACCTGCTTTTCAACGCATTGATGGACAAGTATGTGGAACATTTAAGGAAAGACTGATGACGGGATTTTGTGACGTTGCCGCTGACTTCTTCAAGAACCTGTTCTCTTTTGACCAGGCTCATCCGTTGCTGTTCACCCAGTTCTACTTCTGGGCGTTCTTCGCCATCGTGCTTGCCTTCCTGTGCATGTTCAGGAACAAGGTGCTGCTGCGCAACGCCTTCCTGTTCTTCGTCAGTCTTTTCTTCTACTACAAGACGAGCGGGCTGTTCCTGATTCTGTTCGGCTTCGTGATCGTCTTCAACTATCTCGCGGCATTCGCATTGCCGTGCGTCAAGGGGAGCTTTGGGCGAAAAGCTATTGTGGTTCTGAGTGTTGCGGTTGATCTTTCACTCCTCTGCTACTACAAGTACTCTTATTTCCTGACAGATGTGGTCAACAACATGTTCGGGACCGGATTCGTTGTCAAGGACTGGTTCGCTCTCGCCGGCAACCAGCTGACTGGTTCGCAGGCATTCAGTGTGGACTCCATTTTCCTGCCGGTCGGCATCTCGTTCTTCATCTTTCAGGCGATAAGCTATGTGGTCGATGTGTCGCGCGGGACAATAGGCCCGATCAGGAATTTCTGGGATTTCGGATTTTACCTGAGTTTCTTTCCCCCGCTTGTGGCCGGCCCTATCGTGAGAGCGAAAGAGTTCATCCCTCAGCTCCGCAAGCCGTTCTTTCTTGGGCGTCGGCAATTCGGTGTCGCGGTTTTCTGGATTTTGAACGGACTTGCCAAAAAGCTGATCCTGAGTGACTACCTTGCCGTGAATTTTTGCGACAGGGTGTTCGAGAACCCTTTGCTTTACACCGGTTTCGAGAACCTTACGGCCCTGTTCGGCTACTCGCTTCAGGTCTATGCCGACTTTTCCGGCTACACGGACATCGCCACAGGAGTAGCCATGCTGATGGGCTTCTACCTGCCGAAGAATTTCAATTCTCCGTACAAGGCCCGCAATGCCGGAGAATTCTGGAAGAGATGGCACATATCCCTTTCCAAATGGCTTCAGGACTACCTTTACATCCCGCTTGGAGGCAACCGCAACGGCACGTTCGGCTCCTATGCCATCATCCTTGGAATCGCTTTTCTGGCTTCGGCTCTGGCGAAGAACTGGTGGGTTTTCGGGGTGGTGCTGGTCATCGCGGCATTGCTGGCGCTGCAGATCACTTTCTGCAGGAAGTACCGCAAGGAACTGATCTCGGACATCAACAGGATGGACACGATGCTCCTTGGCGGTCTGTGGCATGGAGCAAGCTGGAACTTCATGATCTGGGGAGGTCTGAACGGTCTTGGAATGCTGATCTACAGGTTCTGGAAAAGCTGCAATGTCTATTTCAGGACACTCGTCATAGGATTCGTATGTCTGACCTTTTATGTTCTTAAGACCGCTTTCCCGGCGTCTGTGTTCAACATGTTCTTCGTGTGGACGCTGATCATATTCATCGGTGCGGTTGTTCGGATGGTCTATCATCTGTGTCGCTTCAAGGCTGCGTTCTCGTGGCTTGAGACAGGATGGGCGGTCGCCATGACGTTCATATTCATCACCTTCACCCGTCTTTTCTTCCGGAGCGGCTCCAATCTGAACCCTGCGGAGGCGAACGAGAAGGCATGGAGCACGGCAAAGAACATGGTCGAGCGCATCGGCGGAGACTGGGATCTGTCCATCGTTCCGCAGATGGCCGGACAACATCTCGGCGTGATTCTGGTCTTTGTCATCGGAATGGTCATCCATTGGCTTCCCGAGAACTTCAAGCGCCGTTACCGCATCTGGTTCGCCTCGATGCCCCTCCCGCTTATGGTTCTCGTCTGCGTCCTTGCGGTCTTTGTGATCTGCCAGTTCATCACCGCTGACCTCCAGTCTTTCATCTACTTCCAGTTCTGACAGTGCCGTACGTGACGCTTAGAAGATGAATGATTGACAAACCGCTTGCTAACGAATAGATTATGGCACGGGAAATAGAAAAGAAATTTTTGGTGGACGGCGACTTCAAGTCAGCCGCGTTCAAGGCCGCAAGAATCACCCAGGGCTACCTCAGCAGCGTTCCGGAGAGGACTGTGCGCGTGCGTGTGAAGGGTGACAAGGGTTTCATCACCGTCAAGGGAATCGGCAACGAGAGCGGCGCGAGCCGTTTCGAGTGGGAGAAGGAGATCCCTGTCGAGGATGTGAAGGCTCTGCTCCAGATCTGCGAGCCGGGTGTCATCGACAAGACACGCTATCTTGTGAAGGCCGGGGAACACACCTTCGAGGTGGATGAGTTCTACGGTGACAACGAGGGGCTTACGGTCGCTGAGGTCGAACTCTCCGACGAGAACGAGGCTTTCGACAAGCCGTCGTGGCTCGGCGAGGAGGTCACCGGCGACGCGAAGTACTACAACTCGATGCTGATGAAGAATCCTTACAAGAACTGGAAGTAGAATTTTAGAAGCTGTTTTGAAATGATTCCCGAATTTTATCATGTGGAATTTTCGAGGCAGTTTCGGCTTTGGAAGAGGGAGCGTAGCCGTAGCTACGTGACCGATGACAAAGATGAAAATGGCCGGAAAGGCCGTATAAGAAAAGAAAGGGATTATTTCAAAACAGATTCTTAAAATAGTCAAGAATATGTCAGATCCGTTAGATATGAACAACTACCGCCTGGAACGGCTCCCGAAGATGCAGAAAAGCAGCTTCGAGATCTGGATGGCGCGTCTCGGCGGCCCGCTCGCGATTCTCGCCTTTATCCTTATCTACTGGTTCGGACATTTCGGCTTCATCGACGGCATCACCACCGAATCCGTGTCAGGGAAGGCTCTGGCGCGGCTCAACGAGATAGGCCTGCCGGCGTTCATAAGGTCAAACTATGCGATGCTGGCCATCTTCGTGCCGATCGCAATGGGAATCGCGGAGCGGTTCGGCTATCCGGTCATCAGCCTTGCCTTCCGGTCTCGATGCTGATCGAGCACGTCTATGTGCTGCCGTTCAACAGCAAGCCGGCCGCCCTTCTGTACAACACCAACCAGTACAGCATGACCGACGCGTTCAAGTTCGGCATCACGATGATGACAATCTCCTGGGTCATAATCCTCCTCTGGGGTGAGACCGTTCTGAAATGGCCGGGCATAACCCCGGGCTTGTTCTTTGTAGGATAATTGGTTATATTCGCAGAAGGGAGAAACTCTTCCTTTTAAGGCTAGGTTTAAAAAGGGGCAATCGCTGTGATCCAGATAGACACAAGAATCCACGACCGTTACTCGATAGAGTTGAAAGTCAGTTTTGTCACCCGCAAGAAACTGCGGATGAACGACTTCTCTCTGGCGATGTGGTTCTTCGTGCCGGGCAGTCTGGACATCACCAGAGCCACCTATCCCAAGGACATGTTCTATCAGGATGTCAAGTCGAACATCCGTCTCATAACCCCCGTTTTCCTGCTCCGGGAGATCGCTGAAGGTCCTGCCGTGCCGCTCCGCAACATCCGTGAGGCATTCACGTGGATGGCCTCCAACCCGACCCGCACGCTGATCTCCGAGTACGAGTACCAGATCAAGATGTTCGCGGCCATCGTCAAAAGCGCCCTGCGCGACGAGATGGCACACATCAGACAGAACCGGATAGGCTCTGACACTGCAGCCTTGTGCGAAGGCTTCATCTCCAACGCGGAGAGGATTTGTGATGAATATGTCCGGCTGCGTTCAATCATCAACGCTCCGACGGTTCCGGAGGGCGTGATGAGAATGTACCTTTGCGGGGACGAGTTCATCTGCGACATCACCTGCAAGCATATTCTTGAACTCATCGAGTGGCTGCGGGACAGGAAGTCGGATGAATTGTCCGGCAAGGCGTCCGCGCTTTATCGCAGGATCGGAAAGCACATGGAGCGGATGGGCTATCCGGAGATCCGGAAGGATGACCGTCTGCACAACCGGATATTCATCCACCGGTTCAGCATTCTGAAGAAATACATCGAGAGCGACCTTTACCTCCGCGCCCCGAAGCGCCGGGACGGGGTGATCGTGGAACAGCTCTATTTCAGCATCGCCGCCGGGGTCGCGATGCTTTTCGCCACGGTGGTGAGCTTCGCCTTCCAAAGGAAGTTCGGCTCTCTGACCCTTCCTCTTTTCATCGCGCTGGTCATCAGCTACATGCTGAAAGACCGCATCAAAGAGTTGATGCGTTACTATTTCGCCCACCGGGTCGGGAGCAAGTACTTCGACAACAAGGCGAAGATCATCCACAAGGAAACCGAACTGGGCTGGCTGAAGGAGGGAGTCGATTTCATAGAGCCAGAAAAGGTACGGCCGGACGTGATGGCACTGCGCAACAGCTCGCATCTCACTGATGTCGAGAGCAGCAACGTCACCGCCGAGAAGATCATCCTCTACCGCAAGTCCGTCCACATCGACAGGGAGAGGCTCCAGGCCAATTCTGAATATTCCTTCAGCGGCATCAATGACATCATCCGCCTGAATGTCACCAACTTCATCAAGAAGATGGACAACCCCACAACCTTGATGCGCACCCTCGATGACGACGGATCCATCCGGACCGTGGAGTGTGACCGGGACTACTACCTCAACCTCGTCCTCCAGTACCAGTACGACGACACCGCCGAGTTCAAGCGCTTCCGCATCGATCTCTCCCGCGACGGCATCAAGTCCATCGACGAGGTCAGGTAAACTGACTCTGCCGAGAACTTTATATAACAAAAACGTAAGTGCTTGTTATTCAAGCCGTCATTTTAGACGTACCAAATCCGGTACTTTGTACTAAACCGTGCGGGTTCTGGCCCAGGGGATGACGTAGGCAGGGGCCATCTTGCGGGACAGGAGGTCTTTCATGTAGTCCATGTAGGGGGCGACGTGGCTGAAAAACATTTGGTAGCCGGCGCATAGGGCGTTCAGGCCGGTCTCGATCCTCACGCCGCCCCTTCCAGTCTGATGTGATTCATAGGTGTTGAACCGATGCTTGGGACACTCTCCGTTGCATGCGAAAAGCCACTCGCATTTAAGGCATTTGGTGGGGAGCTTGTTCCTCTTGTCGATTCCGAAGGCTGTCTGTTTGTCCGAACGCATCATTTTGGCGATGGGCTTGTCGGCGATGTTGCCGAGAAGGTAGTCCTTATAGACGAAATGGTCGCAAGGGTAGAGGTCGCCGTTGTGCTCGATGACGGAATTACCTCCGCAGGTCTGGGCGAAAGTGCAGGTGCCTGGCATCTCCCCGACCCAGTTGGCCAGGGTCGCATCGAAATTAGTGACGAAACAGCGTCCGACATCATTTCTTACCCAATGATCGAATATGTCGCAGAGGAAACGTCCGAAGCCGGTGTCACTGACAGACCACGGGGCTATTACGGCTCCTTCGGTCTTCGGATCAACGATGAAAGGGCGTTTTTTCCTGTCCGGCCTGCCGGCCCCGTTCAGCGGGTACTTGATGTGCTCCACGACCGGCATGAACTGCATGAATCCGCTTCCTGCCTCACGCAGAAACATATACGTCTCCAAGCCTCTGCCCTCACTGGCATGGTTGACCGTGGACATGGTGTTGAACTCGACTCCTTCCCCTTTAAGAATATTCAAGCCGTCCATCACCCTGTCGAAGGTCGGAAAGCCGCCTTTGTCCTTGCGGTACTTGTCATGGATGTCCTTGGGTCCGTCCATGGATATTCCGACAAGGAAATTGTTATCGCGGAAGAATCTCGCCCATTCGCGGTTCATAAGGGTTCCGTTGGTCTGGATGGTGTTGTGGATGACCTTGTCGCCGGCATATTTCCGCTCATATTCAAGTGCCTTGCGGTAGAAGTCAAGTCCCAGCACCAGCGGTTCGCCGCCGTGCCAGTTGAATGTCACCTCCGGGACGCCGTTTGCGCCTATGTATTCCTGAACAACCTTTTCCAGCATCGCTTCGGTCATCCGTGGCTCCTTGCCGCTGTAGATCTCGGCCTTGTCGAGGTAGTAGCAATACTTGCAGTCCAGATTGCAGAGCGACCCTGCCGGCTTGATCATAATGTTGAACGCCAGCGGCCCGGAAAGCCGGACAGCATCCCCGAGGGTGAGGGTCTTTTCAAATTTTGCGTCGGACATAAACCTCGACAAATTTTGAAGATTCCGCATACGGCGTGTTCCGGAGATCAGCCAATTCTTTCTCTCTAAACATAATGGAGCGTTCCTTTTTTGCAAATATGAACATTATTCGGGATAATCGTGCGGAATCAGGGCTTTTTTACAACCACATTCCGCACGGTTATCGAAAAGCTGCGGAATATTGGTTTTTGTCATAATTGTCCATCTTTTTTGAATAAAAAAGGCATTGTACCCTGATTTTTCGTATGTTACATTTGTAAAAAAATAAATCAAACCAACGAAAATGGGGAATAAGAAATACTATCTTGGGCTGGATGTTGGAGGTACGAATCTGGTTGCTGGAGTTGTTGACGAGGAGTATAGAATCATATCCAGATTCGACTCACCGACATTTGCGGACAGAACGATTGACGAGATTGTCGCGGACATGGCCCGGGTCAGCCTTGAGGCAGTCCGTGCAGGCGGGTTGTCAATGGATGACATGTCTTCATGGGGGATAGGCATGCCTAGCTGCGTGAACAAGAAGACAAATCTGTTGGTTCATGCCAACTGTTTCGGATGGAGGAATGTTCCAATCTATGATTATTTAAGAGGCAAATTGCCTCTTCCTGTTTTCATTGACAATGATGCGAATTGTGCCGCCTATGGAGAGTCGTTGGCCGGAGCGGCAAAAGGATGCGCCAATGCCTTGATGCTGACGCTTGGAACCGGTCTGGGCGGAGGTGTGATAATAGACGGGAGAATATATTCCGGAGCAGACAACATGGGATCCGAGTTCGGTCATACCAAAATTGTCAGAGAGGGGGTCAGATGTACTTGTGGCCAAAAAGGTTGCTTGGAGGCTTATTGCTCGTCAACGGCTTTGATACGAATTGCCAAGGAATCTGTGGCGAAACACCCTGATTCGATGCTGCTTGAATTGGCTGTCGAAATCGTGGATGACTTCATCGGTAATTTGGCCGCAGGAATCTCAAGCTTCATCGTTTTGTTCAGACCGGAGGTTATCCTTCTGGGAGGAGGATTATCAAATAATGAATCATTATTCGGTCCATTGAACGAAAAGGTTATGGAGTGTACTTTCGGGGCTTCCGAAATCGGTGTTCCGAAGATCATCAAGGCTTCATTAGGCAATGATGCCGGGATCATCGGTGCTGCTTATCTTGAAAAAATCAAATCTTAAATGTTTACATAAGATGAAAAACAAACCATTGTTGGATTCCCTTAAGGGAGGACTCATCGTTTCTTGTCAGGTACAGAAGGATGATCCTGTATATTCGATTGATTTTGTAGTAAAGATGGCGAAGGCTGCGGAGTGGGGTGGCGCCGTCGGACTCCGCGCGAATTCCCCTGACCAGATTTCAGCCATAAAGAAAGAAGTGAATCTGCCGGTCATCGGCTTGTATAAAATCTGGAATGACGACACAGATGTGTTCATTACTCCAACAATTGAAGCCGCCAGAGAGGTTATGGCCGCAGGAGCGGACATTCTGGCACTGGACTGTACTTCACAGATCAACCATGACGGTCATCCGGCTTATGAGCTGCTCAGTGAGGTTATGAGGGAGTTTCCGGGCATTCCGATATTCGCGGATATCTCAAATTATGAAGAAGCTGAACGCGCCGTCAACCTTGGTGCCGACATTGTTGCGCCTACTCTTTACGGTTATACCGCTCAGACCAAGCATATAGAGGGACCGGATCTGAGGACTTTCGGAAAAATGTGCCGTGATTTCAAAGGGCGCGCATATGTGATGATGGAAGGACATATCTACACTCCAGAAGATGCCATGAAAGCAATATATCTTGGGGCTCATTCTGTTGTCGTCGGAAGTGCGATAACAAGGCCACATCTTACAACCAGGCGTTTTACAGATCTTCTTGGAGGGTATCAGAACAACTGGAGAGATGCAGAGAGACGCAGACATTGATTTTTCGGATGGAATTTGTAAATTAGAGTGATCATTTCGAGAGTGGAGAGAAGAATTCCTGAATGTTTGTCATAATAGGAAATGCTGAGAATAAAGTGCGGATTTACAGGCCAAAGACTGGCTGCTTACCCTTTCTATGTGATAGAGGGAGCCCTTCGCGATCAGGCCACGGATGACCTGGTCTTACACTCGATGGGCTATTTTCCTAACGCAGTCTGTCACTATGTAGATCGTCCTTTGGGTTGTGGCGAGTATATTCTTATTTACTGTACAAAGGGCAAAGGGTGGTATTTGCTTGATGGAGAGGTGCATGAGGTGTCGGAAAACCAGTATTTCATCCTTCCTGCTGAGAAACCGCATCAATATGGTTGTGGAGAGAAGAATTCCTGGTACATCTATTGGGCTCATTTCAAGGGGCGTAAGGCTGAATACATCTACCAGAGGATGCGAGGATTGCAGACTTTTAATCTGGCGGATAATTCCAGAATGGGTGAAAGAACGGCATTGTTCGATGAGATCCTGTCAGTGATGGAGGGCGGATCTTCGGATTCTGCTGTCAGCTTTGTCAATCTGAGTTTCCATCGCCTGCTTGCCACATTCTGCTATCCGGAGATCTACAGAAAGGCGAAGTATAGTAAAAAGGTTATCTCCAATAGCTGTTTTATCAGCCACGCCACGCATTATTTGAATGAGAATATAGACAAGGCCGTGACATTGGAGGGGATGGCATTGTTTTTCGGTTGTTCTAAATCCTATATCTACAGATCATTCATCAGGGATACAGGATATTCTCCGTTGGATTATTTTTTTAGGATGAAAGTCAGACGCGCGTGTGACTTTTTAGAGAACACATCGCTTAAAATCAACCATATCGCCTTACGGTTGGGCTATGAGGATCCGTACTATTTCAGTCGTATGTTCAAAAAGATAACCGGACGGTCTCCGGCTAATTACAGAAAGAATAGATAAAGATATGTTCAATGTTGAAACTGCCCAGAATGTGGAGATCAGCAAGAAAATCCCTTGCGAGAAACCATTGATGGAGCAGTTGGAACTGATGGAGAGGTACACTGAAACGCATAGGGCGTACCTTTACAGTCCTAAGGAAATAAGAGAGATCAATTGTCTTAAAGTTCTTTATCCAGCGTTGTTCCGAAAAGTTGAGAGCACGGATCTGATCGCCGGACGTTTGGACTTCCTGCCTATCGGGTTCGGTTCAGTGACATCCGTAGGAGGTGTCGGTCATTATTGCGTTTTCCGTAAGCTCAAGGCGTTTAAGGAGTCTCTTCCGGAGAATCTAAGGCCTCGTGTGGATGTACTCTATGACTATTGGCTTGATCACGATCTCAAGACACAGTTTAATCGTGAGAATCTCAATGATAGTACATTAGGAATGTTCATCGATTGCAGGTTTCCGATGATCGCCACAGCAAGATTATCCGGGATGATGCTGGATTATCCGAAGCTTCTGGATAATGGTATAGGAGGTTTGAGGAATATTCTTGAGCTCAGGCTTTCTAAAGATTCTGGTAACACATTTCTTCAGGCCGGGTTAGGATGTCTGGATCTTTACGAGGAGTGTAATCTTTGTTTGCAGCGGATGCTTACTGAACAGATGGCAGACGCTTCATACGACAGAAAGAAGGATCTGGATCTGATGCGTCGAGACTTGGAAGCTGTCCGTGAGGGTAGACCGGAGACCTTTCATCAGGCTATTCAACTGTTCTGGCTCTATGCGTTGCTTGCCGGAGTCATCAACTATGGGCGCTTGGATGATTATCTTGGACCATATCTTGCGGCTGATTTTGAGAACGGCCGGATTACGGAGGATGAGGCTTACCGTTATGTGCATTCGTTGTGGACTTTGATAGAGAACCGAAGAACGACGGTCAACGGCAGGATAATCGTTGGCGGTAAGGGAAGAAAACACCCGAGGGAAGCGGACATATTCCTTCACTTCGCCATGAATGTGGCAAAGAACTGCCGTTATGTCGAGCCTCAATTCACTTTGAGGATAGACAAGGACACTTCGGAGCAGATTTGGGATGAAGCTCTTGATGCGATTGGTGCCGGAGCTACTTATCCGACTCTTTACAACGATGAGGTGAATGTTCCGGCTGTTTCTTATGGCATGAGGATAGACAGGCAGGCAGCGGAACAATATGTGCCGTTCGGCTGTACAGAATTTGTCATCCAGGGGCAGAGTACAGGGACTCCGAACATCTGCATGAACCTTCTTAAGATACTGACAATCTATATGAATGGAGGAATAGATCCTATCGATGGAGTCAGAAAGGATGGAGAAGTCCCGATTAAGCCTCTTGAGGATTATCGTACATTCGAGGAGTTTTATAGTGGTTATAAGGTTCTGTTGGACTACTACATGGATCTGTCCGTCAAGGTTCAGGTTGAGTCATACCACGTTATGAACAGAAATGTCAGTTTTCTTTTCACAAGCATTCTCATGGATGACTGCATACAGCGCGGGAAGGCTCTTTTGGATGGCGGCGTGAGATACCTTGGCGGCACAAACGAGACTTATGGCAACATAAACACATCCGATTCCTTGTGGGCCATCAAAGATCTTGTGTTTGAACGTAAGAAATACTCTCTCCGTCAATTGCATGAAGCGGTTCTTGCCGGTTTCGATGGCTATGAATCCATAAGAAAGGACTGTCTGGCATGTGACAAGTATGGTAATGATCTTGACACAGCGGACGGAATGGCGAATGATCTTTATGAATATGTTGCCAAGGGAGTAAGGGACAGAGGAATAAAGGAGGGGATGCAGTACTTTATGATAGTCATAAGTAACAATCAACTCAATACGGAATGGGGTAATGAGACTGCGGCTTCTCCTGACGGAAGACTTTCAAGGATGTACATGAATCCGGCAAACAATCCTCAAGGAGGTGCCAATGTCAGCGGACCTACAGCTTTGCTGAACTCCCTGGCGAAGTTCGATGCCCGCTATCACGCCGGATCAGTGCAGAACATCAAGTTCACACCTGCTATGTTCAACAGACATCGTGATGTGATCAAGACTCTTTTCAGGATTTATTTCGCCAAAGGAGGATGTCATCTTATGGTGACAATCGTGGACAAGGGGGAGTTGGAGGATGCGATTGTCCATCCAGAGAAATACCCGGATCTGATTGTTCGTGTCAGCGGATTCTCTGCGGTGTTTGTCAATTTGTCTCCGAACATCCAACAAGAGCTTTTAAGCCGGGTTCTGTATGATGAGTGAATATTCTAATGTCTTGGAAGTTGAGCGTTTCGCTTTGCATGACGGGCCTGGAATCCGCACAACCGTATTCCTTCAGGGTTGTCCGCTGCATTGTCCTTGGTGCGCTAATCCGGAGTCACAGGGTATAAAACCATTGTTGATGCATTATCCGAAAAAATGCTTTCATTGCGGGCGTTGCGCGGCGGCGTGTCCCGAGAAGGTCATCCGGTTTGTGGACAATATGCCGGTCTTTCTTCGTAGAGATTGTCCGGATTGTAATGTGTGTGTGGAAACCTGTTTGCAGAGTGCGATAAAAAGGGTTGGGGAAAGGATGTCTGTCGATGATGTCATGAAGATTGTCATTCGTGATATTGATTATTACAGGGCATCCGGTGGAGGTGTCACATTTTCTGGAGGAGAGGCGGCAGCCCATCCTGAAATGTTGCTTTCATTGCTTGAAGCCTGTTCCGAAAAAGACATTCATACTGCAGTGGAGACTTGCGGTAATGTCCCTTCTGCCAATTTAGAGAGAATATTACCATATGTGGATCTGTTCCTGTTCGACATCAAGCATCTTGATGCGGTGAAACTCAAGGAATGTACAGGTGGGGACTTGAGGTTGATTCTTAGGAATTTAGACTTGATTGTGAAATCCGGACTGTGTGGAGTCACCCTTAGGGTTCCATGTATTCCCGGGTTTAACCTTGATGAGGATTTTTTCATTAATTTGTACGACTTGGCCAAAGAATCCGGCATCCGGCAGGTTGATCTTCTACCATACCATACTCTTGGCAAGGACAAATATACCCAATTGGGGATGAAGTATCTTTATCCTGAGAAGCCTCTGGATAAAAAAGACCTGCTTGGGTTCAAGCAGACAGGAGAGTCAAGAGGACTTGCTGTCACGTTCGGTTGAAACCAGAATTCCGTTAAGCCGGTCTTTTTTCAGTTTCAAGCATCCAATGATAAGGTAAAAATGACATTATCCGCCCTATAGGGAGGACGGATAACGTCATTGCTGTTATTATGAAGAGAGTTTATTTGTCATTGCCTTTAAGATACGGAGAAGAGAATCCAAGCCTTTCCAAACCTCTCTGTACGTCAGGGATGTTCATGAATATCTTCCAAAGCATTCCTGTACGGTAGTTCTCGATCATGTTGATGATCGGGCCTTGGTCAATGGCAATGAATGTGTTTGATGTCCACCCTGTGTCAGGATTGAACCCATCCACGAAGCCATATTCTTTCCAGAGTTTGTCTCCCAAGTCGAAGTAGAGATGCTTCAGTACCTCCATAGACTCCGTAGGGGTATAAGGCATTGAGGACAAGGCGGCGGTCGGTTGTATCACCCCACAGTCGTTTGACGCGTCATGGGCAAGATAGCCTTTGTTGCTGTCACCGGCCGTGAAACCCCAGCAGTTACTGCCGTAGCCTTTGAAGCCTTTCGGATTCTCTATGGCATATGCTCGTTGGATGAGGGTGTGTGCACGGCCTTGTTCGTAGTAGTCTGTGTGGTCATCCTTCAGTCCGTTAGGATCAATGCCCATGAAGGTGTATTGCTCAAAGAACAACGGTCCTCCGAGAGCCTTGCCCCAATCTCCCAGCGGAAGTTTGATTCCGTAATATTCTTTGTCGCAGATGTAGCCAGGAGCTTTCCAGCAGTGTTCATAGACTTCTTTTGAGATAGGGTGATATGGTGAGGAGGCTGCCATGATGTAAGTGATGAGGCACTCATTCCATCCCCTGATCGGGAAATTCATGTCAAAGCCTTGGTTTGGACACCAATGCCAGTACAGCACCTCGTCCTTCTCGTACCAGGCCCAGTTCATAGTGTTCCACATTTCCGTAATCTTGTTTCTCAGGTACAGCTCCATCGGGGTGTCTCCTGAAAAATAAGCTCTGGCGGAAAGCAGGCCCATGAACATATAGGAGGTCTCCACGATGTCTCCTCCTTCGTCAAGCCTTCCGAAAGTTATCGGTTTACCGGTGGCTCCGTTCATGAAATGGGGAAAGGCTCCGTGAAAAGTCTCTGCCTGATAGAGAAACTCAACTATCTTATGAAGACGTTCCAGAGCGGCATCTTTGGTGATCCAACCTCTTTCCACCGCCACAAGCATGGACATTATTCCGAATCCGCTGCCACCGATGGCGCAAGCTTCTTCTCCAAAGGTGTTTTCGCTGAAGTTAGGCTCATTATAGACTTCGTTGATGTAATCCCAATATGAAGCTCCTTTGACTGTGTTGCTTCTTTCTCTCGCCAATCCGGACACAGGATGTGCGAAGTCCCAGAAATAACGGAAGGTTTGCCTTTGGACAGTTTCCAGCAATTCATCATCGGACAAGTCTCGGATCACGCCGACCGGTTTTATGGGTCTGTATTCCTTATTGGGATATTCCGGAAACGCCCTTTGGGAAGAATTTCCTTTCTGCTGACAGCATGAGCAACTCATGAGTGTCAGCATTGAGACTAATATCAATAGTGTTTTTTTCATTGTAATTGTAGATGTTGTGTTATTCGGGATCTTCTTGGAGGGCTTTATCGGCATCAAGGGCTGTCTGAGGGATGGGATAGAAACGCTTTGTTTCAGAATAGCCGTTCAGTTCCGAAGCTGCGAGACCCGTTCTGGTAAGATCGTAGAAACGCTCTCCGTTCTCAAGGCATAATTCAGCAAATCTTTCATCCATAATGTCTTCGAATGTGACATTGACAAGTTCTGGCATCCCCGCACGTTTTCTGACCCAGTTAAAGGTCTTGTCTCCGTTCTGGCCTTTCTTTACTTTGGCTTCAGCGTTAAGAAGAAGAATGTCTGAATAACGGATGAGTTTTATGCTGTTGTTGCTGCCCCACCAGTTAGCGTTATCCGCAGTGAATATGGACGGATTGTAGGCTTTGCCGCTGTACATTGACGGATATGGCTTGGCTGCGTCAGCTACAAGCAGATCTCCTGCGTAAGTCTCTTCTCCAACATTGAGGATAGACACTTTGTAGCGTATTCCCTCACCTCTTGCCTCCATGAATGCCTTGAGCTTTTCGGTAGGAGGAAGGAATCCCCATCCTCCTCCAAGATTGTTCCCGCTGAACTGTACTTTGCTTTGGATGGAGTGAGCCGGCCCTTGGAACGCGAAGTAGTTATCATCGTAGGTTTGAGGGTTGGTGGCAGAGGAGTACTGTGCTTCAAGGAGATTTTCATCGCTGAGGTTTCCTTCATTATTGAAAACTTTGCTGAAATCTGTTACCAAAGCACCTTCTCCATAGGCGGAGACAATTTCCTCTGTGGCTGACAGCACATTGTCATAGTCCAAAATTTCCGCCGCGGCTTTGGCTTTTACGGCAAGCGCTGTGTATTTGGTGACAGTGCCCGGAATTGTGGCCGCATTTGGTTTTGTGTCTGTCAGATAGGAGACAGACTCATCCATCTCCTTGATGATGAATTGCATGACATGTTCGAACGTGGAACGGCGAGGGCTTGCTTTCTGCTCATCAAGACTCGTGAACACAGGTATGGCACCAAACAGGCGGGCCAGTCTGAAGTAGCAATATGAACGCAGAACCCTGACTTGGGCGATGTAGTTGTTCATGGTCTTCTCGTCCGCACCGTTCTCTTTGTATTCATCAAATGCGCCGAGGGCTTCGTTCATTTGTGAGATGACGGTGTAGATTCCGCTCCATGAATTGCTCAAGGCCCAGAATGAAGGAGCCTCTGAATAGTCAAAATTGTGGAATGATGTCAAAGTCGCTTGATCAGAAGGACTCGGGTTACCTTTCTCAACGTCATCTCCTCTGACGGCGATTACAGCGAGTTGGCACCAGCTGCCGGCCACATTCCAGCCGACAAACTGTCCGTATGTTCCGATGAGAATGCTCTGTGCGCGGGTGGCATCTGTGTAGTCGATGGCCTCCACCGGCTCTTTGGCCTCGACAGGCACGTCCAACCAATCCTTGCAACCGGTAGTGGACATGATCAATGATGCTGTTGCACCAATCAGTATAATTTTGTTAATGTATCTCATTAGTTTATCCTCCGTTATTAGAAAGTGATACTTGCTCCAATGCTGTAGGTTGCTGCCATAGGGTATGTCTCTGTGTCAAGTCCGGATGCGATTTCCGGATTGAATCCCTCGTAAGAGTAGATTGACAATGGTTGTGATGCCGAGAGATAGACTCTGGTTTTAAGATGTCCGAACAGTTTGTCAAAAGTGTAGCCAAGCTGGACATTCTGAATCTGAAAATAATTGGCTTTCTGGACGAAATAGCCGTTGAGCTGACCGGTTGACGCTTTCATAAGTCCCTCTACAGAAGGATTTTTACTTCCTGTGTTGCTTGGAGTCCAATGATCGTCAGCGAATCTGTCGGTGAAATTCATCAGGGACGCATAGTTTCGGAAACCGCTCTTGGAATTTGCCACGTTGACACCGGCCACACCGTAGAAAGTCATCCCAAAGTCAATTTTCTTCCAGTCGAGAGAGATGTTTCCTCCATAAGTGAACTTAGGGTATGGTGAGCCGAGAAAAGTTCTATCGGAGTCATCCAAGACACCGTTCCCGTCAATGTCAATATACTTGAGATAACCAGGTTTGTAGCCATTGGCTACTGCGATAGGGTCTGCGTTGACCTCCTCCTCGGAATGATAGATGCCATCAACTTTGTAGCCATAGAAACTGTTCATCGGATGTCCTACAGACATGATTGTTCTGTTTTCTGCGGTTCCGGTGAGGATGTAATCTACACCATCTTGAATAGAGACGACCTCATTCTTAAGTGTGGCGGCGTTCAGACCGATGGAATAGCCGAAGTCTCCGATCCTGTCTGCCCATCCCAATTGGAACTCAAAACCTTGGTTCCTGATTGATCCGCTGTTGGCAAGAACGGTCTCCATGGTGATAGGAATCGTGTTGGTGACGACAGCCTCGGTTGTAAGCCTGTTATAGTAATCTATATCTCCTGTGAGTTTCCCGTTAAAGGAAGAGAAAGAGATTCCGGCGTTATATTCCTTGACTTTCTCCCATTTCAGCCAGCTGAAGACATTCTTGATTGTGAAACCAGGGTAAAGTTTGTCAGCAAAGGCTGCGTACCATTGAGGATCTGTTCCGGCAAATCCATCGCTGGCCGGTTCCTTGTCATTTCCGAGGATTCCCCAGCTTGCGCGGAGTTTCAGGTAGTCGAACACTTTCTGGTTTTTCATGAAATTCTCCTGCGAGATGACCCATCCTAAGCCGATGGAAGGGAAATTGCCCCAATGTTCCTGATATTTTGAGGTTCCGTCACGACGCAGTGTGGCAGAGATAAGGTACTTCCCGGAAAAGTCATAGCTTACACGTCCGAAGAATGAAAGGCCGCGGTAGGAGAATCCTGTGTCAGAGGCTAAACGTGTGTCTGCATCACCAAGGCTGACGTACATGAACTGTGAGTCACCATTTCCCGAAATATTCTTAGCGACACCCTGCAGCATTCTATAGTTCTCCCATCTTGAAGAGTGACCGATCATTGCGGTGACATTATGTTTGCCGAAACTTTCATTGTAGGTCAACGTGTTGTCAATGATGGTGTTGTTGTAGTTGTGCTGTGCCTTGGTTAGAGTGCTTTGTGTGTTGCTCTGCAATGAGTACACGACGTAAGCAGGGGTGTACTCCATTGAATTGAGAATGTGGTACTCCTGTGACATGCTGAAATGGTATTTCAGTTTGTCAGGGATGATGTTGACGTCCATGAACACAGAAGGCAGTACACGCAAGGAAGTGTTTTTGTTGTTATAGTAATATGCGCGGGCCACAGGATTCGCGAAATAACCGTTGGCGAATCCTGCGTCTCCTGGCGACGCAAACTTTTCAGGAGTTGCGTCCGCATTGTTACTGTCATAGACGGGGACGATTGAAGGCAGTATGAACGCATCTCTGAAAGCCGCATTTTCCCCAATTGTCCTTTTACCGTTGCTTATGGTGACATGGGCTCCTAAATTAAGCCACTCAAAAGGTTTATAATTGCCTTTAGTAAGAATATTGTAGCGTTCGTAACCGCTGTCTGCCTTCATGATACCATTCTGGTCGTAATAGCTTACACCTATGAGCCAGGAACTTTTATCCTCAGATCCGGACACATTCAAGCTGTGACTCTGGATGTAGCCTGTACCAAGAAGTTCATCGTACCAATCAGTGTCCGTCGAAGGGATTCCGTTGCTTCCGCCCCATTTGGAGATGGATGCGTTAACATTCGTCAGATCACCATATTCCCCCATTAAACGTGCAAACTGTTCAGAATTGGCCATTTTGACGAGATGGTTGGCTTTTTGGATTCCGGCATACCCGTCGTAGGTGATGTTTGCTTTCCCTTTCATTCCGTTTCTGGTGGTCACGAGGATCACGCCGTTTGCAGCGCGCACTCCATAGATAGCCGCTGCGGAGGCATCCTTTAGAACGGTGATGGACTCGATATTGGAATTGTCAAGAAAGTCGATGTTATCGAAGAACATCCCGTCGACAACATAAAGAGGGCCTTGATAAGCACTGTCAAACGAACCGACACCACGTACTCTTACCGTAGGTGTCGCACCAGGATCTCCTGAGTTCACGATTTGGACTCCGGGTACTTTTCCCTGAAGGGCACCCATTGGACTTGCGACAGGTGCCGTCACAATATCGTCAGATTTTACGGTGGAAATGGCTCCTGTAAGATCCTTGCTCTTTGCGGTACCATAACCGATCACCACTACGTCATTAAGCATGGTGTTGTCTTCTTCAAGAGCTGCATTGATGGTGTTCTTTCCTGAAACAGGGATTTCGATCGATTTGAAGCCAATTGAAGAGAAAACGAGTGTTGCGTTGTCGGAGATTCCGTCTAATGAATATGTCCCATCAGCCAAAGTCATGGTTCCGGTTCTGGACCCCTTTACCATAACGCTGGCACCAACCGCAGGAAGTCCGGAAGTCTTTTCCGTAACGGTTCCTGAAACAGTTCGATTCTGAGCCGCCATTGAAAGCGGGGCGAGAATCGCCAGTAGATTTAAGAGATACTTTAGTTTCATTAAAAGTGGTTTTTTAAGTTAATTGTTTCCACGATCATGTTCATATTGTCGTGATTCGTGTCACAAAAGAACTAAAACTATTTTATTCCTTAACCATATCGTGGTACTGTATGATTACTTTCGTTATTTTTGGACATGCTCTTTTAATACTTTTATATTGTTTGACGTTTTAATAATCAACATATATTCGCCGGATCTTTTTTACCTTGGCAGAAAAAAGTCCGGATTGTCACTATCTTGTACGAGACAACGCCTAAAAAAGATTTTTACACCTCAAAGTAATCTTCAAGTAGGTGTTTTTTTCCGTCTGCCTTGGTTTGTATCTAATTTTGCCGTCAAACAATATTTTACACAATGACCAGGTTAAATCAGAAAAAATTGCTTTTCGCGGTTCTATGTCCGCTACTCGGCGTGTGGTCCATGTCGGCGACAGAGAGAAAGTATGACTATGTCTTCTTTGACAACAGTCTCATGGCTGATCACTATTATTACACAAAAACTGAATATTCCGGGAAATCTTGGATTGAAAATCGTGTGGGCCGTATTCCGATCTCGGAGTCCGAGTTTTCTTCTCCCGGTAACTCTTTGAGGTTAAGGTATGTTTCGGCTGGAGATTCGTGGAGAGCCAGCATATTTTTCCCACCAATGCGTGGCATGGAGAATTTTCGCAGACCGGATGTGTTGTCAGCCAGGCTTCTGATTACAGACTATTCAGACATAAAGAATCTTCCATCCGTGGCATTTGTGTCGGCGGACAAATCGATCTCCGAATCATTGAGTATTTCAGAATATGTTGACGGAATAAAACCTAATGAGTGGTATTCTATGAAAATTCCTCTGAATGATTTCAATGTCGGACATTCCGAGGATGCTCTGGTCAATCGTTTTGCGGCGGTTGTCTTCAGCGAAGGCTGTAAGGCAGACAAGGAGGTGACCATCTTCGTTGATGACATCGAACTTTTGCCGTCAAGGCATCCCGAGGCGACAGTGGAACAGCCGGAGATCATTGAGGCTGTAGGTTTCGAACGTCATGTGGATGTCAGATGGAAGTCTCAGGGCGAGGAGGGAATAAAATATTATAAGATATACCGATCCTTTGATGGGATGGAATATGCTCCTGTTGCGGTCAGGAGGCCTTGGACAGATCGTTTCACAGATTATCTCGGAACAGTCGGCACGCAGGTATGGTATAAGGTTTCGGCTGTGGATTATGATCTTAAGGAGTCCGGATGCTCTCCGGCGGTTGCCGTCAAGACGAGGGCCATGTCTGAGGATGAGCTTTTGGACATGCTTCAACTCGCCAATTTCCGGTACTATTGGGAGATGGCGGAACCGGTGAGCGGTTTGGCCAGGGAGAATGTTCCGGGAAAGAGTGATATGATTGCCTCCGGAGCCTCCGGATTCGGAATGATGGCTATTTTGACCGGAATCCATAGAGGATTCATCACCAAGGATGAGGGGGTGGATAGATTTCTGAAGATAACAACTTTTCTTGAAAAGGCCGAGCGTTACCATGGGGTCTATCCGCACTTTATGGACGGGACAACCGGAGAGACCGTAGCCTGGTTCGGACCGAGGGATAACGGAGGTGATCTGGTTGAGACATCGTTCCTGATGGAAGGTCTGTTGTGCGCCAGACAATTCTTTGACGGAGATTCAGAGGATGAGAAGACAATCCGTTCAAGGATTGATGGGATCTGGGAGGATGTTGAATGGAGTTGGTACAGGAAAACTCAGGACAGTCCGTATCTTTACTGGCATTGGTCTCCGGACCAGGCTTGGGTGATTAACCATAGGCTGATAGGATGGAACGAAACCATGATCACCTATCTTATGGCGATCATGTCTCCGACACATTCGGTGCCGGCAGAGATGTACTATTCCGGTTGGGCAAGTCAGGAAGACTATGCTGCGGAATACAGATCGGGATGGGGCCGGGTGCATGAAGGAGACAGGTACACGAACGGCAATACTTATTATGGAAAGAATTTGGACGTGGCCGTATCCAATGGCGGCCCGCTGTTCTTCACTCACTATTCTTTCATGGGATTTGATCCACATCAGTTTACGGATAGATTTACCAACTATTTCGAAAATAACAAGGCGATTGCCGAGGTTAACCTCAGATATTGTATGGAAAATCCTGCCAGATATGTCGGCTATGGGGCTGACTGTTGGGGGTTGACAGCGAGTGATCACATGTGGAACTATTCTGCTGCCGAGCCTGTCACTGACATTGATGATGGGACAATCGCTCCGACAGGAGCCTTGGCATCCTTCCCTTACACTCCGAAAGAATCGATGGACGCATTCTTGAACTATTATCGCAATTATGGTACCTTTCTATGGGGGGAATATGGTTTCCGTGATGCTTTCAATCTGACTGAGAACTGGGTGTCTCCGATTTTCATGGGGCTTAATCAGGGTCCGGTCACCGTCATGATTGAAAACCACAGGAGTGGCTTCATCTGGAATCTGTTCATGAGTCATCCTGATGTCATGGACGGGTTGAAAAAATTGAACTCAATAAAATAATGGGCATAAATGGGCATAATATCAATTGTAAACAATCAGAAATGAAATCAATTCGTACATTATTGCTTGCTTCTATCGTGGCAGTCTCGTCCTGTAGTCAGAATGTTGACAAAGGACAGGTTGAAATGGACAGGTTCATTTCAGACCTTATGTCAAAGATGACAGTGGAGGAAAAGATCGGCCAGCTCAATCTTTCCGGAGGGGATATTCCAGGAGTGCTGTCTGGTACGGACGGTCTGGATGAAGCTGTGAGAAAAGGACTTCTCACCTCAACAGGATGGAATAATGTGAAGGAACTCCGCAGGCTTCAGGAGATTGCTGTCAATGAGACCAGACTTGGGATTCCGCTTATGTGCGGTCTGGATGTCATTCATGGCTTCGGGACCATATTCCCGATTCCGCTGGCCATTTCCTGTTCTTGGGACACAACGTTGGTTGAGAGAAGTACCAGGATCGCTGCGGTGGAAGCCAGTGCCAATGGATGTAATTGGACGTATTCTCCGATGGTCGACATAGCCCGCGATGCCAGATGGGGTAGAATCGCCGAAGGCAGTGGGGAGGATCCTTGGCTGGGGGCCAAAATCGCAGCCGCTATGGTTCGTGGTTATCAAGGTGATGACCTTGCCGACAGTACTACCATCCTTGCCTGTGTCAAGCATTTTGCTCTTTATGGAGCCTCCGAGGCCGGACGTGACTACAATACGGTGGACATGAGCAGGGTACGGATGTACAATGAATATTTAGCGCCTTATAAGGGAGCCGTTGAGGCTGGCTGTGGCAGTGTGATGTCCTCGTTCAATGTCATTGAAGGAGTCCCGGCTTCCGGAAACAGATGGCTTCTTACTGATTTGTTAAGGGATCAGTGGGGATTCGAGGGATTCGTCGTTTCCGACTATGATTCGGTGGGAGAGATGACCGAGCATGGACTTGGGGACACACAGACCGTTTCTGCTCTTGCCCTGAAGGCCGGACTGGACATGGACATGATGACTAGTGGCTACATAACAACACTCAAGAAGTCTCTTGACGAAGGAGAAATAACCGAGAAGGACATTGACAAGGCGTGTCGCAGAATCCTTGAAGCCAAATACAAACTTGGCCTTTTCGAGGATCCTTATAGGTATCTGGATGAAGATAGAGCGGAAAAGGATTTCATGACAAAGGAACATCTTGAGTTCGCCCGTCTTATCGCCCGAAAGTCCATCGTTCTTCTCAAGAACGACAGGAATATCCTTCCGCTGGAGAGAAAGGGAACCATTGCTGTTGTCGGTCCGATGGCGTTCACGAAAGAGGACCTGCTTGGGATGTGGAGTGGTACCAATGACCAAAAATCCGCCACTATAGCGGAGGCGTTCAGGGAAGCCGTGGGTTCTTCCGCCAGAATTATTGAGGTGCGAGGTTGTCACCTCACCGATGATGCGCAATTGGCGGAGGTGACAGGACTTATGGCTGATCCTGAGGATAATGCGAAGATGATTCGTGATGCGGTGGTGAAATCAGCGGAAGCTGATGTGATTGTGGCGGTTTTAGGAGAGCCAAGAAGCTGGACTGGAGAAGCTTGCAGCCGTGCCGACATAGGACTGCCTAAAAGTCAGAAAGATCTTCTTAAAGCGCTCCTTAAGACAGGTAAACCACTCGTTCTTGTTCTGGCTAACGGTAGACCGATGACTTTGGAATGGGAAGACGCCAATTGCCCCGCTATCATTGAAGCTTGGCATGGCGGGGCTGAGGCTGCGAGAGCCTTGACAGATGTGATTTTCGGAGATGTGAACCCTTCCGGAAAACTTACGGCCACATTTCCCCGCACTGTCGGACAGATCCCGATATATTACAATCATTTGAATACAGGACGCCCTAAAGTGGCCGAGGACCATTACACCTCAAAATATCTTGACATCCCTAATGAACCGCTTTATCCTTTCGGGCATGGTCTCAGTTATACTGAATTTAAGTATAGCGAGATGACTTTGGGTAAGGCTTCCCTAAAGGGCGACTGTGATGTCTTGACCGCCAGTGTCGATGTGACTAACATCGGTAAGAAAGACGGAGAGGAGACGGTGCAACTTTACATCGGAGATCCGGTTGCAAGCATTTCTCGGCCGATTAAGGAATTGAAAGGGTTCAAAAAGATCTATCTTAAGCCAGGAGAGACCCAAACTGTCAGCTTTAAGATAGACACAGAACTCCTTTCTTTCTACAATAGCGATTTAGAGTATGTCTGGGAGCCAGGCTTGTTCAACATATTCATCGGTACTTCATCGGCAAAGGTGAAGTCGGCGTCTGTGATCTGGGAGAGATAGTCTCGTGATCAACTGAATTGGATCAGGAAATCGGTGAGACCGTCTTCAGAGGGAAGATTCAATTTCCTTCGGAGACGGTATCTTGCTGACTCTACTCCTCGGACTGTGAGATTCAGCATGTTGGCTATCTCTTTTGTGGACAGGTTGATCCTCAGCATGGCACAGAGACGCAAGTCTGCCGGGGTCAAAGAAGGGAAGGTTTCTTTAAGATGTCTGAAGAAATGCTCATGTATTCGGTCGAAGTTAGCCTGAAACATATTCCATGTCTCTTTGTCGGACACTAGATGATTGTCTATCATCCTTTGCAGATGCTCGAGATCTTTTTTCCCTGCACCGCCTGCAAATTTCCGTTCCTGAATCTCCTTTGACAGAGATTCCAGAATCTCTTGATGGGCGATAAGTGTCATGGCGGTGCTGGCCAATTCTTTACTTTTGACTTTTAGGTCTTCCTCAAGTCTTGCCTGTCTCATCTTGGTGAGTTCCTTCTCCTGTTGCTCAATTTTCTTGAGATTCTCCATCTCCTGCTTTATGAACTTTAGTTTCTGCGCTTTCTTCGCGGAGATGTTGGAGAACAGATAGACGCAATACATAGTAAGGCCGAACATGAGAAGATAGATGATTTTCATCCACCATGAAAGGAACCATGGTTGTTTGATGTAAAAATCGAAGGAGAATCGATCCAACACCTCTTCCTCTGAATATGCTTCAACTACCAACTGGTATTTTCCCGGATTGAGTCGGACATATTCCTGCTGAAGGTATTGATCAGTTTCTGTCCAATCGTCCGACAACCCTTTCATTTGAAACCTGAATCGTGTGTCAATTTCGTTATAGACAGGATATCCCAGCAGAAAAGTCAGATTGTTGTGATTGAAATCTATCTTCATGCCGCTTTCAATTGCGATATCTTTAACAACTCCCTGCCGGTCGGATGCCTTGACGGAGACCAGGGTGAGGTCTTTGTCCTTGTGCCGGGTCTTGGACAGGAACTGTTTTGTCCGGATTCTTACAAGCATGTTGTTGAGGCAGAGATAAGAGTTCCCTGAAGACTCGTCATACCTGACAGAGGCCCGTTCCTCAGTATAGATGTTGAAATACGTGAATGGTATAGTACGCTTGACCGAGAACTTGTTGTTGTCGCATTCAATGAGAAACAAGGAATAGTCCGATACCAGCCAGTAGTAATTGGCAATGGCCTGGACGGCCTGATGGATCCTTGTTACCCTTGGCAGAAGGTCGGAGTTCATGGTGTCGTAAGGAACAATTGTGTCTTTTAGGGAATCATAGGTAAAGAAGCCTTTACCGTTTGAGAACACAATCCTTCCGCTGATTTTCATCACAGAGAACAAACTGTCCGACACATTTCCGAGAGACCTGATGTATTCCTCTTTCTTGACTTCTTTTCTATCGTTGTCAAGTTTGATCCGAAGCAATCCCCGATTAAAAAGGGCGCACCACAGGTTGCCGATCTCGTCACTCTCAACCTGTTTTACCATATGATGAATATTCTCAAGTGTCGGTACATACTCCCACTCTCCTCCATCCTTGATTTTGAAAAGGCATGGGAATGAGTATGTCCCCTCAATCACCCAGTTTGTCTTGCCAAAGACATCGTTTTTGATACAGAGTGTTCCGTGGCCTTTGTCGGAGATCAGCAAAGCCTGTTCGCCGCTGATAGAATATGTCCCTTGATTGTAGCCGCAGACCACTTCTTCTCCGACTTTGTCAAGGCACCAGATCTGTTCGTTAAGCCCGGACACAGGGACGAGTGATTGTCCTTCGTGAGTGTAGACGGCATGATTGGTCGCCAGATACATTTCATCTCTTTCAAACAACACGTCATAAATCATTCCGACTTTATTACAGGAGGGGCTGAAGATCCCTATTCCGGAAGAATTGTCTATGAAAGAAATTCCGTCATCCAATGCAGCCCAGATGTTGTTGTCTTCATCACAAAGTAATCCAAGTGTAGTGTTGTTCTGGAGTTGGATCCGGGTGTCGATTTGCCATTGGATGCGACCTTGTGAGTTGATAGACACGATTCCACCTTTGACGGTGCCGATGATGATGCTGTCATCTTTGGTCATCACTGCCCTGTTGATGATCTTGCTCTTCAACTCCTCATCCGCTTCGGTCTTGAATCTTGTTATCTGTCCGTCATCCTCAAGATAGTAGAGACCGTCTTTACTGGTAAGAAGCAAGGGGCGGCCATTATGTTCGAATGCGGCGACAACATCACAGGAAAGCGTCCCTTTAGGGAGGATTGTTTTAAGTTGATTACCTTCTTCGATACGGACGAAATCTCCGTCAATCAATTGTGAGTAGATCCTGTCCGCAATTTTGATGATATTCAAAGGTCTTATATTTTGAATGCATTGGACAGCCGTGCCGTCATAGATGTACAAAGAAGTGAATGTCTGAAAAATAAGGCTGCCGTTGGATGGATCCCGTATTATGTTCCAGACATCGTGGAGGTCTTCTTCTTTTTCTTTCAGTCCGTCACTTAGAGAATGGTAGATCAGCAAGTTTCCTGATTTTTCGAAATAACCGAACTCCTGAAAAGAACCACAGTAGATTCTTCCATCCGGGTCTGCGAGGACAGATCTGATGATTCCTTTACCAGGCAACTGGTACCTGTTCCAAGAATGCCCGTCATATTCAAGAAGGTATTGGTTGTTACCGACATAGATTAGACCGGATGTTGATTGTGACACTGACCAGTTCTGTCTGCCGCCCTGGTATTCTGATGGAGTGAAGTTCCGGATTACCGGAGAGAACATCACAGCATTGCCTTGTGAGGATAGCGCGGATAGAAGCAGAATAAGGAGAGACAGCACCCGTTTCTTGAAAGGAGTCATAATCAAATCTGTTTTTGTGTTCCGGGATATTTCCTAATATAGTGGTTCCAACGGCAAATTTACAAATTAATCTCATCTTTGACATATCAGATTTGATAAATCAAGTCCCCAGGCCGTTGCGATGGCGATTTTGGGGCTTTTATATTTCTGAACTCCGTAGCTATATCAGGACCTTGTCCTGTTTTCCGCTTGGCAGCCTTTAGGATGTGTTCTAGCTCCAGCATTATCGTGGAGGCTACGAAGCAGAGGCAGATGTGCGCCTCTATCCTGTTGAACAGGCGATGGTACATCGGACGTCATCCTCTCTGGACCGAAGTACATCGTCGTCGTGTCGTAGAAGATGACGGCCACCTTCCCCCCAAGCACCTTCGGAGTCCGCGTGTAGGTGATGCGCTCCACATCGTGCTTGACATCATTGCCGTTCTCTTTCTGACATCGGTCAGACCGCCAGCACAGTTCGTCCGGGAAACGGTAAATCCTGTCCTCATCATAATAGCGGTTCATAAATGCACTTTTTGTCACACTGAAAAAATGGTCGTCAATTACAATTGTTTTTTTCAGTGCCAAAATACAAGATAGACATTTAATTTCAACCAAGTAATGTTTGGACAAATAAATTCATCCATCCCCAGCTTGAAGGTCAGGCTTCTGAAAAATGAAAAATGTACAGCGGAAATTTGGTCATTTGAAAAAAGTCTCATACCTTTGGCTAAACAAGATATGACCCGGTTGGGCGGTTATGAATTTTTGGGAATATTTTAAATATTGTAAAAATTTGTAATTGTGGTCGGGTGATTTTGTTTGAGATTGACACATAATTATAACACATCCCTGATATTCAGGGACAAGAATGACTTTTTATCGCAAATCTGCTATGGAAGTAAAGAACGCTGTGGCCGGAACGCTGGAGTCAGGTGACATCATGATCCAGATCGCTCCGGCGGAGACGAAAGGTCTGCACATCTACCTCGACAGTTCTGTGGCCGCCCAGTTCGGCCGACAGATCCGTCGGGTCATTGAGGAGACACTCACTGACTTCGGTCTTGAGGACGCTGACATCAAGGCGGTTGACAAAGGGGCCCGCGACTGCACAATCCGCGCGAGGGTGACCGCCGCCGTCGTGCGTGCAACGGGAAAGGATGTCTGGGCTTAGCAAGCGGGATTATTATGGAAAGATTAAGAAGAACAATGATGTTCGTTCCGGGCAACAATCCCGGAATGATGCAGGATGCCTTCATCTACGGACCGGATTCGATCATGCTTGATCTGGAGGACTCCGTGACGATGGCCGAGAAGGACGCAGCCCGTCTGCTTGTCTATAACGCTCTGAAATCCATTGACTACGGCGACACCGAAATGGTTGTCCGCATCAACCCTCTCAGCACCCCTTACGGCCACAAGGACGTGGAGGCTGTCGTGAAGGCCGGCGTGCAGGTGATCCGCATGCCTAAGACCGAGACCGCCGACGAGGTCCGTGAGCTTGAGGCCGAGATAGAGAAGGTCGAGAAGGAGATAGGTTGCCTTGGAAGGACCCGCATGATGGCCGCCATCGAAAGTGCGGAGGGGATCTGCAACGCCTTCGCGATCGCAAAGGCCTCCAATAGGATGATGGGCATCGCCCTCGGGGCAGAGGACTATTGCGCCAACCTCAAGACCCAGCGCACTCCTGGCGGAGCCGAGCTCCTCTATGCCCGCGAGACCATAGTCGTGGCCGCGAGGGCGGCCGGAATCGACGCGCTCGACACGGTCTATTCGAACCTCGATGACATGGAGACTTTCCGCAAGGAGGTGGAACTCATCAAGACCCTCGGATTCGACGGCAAGTCCATCATCAACCCTCGCCAGATCCAGATCGTGAACGAGGTGTTCGCTCCGACCGAGAAGGCGATCGAGAAGGCCAGAAAGATTCTCGCCGCAATCAAGGAGGCCGAGAAACGCGGTTCGGGAGTCATCGCCGTGAACGGCAAGATGGTTGACCGTCCTGTTGTCATCAGGGCGCAGCGCACCATCGACCTTGCAATCGCCTCAGGCATATTGACAAAGGAGGAAGTTTATGAGTAGCATAAAGGAAAGGGCCGCACTTGTCAACGCTCAGGCGGCCGCTATGGGCAAGAAAGTGTACTCGGGGGAGACTCCGAAGAACACCACGTTCCGCAAGGATCTCCAGAAGGTCCAGTCGAAGGTGACCACATTGGAGGAGGCCATCAGGCTCAGCGGACTCAAGGACGGAATGACAATCTCCTTCCACCACCATTTCAGAGGCGGTGACAAGGTTGTGAACTTGGTCGTGGACAAACTGGCGGAGATGGGGTTTAGGAACCTTCACCTTGCGGCCTCAAGCCTTTCGGATGTCCATGCGCCTCTGATCGACCACATCAGGAACGGAGTGATCACCAAGATCTCCACCTCCGGTCTCCGCGGTGAGCTCGCCAAGGAGATCTCCCACGGTCTGATGAAGGAGCCGGTCGTGTTCCGCAGTCACGGAGGACGCGGAAGTGCGATCGCAAACGGAGACCTGCACATTGACGTGGCCTTTCTGGGCGCGTCATCCAGCGATCCGGCGGGCAACGCCAGCGGTTACTCCCGTTCCGAACACGCCAAGTCCATCTGCGGATCTCTCGGCTACGCCAAACCGGATGCCCAGTACGCCGACAAGGTCGTGATCATCACCGATGACATCGTTGACTATCCTAACACTCCGAACTCCATCTCCGAACACGATGTGGACTACGTGGTGCTTGTCGATTCTGTCGGGGATTCTTCCAAGATCTCTTCGGGGGCCATCCGCGACACCAAGAACCCGCGCGACATACTGCTTGCCATGAACGCCGCCAAGGTTATCACGAGCAGCGGCTATTTCAAGGAGGGATTCTCGATCCAGACCGGATCCGGCGGAGCCTCGCTCGCCGCGGTCAAGTATATTCGTGAGGAAATGATCAGAAGGGGTATCCACGCCAGTTTCGCGCTTGGCGGAATCACCGCCCACATGGTCAAGATGCACGAGGAAGGACTCATTGAACGGCTTATTGACGTCCAGTCATTTGACAGGGTCGCCGCCGAATCCATCAAGAATGACCCTTTCCACAAGGGAGTCTCCGCCAATGAATATGCCAGTGCGGATGAACCCGGTTCGGCCGTCCATTACCTCGACATCGTCATCCTCTCGGCCCTTGAGGTGGATGTCAACTTCAATGTCAATGTGCTTGTAGGCAGCGACGGAGTCATCAGAGGTGCTGTCGGCGGACATCCTGACACGGCTGCCGACTCGGCTCTCTCGATCATAGTGTGCCCTCTGATGCGCGGACGCATCCCTTGCGTGGTGGACGAGGTCACAACCCTCATCACCCCTGGCTCGACAGTCGATGTTGTCGTCACTGAATATGGCATAGCGGTCAATCCGCGCCGTCCGGAGATCGCTGAACGCCTGAAGGACGCCGGTCTTAAGATCGTGGATATTCATGATTTGAAGGAGCTGGCTCTCAGATCCATAGGCGTTCCTGACCCGCTTCCGTTCGGAGACAAGGTTGTGGGCGTGGTGATGAACCGCGACGGCTCCGTGATGGATGTCATAATGAACATCAAGGACTGACTTCTGAGTTTCGGGTTCACGAAAGTTGAGTTTAGACGGATTCTTGTTTTATGGAGATTACGCTTGACCGTTTGCTGGCAAGTCGTGAGGAACGGGCTTCTTTCCAGAGGGAACTGCTGAAAAGTCATCCTGGAAAGACACTGGTCTGCCTTACCGTCATCATGCCGGGCAAGGTCAAGCGTAATCTGCAATCCCTTGTGGTCGCACAGGCCGCCGTCACGGCTTTGGTCTCGGCTTTCGGAGATTCAATGCTCCGGCTTGAACTGCGGGATCTGCCGACCGGCTACGAGGCCTATCTTGTGACCCCGCTTTCCAACGAAGAGGCCAAACTGGAGACGTGCCGCATTGAGGACACACATCCTCTAGGCCGTCTTTTCGATTTGGATGTAATTGACGCTGACGGAGTTCCCGTCTCAAGAGAATCGGTGGGGCGGAAGCCGAGGAAGTGTCTTGTCTGTGACCGGGAGGCCCGCTGGTGCATGCGTAACCGCACTCACACACCGGACGAACTCTCCGCCAGAATTGACGAAATGATCGAGGCCTATGTGCGGTGACCGTCACTACATAAGCGAGATTCCGCTGTCGCTTGGCTCGGTCCGCGGGAGGGTTGAGGCTTTCCTTTCCGCCAACAGGCTCAGTCTCGCCCCTCTTGACCGCTATGTGGTCGTCACAAGGGACGAGGACGGGGACGAGATCCTTGCCGGAGGAGGGCTTGACGGCGACGTCATCAAGTGCGTGGCCGTGTCAGAATCCGCCCGCGGCGAAGGACTTATGAACATTCTTGTGTCCCGGCTCATGGTTCTTGCACGTGAGGGGGGACATGAGTTCGTCAAGGCTTTCACCAAACCGGAGAACGAGGCGCTGTTCGAAAGCCTCGGATTCACCTTGCTTGCGTCCGCTCCGAAGGCTGTCCTGATGGAAAGCGGCAGGGGAGGGCTTCCGGACTATGAAAAGTACTTGGCTTCGCTTGCCCGTCCGGGGTGCGGCGGAGCCATAGTGATGAACGCCAATCCTTTCACGAAGGGCCATCGCCGGCTCATCGAACAGGCCGCGTCACAGGTTGACAATCTCTATGTGATTGTCGTGAAGGAGGACAGGTCGCGTTTCCCTTACGCCGAGAGAAAGGCCATGATCGAGGTGGGATGCGCCGGGCTTGACAATGTGGTTGTCTGCCAGGGCAGCGACTACGTCGTCTCAGCGACGACTTTCCCGACATATTTCCTGAAGAAGCCGGATGACGCGACAGACACGCAGATCGCTCTTGATCTGGATCTGTTCGTGAACCACATCGCCAGGCCTCTTGGGGTTACGGTCCGTTTCGCAGGCAGTGAGCCGGAGGACACCCTTACCCGCCGCTACAATGAGCTGATGGCGGAGATCCTGCCGAGAACCCCGGTCGCTGAGCCTGTCGAAGCGACGACCCTTCGACAAGCACAGGGCCCGGCCGGAATAGACTTCGTACAGATCCCAAGGTCGGAACTGGGCGGCAAACCAATCAGCGCCACATCATTAAGGCAGGCGTTGGACGAGGGCGACCTTAAAAAGGCGATGGAATATGCCCCTGTCACCACCGTTCCTTACCTGGTGTCCGACCTTGCGGAGCGTGCGCTGAGAATTGAACTCGACACGACTCCGAAACCTGGCCTTGTGGACAGGCATGACAGCGGAGCCCACAAGGACATGGACTACGGACTGATGTCCAGGAGCATCTCTGCGTTGAGACCTTATCTGACAAGGCTTGCGGTGGAATCAGCCGGAGGCCTCGATCCTGTCCGGATAAAGGAGATCGGCGTCGAAGCCGAGAAAGCCATGCTGGAAGCCACCGGCGGAGTGAACACCCACAAAGGAGCCCTTTTCTGCATCGGCCTTTCCGTTGCCGCGGCCTCCTGTCTGGCCTGTACCACAGGAAGAGTGGAAGCATATTCATTCAAAGAGATCGTGTCGCGTGCCGCGGAGGGGATTCCGGCCGCGGAAGGCACGCACGGAGCCGAGGCCAGGAAAAGTTTCAAGGTCGTCGGGGCGCTTGAGAACGCGCGCCGGGCCTATCCGGAACTGTTCTCGGACTGGCTGCCGTACTACCGGAGCCATGAAGGGGATCCGTACCGCTGCCATAAGACCCTGTTGCGCATAATGTCAACCCTTGACGACACCAACATTCTCCACAGGATGGGAGCGGAGGGGCTTGCCCGCGCCAAGAGCGAGGCCGCAATGCTTCTTGACGACTTCAGCGGGAGCGGTCTGTCGTCTTTGAACGGAGATTTCATCAGGGAGGGCATCTCGCCAGGCGGAAGCGCCGACATGCTGTCCCTGACCATATTCATGGAAAGTATATTGACAACTTCATAATTTTAACACAAAACTGATTTTATTATGGTAGAATTGATTCCCAATGGCGTTTATCTGAAAAATGGCAAGACTCTCGTCAATGATGCCGCAGGAATGCCGTCTGCCGACGAAGCCCGCGAGAACACTATCGCCTACAGAATCCTCCGCGCCCACGATGTGGACGGAGGCAAGGGCGGGAAGATGCGTGTCAGGTTCGACGCGATGGCCTCACACGACATCACTTATGTCGGGATTATCCAGACAGCCCGTGCCAGCGGACTTGACAAGTTCCCTATTCCTTATGCGATGACCAACTGCCACAACTCCCTGTGCGCTGTCGGCGGCACCATCAACGAGGATGACCATATCTTCGGCCTGTCGGCGGCCAAGAAGTACGGCGGAATCTATGTCCCGGCCAATCAGGCAGTCATCCATCAGTATGTCCGCGAGGCTCTTGCCGGCTGCGGCCGCATGATCCTCGGATCGGACAGCCACACCCGCTACGGCTCACTCGGCTGCATGGGTGTCGGTGAGGGCGGCGGCGAGCTTGTCAAGCAGCTTCTCCACAACACTTGGGACATCAACGCTCCTGAGGTTGTGCTCGTTTGGCTCGAAGGCAAGCCGAGAAAGGGTGTCGGGCCTCACGACGTGGCCATCTCCCTTGTCAAGGCAGTGTTCGAGAACGGTTTCGTTAAGAACAAGGTGCTTGAGTTCGCCGGCCCTGGCGTGGCCTCCCTCCCTACGGATTTCCGCAACGGAGTCGACGTGATGACCACCGAGACCACCTGCCTCAGCTCGATCTGGGTGACGGACGAAAAGGTTGAGGAATATTACAAAATGCACGGACGCCCGGAGGCCTATAAGGAGCTCCAGCCGGGCGAGATCGCCTACTACGACGCGATGATCCGCATCGACCTCTCAAAGCAGGAGTCCATGATCGCCCTTCCGTTCCACCCTTCCAACGCCTACACGATCCATGAGTTCCAGGCCGACCCGGAGGGAATCCTGAAGAAAGTCGAGGACGATGCCAAACAGCGTTTCGGTGACAAGATTTCCATTGATCTTGAGAGCAAGGTGAAGAATGGCAAGGCTTTCGCTGACCAGGCAATCATCGCTGGCTGCTCCGGAGGCACCTACGACAATCTCAGCGAGGCCGCCGCTATCATGAAGGGCAGGACCATCGGCAACGACTACTTCACGATGTCGGCCTACCCTCAGTCAACCCCGGTCTATCTCGCGACCACACGCAATCATATCGCAGAGGAGCTGCTTGAGGCCGGTGTCGTGATCAAGCCGGCGTTCTGCGGCCCTTGCTTCGGAGCCGGTGACGTTCCGGCCAACAACGGCCTCTCGATCCGTCACACCACCCGCAACTTCCCTAACCGTGAGGGCTCCAAGCCGGGTCAGGGACAGATCTCCCTTGTCTGCCTGATGGACGCGCGTTCGATCGCCGCCACGGCAGCCAACGGCGGAGTCATCACTGCCGCCACTGACATTGAATATGAGGACACCCACAAGCCGTATTCCTTCGACGACCGCATCTACAAGAGCCGCATCTACTACGGCTTCGGCAAGGCTGACCCTTATGTCGAGCTACGCTACGGACCTAACATCAAGGACTGGCCTAAGATGTACCCGATGGAGGAGAACATGCTCCTCGAACTCGCGGCCGTCATCCACGACCCTGTCACCACGACCGATGAGCTGATCCCTTCGGGCGAGACCTCCAGCTACCGCTCCAATCCATTGAAACTCTCTGAGTTCGCTCTCTCACGCCGTGTTCCTGAATATGTCGGATTGAGCAAGCGCATACAGTCTGAGGATCTCCAGCGCCGCGATGGCGAGACACCTCAACACGTTCTCGATGCCCTTGCCAAGGTCGGAGCTAAGCCGGAGAACACCTCGTTCGGCTCCTGCGTGTTCGCGAACAAGCCTGGCGACGGCTCGGCCCGCGAGCAGGCCGCTTCCTGCCAGAAGGTGCTCGGCGGCGACGCCAACATCTGCTATGAATATGCCACCAAGCGCTACCGCAGCAACTGCATCAACTGGGGCATCGTTCCTTTCACGATCTCAAAGGACACTCCTTTTGAATATGTCTCCGGCGACTTCGTCTATGTTCCCGGCATCCGCGAGGCCATCCTTTCCGGCAAGGAGGAGATCGACGCCAAGGTGATCGGCTCCGAGGGAGTCAAGGACATCCACCTCTACTTCCAGAACCTGACGGCGGACGAGCGCGAGATCCTCGCCGACGGCTGCCTGATGAACTTCTATGCCGCGCAGAAGAGCAAGTAATATATTCGTAAAACACTTTAATTTTTGATATTATGAAAAAGATTCAGATGGTCACTCCTCTCGTTGAGATGGACGGTGATGAAATGACAAGGATCCTGTGGAAGATGATCAAGGATGAGCTTATCATTCCATTTGTTGATCTGAAGACGGAATACTACGACCTCGGCCTCGTCCACCGTGACGAGACCGCCGATCAGGTGACGGTTGATTCCGCCAACGCCACGAAGAAGTACGGTGTTGCCGTGAAGTGCGCCACCATCACTCCTAACGCCAAGCGTATGACGGAGTACAATCTGCACCAGATGTGGAAGAGTCCGAACGGAACCATCCGTTCGATGCTGGACGGCACGGTGTTCCGTACTCCGATCACGATTCCTTCCATCTCCCCTGCCGTGAAGTTCTGGAAGAAGCCTATCACCATCGCCCGTCACGCCTATGGCGATGTTTACAAGAGCGTTGACATCCGTGTCGAGGAACCGGGAGTCGCCAAGCTCATCTTCGAGGGTGAGAGCGGCAAGAGAGAGGAGCAGATCGTCCACACCTTCAAAGGCCCAGGCGTCCTTCAGGGACTGCACAACACCGACGCCTCCATCCGTTCTTTCGCCCACGCTTGTTTCAAGTACGCCCTTGATCTGAAGCAGAGCATCTGGTTCGCCACCAAGGACACCATCGCCAAGAAGTACGACGGACGTTTCCGCGAGATCTTCGAGGAGGTGTTCGAGGGGTACAAGGATGCATTCGCCGCAGCCGGCATCGAGTACTTCTACACCTTGATTGACGATGCCGTGGCGCGTGTTATGCGCAGCGAGGGCGGATTCATCTGGGCCTGCAAGAACTATGACGGCGACGTGATGAGCGACATGGTCTCCACGGCCTTCGGTTCTCTCGCGATGATGACCTCCGTTCTGGTAAGCCCTGACGGCAAGTACGAGTACGAGGCCGCCCACGGCACAGTGACCCGTCACTACTACAAGCATCTTCAGGGTGAGGAGACCTCGACGAACCCGATCGCCACGATCTTCGCATGGAGCGGCGCTTTCCGCAAGAGAGGCGAGCTGGACAACATCCCTGAGCTCGTGAACTACGCCGACCAGCTTGAGGCCGCCTGCTTCGACACCCTCAACGAGGGCATCGTGACCAAGGATCTCGCCAACCTGATGGAAGGTGTGACCCCTCAGGTCAAGAACTCCGCCGACTTCATCGCCGCCATCCGCGAGCGCCTTGAAAAGCGCTTCGCATAAGGCCTTACCGTCCGGACGCTGAACTGGTTGCCGGGCTTGCCGAAACGGCTGTCCGATGGCGGTACAGATTAGGTAAGTTATTATTTACACGTCACTTAACGTTGTAAGTAAGGTGACAGCATCAAAAAAGACTTTTCAAAATTTTGCACGTTGCCAAAATTTTGAAAAGTCTTTTTCGAAAACTCCATATTCCAAGAGCGTAATTTCGGAGAAAAATCGCTCGTGAATGGACTATTATTCCTCTAAAAGCGTGAGCAAGGCTGAATGTAACTTAGAAGCTGTTTTGAAATAATCCCTTTCTTTTCTTATACGGCCTTTCCGGCCATTTCCATCTTTGTCATCGGTCACGTAGCTACGGCTACGCTCCCTCTTCCAAAGCCGAAACTGCCTCGAAAATTCCACATGATAAAATTCGGGAATCATTTCAAAACAGCTTCTTATAGGAGAACATAATAGGAACAGTTTTCGTCATGGCGACAAAATTTGTCGCTCTTGATTGTTATATTTGCGGCAAACATTTCTGAACATGTCTAAACAAATCAGGTTGTTAAGCTCGATAGTGAACAAACTCAGCGGCATCAACGAATATGTCAGCAAAGAGGATCTCCTGGAGGCCATGTCAGACAAGATGGCTGAGAACGGTTCCTATTCTTTGCGGACGCTTCAGCGGAACATAAAGACCATTGAGGAGGTGTTCGGGATTGAGATTCAGAATGTCAGGGGGAAGGGGTATCACATTGTAGGCAGGGATCCGGTTTACACCGACCGGTGGAAAGTGTAAAGTTTCTTTACACGCAGTGTAAAATTTCTTTACACTTCTTGCAAGTGTGCGATTAGATAAAATATTCATGATTAATTAATTGAATATTATGGCACGCCTAATGCTTGTTTCTTTTGCCGAAAAGACAAAGGAACATGAAGAAGACGATATTCATAACATTCGCGATGATGGCAGCGGTTCCGGTTCTTGCGCAGGAGCCGCTTCCGAATCCGATGACGCTGAAGGACTGCATGGAATATGCGGTCAGCAACAGCACCAAGGTGAGGATCCAGCAGGCGGCCAACGGAGACGCGCGGCTTGCAAGAAGGGACGCCATTTTCGAGGCGTTCACTCCGGAGATCAGCGGAAACAGCTACGCCTACTACAATTTCGGACGCGCCGTTGACCCTAAGACCAACACCTACGTCACCACGACATCGTTTCACAACAGCTACGGAGTCAGTGCCGGCATCGCCCTCTTCAACGGATTCAAGGCCGTGAACAATCTGAAGATCTCCAGAACCTCAATCGCTCTGGGCAATTCGCAGGAGGAGCAGATCGAGGCAGACATATGTCTCGCCACGATGGAAGCCTACTGCAATGTGCTTTACTACAGCAAGCTGGCCGACATCTACAAGTCTCAGGTCAAGGTGGCCGAGGAGTCTCTCACAAAGGCCCGCCGCCAGGAGGAACTTGGGCAGAAAGGCCACGCCGATGTGGTCGAGATGGACTCCAATCTTGCCGACAAACAGTACCAATTGATTGAAGCCTGCAACAAGCTGGCCGATGCGAGAATCACTCTTGAGGATGTGATGTTCTGGTCTGAGGATCACGAGCTTGTGATCGACACGGAACTTCCGTCAACCCTTGACGGCGAAAGGATTCTGACCGACTCCCTGGCGATGGAGGACATGGTCGGTTTCGCACAGAGGAACAATCCTTCTGCACAGGTGGCAAGATACAATCTCCTGAATGCCAAGCGTGAACTCAGCACGGCCCGGTGGCAGCTCCTCCCTTCGCTGAACGCCTACGCAGGATGGTCCACGACCTACTTCACCTACCCTGGCAGCGATTCCTCGTCCGACCCGTTCCGCACGCAGTTCAAGAACAACGGCGGTGAATATGTCCAGTTGTCCCTGAACATTCCGATCTTCTCGGGATTCCAGCGCCACAGCAGCATCGCAAGGAAGAAGAACGCCCTTGCGAAGGCCACGGCCGAGTACGACCAGAAGATGAGGGACATCTCGGCCGAGGTGCGCAGGGCTGTCCAGGACCGTGACGGAGCCTCGGCCGCCTACATCCAGGCGCAGAGGAAATCCGATGTGCAGGAGGAGGCATATTCATTGAACATGAAGAAGCTGGAGCAGGGGCTGATCTCTCCGATCGAGTTTCAGACCGCATCGAACAACTACCTTGAGGCGAACGCCCAGCGGCTGAACTCCCTTCTGACCTACTTTATCAAGCGCAGCGTGGTCAACTATTATAATGGAGTGGATTACATCAATCAATGAATATGACCGCGGTGGTCACTGAACAGGTCGGCGAGCCTGTCGAAGCGCCGCTGAAAACAGAGAACAACAAAAAATCACAGAAGACAATAAACAATTATGGATAAGATAATCGAAAAGAAGAAAGGCTGGAGGTCAGCCTTCACAAAGAAAGCGATGCCTTACTGGCTTGGAGCTTTCGTGCTGGTGTTCGTGCTCTACATTGTGTTCAGGGACAACTCCAAGACCCTCCGGGTGGACAAGGACACGATCTCGGTCAGCCAGGTTACTGATGGACAGTTCAACGACTACATCCGTGTGAGCGGTCAGGTTCAGCCAATGGTGACGATCCAGATCAGCCCGCTTGAGGGCGGAACCGTCCAGAAGATCATCGTCGAGGAAGGTTCGACCGTCAAGGCCGGTGAGCCGATCCTTGAACTTTCCAATGACAATCTTGACCTCCAGATCCTCAACGCAGAGGCCGAGCTTGCCGAAAAGGAGAACATCCTTCGCAACACGATGATCTCGATGGAGCAGCAGAAACTCTCCCACGAGCAGAACAGGCTCCGTTACGCGTCCGAGGCGAAGCGCAATAAGAGAGCCTTCGAGCAGAACGAGCAGCTTTACAAAGAGAAACTCATCTCCAAGGAAGATTTCCTCAAGGCCGAGGAGGACTACGAACTCTCTCGGCAGAACCTCGACCTCACACTCAAGAGCATGGAACAGGACAGCCTCTACCGCTCGACCCAGCTCCAGAGCCTCCGCGAAAGCCTTGACAACATGCGGCTGAACATGCAGCTTATCCGCCGCCGCAAGGAGAGCCTTACGATCAAGGCTCCGATCGACGGAGTCCTCGGACTTCTGGATGCGAACCTTGGCCAGTACATCGGGGCCGGCACGAAGATCGGCCAGATCAACTCCGAGGGCAGCTACAAGATCGAGGCTAAGATAGACGAGCACTACATCGACCGTGTGGTTCCGGGACTGGACGCCACGTTCGAGCGTCAGAGCGAGAAATACGATGCCCAGGTGCGCAAGGTCTATCCTGAAGTGCGTGACGGCAAGTTCCAGGCGGATTTCAAGTTCGAGGGACAGCAGCCCGACAACATCAGAACCGGTCAGACATATTACCTGAACCTTCAGCTCGGGCAGCCGGAGCGTGCGCTCCTCATCCCGCGCGGGACCTTCTACCAGAAGACCGGAGGCAAGTGGATCTATGTTGTCGCCAAGGACGGCGCCAAGGCCCTGAAGCGTGAGATACGCATCGGCCGCCAGAACCCTCAGTTCTACGAGGTGCTTGAAGGTCTGACTCCGGGCGAGAAGGTCATCACCTCCTCCTACGACAACTATGGCGACAGCGATGTACTTGTCTTCTAATTGATTAATGAATATAAAACCGAGGTCTCCGAGCTTGCCGAAGCGCCGCCGGTACAAGAATATAAACAATAACAAATAAAAATCACAAAGCTATGATTAAAGTCAACAATCTGTCCAAAGTCTTCAGAACCGAAGAAATCGAGACAACAGCCCTCAATGGAGTTTCATTCGAAATCGCCGACGGTGAGTTCGTCGCCATCATGGGTCCTTCCGGTTGCGGAAAGTCAACCCTGCTGAACATCCTCGGCCTTCTTGACAACCCTACCGCAGGCTCCTACGAGCTTCTCGGCACGGAGGTCAGCCAGCTCAAGGAGAAGGAGCGCACCAAGTTCCGCAAGGGCAACATCGGATTCGTCTTCCAGAGCTTCAACCTGATCGACGAGCTGAACGTCTATGAGAACATCGAACTTCCGCTCCGTTACCTGAACATCTCCGCCGCCGAGCGCAAGCAGAAGGTCACCGAGATCATGAAGAGGATGGCCATCAGCCACAGGGCGCAGCACTTCCCTCAGCAGCTCTCCGGAGGTCAGCAGCAGAGAGTCGCCATCGCCCGCGCCGTGGTCGCAGGTCCGAAGCTGATCCTCGCCGATGAGCCTACCGGTAATCTGGACTCCAAGAACGGTAAGGAGGTCATGGATCTTCTGAGCGAGCTCAACAAGGAGGGTACGACAATCGTAATGGTGACCCACTCCCAGAGGGACGCCGCCGTCGCCCAGCGCACCATCGACCTCTTCGACGGCCAGATCGTCTCTGACGTGAAGAACGAGCTTTAGTGCTGGGTGAATATATCGAAAAACAAAAAGCTGGCCCCCGCGAGGCCGTGAATGAATATGAACAGTTTTATTAATTTCTTGAAGCGCAACAAACTTTACAGTGCGGTCAACTTTCTGGGACTCGGCCTTTCGATGGCGTTTGTCCTGCTTCTGGCCGTGTACGTCACCAGCCAGCTCGGAACGGATTCGTTCAACAAGAATGCGGACAGAATCTATTTGGTAGCCCAGAAGGAGACCGTTTCGACCGGTTACTGGATGTCCCGGCATCTGAAGGCTAATTTCCCTGAGATCGAGATGTCTGCGTCATATTCCACTAACGGGCTTCAGGAGTACAAGATCGATGGGAGCATCGTTAACGCCAACACCTCCTATGCCGACTCTTCGTTTTTCGACATGTTCAGCTTTCCTCTTGTGGAAGGCGATCTTGCGGGATGGAAGGCTTCCAGAAGCGGAGTCCTTGTCAGCGACTCCTTCGCCAAGGCTCAGTTCGGGGACAAGGATCCCGTCGGACGAGAGATCGGATTCGATGGGGCAGACTCGACGGTAAGCACCCTGACGGTCTCCGGTGTGTTCAAGGACATCGAGAACTCCATCATCAAGCCGTGCGACATATTCCTGCGCGGGGAGATCATGACGATGACGAATCTGGCCAACGA
>CAVHWO010000040.1:0-14551 GCA_963639865.1 bacterium | reverse complement strand
TACTCGTACCGGATGGCTTCGATCGGGTCGAGGTTGGAGGCTTTGCGGGCTGGGTACCAGCCGAAGAAGATGCCGATTATGGTGCAGACGAGGAATGATACGATGATGCTCCACGACTGGATCAGAATCGGGTAGGACAGGACCACCTTGACTATGTACGAGGCGACCACGCCCAGGATCACGCCCAGAAGACCGCCCGTGATGCTTATGAGGGTGGCCTCAATCAGGAACTGGGCGAGGATGTCGCGGCCTTTGGCACCGATGCTCATCCGCAGGCCTATCTCCTTGGTCCTTTCCGTAACAGACACATACATGATGTTCATGATTCCGATGCCGCCGACAAGCAGGGATATTCCCGCGACCGCCGCCAGCAGGGTGGACATCATGTCGCTGGTGCTTGTCATCATCGAGGAGAGTTCCTGCTGCGAGCGGATGTTGAAATCGTCGTCGTCGCTCTCCTTGAGCTTATGGTTGCGTCGCAGCACGTCGGAAATCTCATCTATCGCCTTGTCGGTGTATTCCTCGCTCAGCGCCGAGCAGACGATCTCCTGAAGGTAGGTTATCGCCAGGATCCGCTTCATCACCGTGGTGTAGGGAGTTATGATCAGGTTGTCCTGATCCATTCCCATGCTGTTGTAGCCCTTGCTCTCCAGCACTCCGACGATGCGGAACGGAATGCTGCCGAAGCGGATGACCTTGCCGACCGGGTTCTCGCCGCCTGTGAACAGCTGGTCGATGACAGTTTTCCCGACAAGGCAGACCTTGGCCGCCGTCTTGATGTCCTGCTCGGAGAATATGTCGCCGTCCTGCACTTTGTAGCCCCTTATGTCGAGAAATTCCTCGTTGACGCCATAGACGGAGGTCGGGGTGTTGTTGGCCCCATAGACGGCCTGGCCGGAGGAGTTGACGGAAGGGGAGGCGAGCGAGATATGGGCGCATTCCTTGCGGATGTCCTCGAAGTCCTTGACTTTCAGCGTTTGCATGTCATCGGCGCTGAGGCGTACCCCACCTCTCATGTCCTCTCCCGGATGGATCATGATCATATTGGATCCCATCTCGCTGATCTCGGCCTGGATGCTCTTCTTGGAGCCTTGGCCGATGGCGAGCATCGTGATGACCGAGCCGACACCGATGATGATGCCGAGCATCGTCAGGAATCCTCTGAACTTGTTGTTGCCCAATGCTTTCAGGGCTATTCTGAATAGATTGGCGAAATTCATTGCAAAAATATTTTATGAATATCCGGCCTCACCGCAATGGCGAGGCTATCTTTGAATATGTCAGCGGTCGTTCTCTACCGGCAGTTTCGCGAGGGCCTCGGCGGCGTCAAGAATATGCTTGTTCCGCACGTCGCTCGTCACCCGGCCGTCCCGCAGGGTGATGGTCCTTGTGCTGTAGTTCACGATCTCCGGATTATGGGTCACGAAGATTATCGTGCGGCCCTCGGAATGGAGTTTCTGGAACAGGACCAGAACTTCGAAACTGGTGCGGGTGTCCAGATTGCCGGTCGCCTCGTCGGCGAGGATCACGGCGGGATCGTTCACGAGAGCCCTCGCGATGGCCACCCTCTGCATCTGTCCTCCGGACATCTGGTTGCTCTTGTGTTCCAGCCTGTCGCCAAGACCTACCGCCTTCAGAGCCTCCACCGACCGGTCGAACCTCTCTTTCCTGGAATATTTCGGATTGTACATCAGCGGCAGCTCCACGTTCTCGACCGCGGTGGTCTTCGCCAGAAGGTTGTAGTTCTGGAACACGAAACCTATCTTGCGGTTGCGCAGTGTGGCGCGCTCGTTCTTGTCCATCGTCCTGACCGGAACCCCGTCCAGGTAATATTCCCCGGAGGTCGGAGTGTCAAGGCATCCGAGGAGGTTCAGAAGCGTGGATTTTCCGGAGCCCGACGTGCCGACGATCGTGACGAACTCACCCTCCGAGATGGTGAAGGACACGCCTCTCAGCGCATGGACGGTCTCGTCGCCCACTATGAAGTTGCGGCGGATGTCCTCAAGTTTGATGACCTCTTTCATGTCACTTTTTCTTTTTGTCTTCCCTCGGGCCCGGAGCGAACGGACTCCTTTCCGCGGAGGCGGCCTTTTTCGGGGTCTCGGCAGAAAGTCCGGTGACGACTACGTCACCGTCATTCAATCCGCTGACAATCCCTGTCTTGTCGCCGCTTGTGTGGTCTGTCTCCACAGCCTTTGGCGAGATTGAGTCTCCGTTCTTCACCCAGACGGTCCTCGCGGATTCGCCGGCGGTTCCGTCAACCGTTATTCCTATCTCACTGAGCATCTCAGGATCAGGGTTGAACCTCAGCGCCTTTGTCGGAACGGCAAGCACATCCTTCTCCTCCAGAGTGTTGATCGTGACGTTGGCGGTGAGCCCAGGCTTCAGTTTCAGATCCGGGTTCGGTGCTGTGATCACAACCTCATAAGTCACAACGTTTGAAGTCGTGGTTGCCTCCAGTCTGACCTGCTGGACGGTCCCGTTGAAGACATCGTCAGGGTAGGCGTCCACCGTGAAGGTCACGTTCTGTCCTTCCTTGACCTGACCGATGTCGGCCTCGTCCACGTCGGCTATGACCTGCATGTCGGCCAGGTCCTTGGCGATGGTGAACAGGGTAGGGGTCTCGAATCCGGCCGCCACAGTCTGTCCTTCCTCCACGGCCCTGCTGATGACAACTCCGTCTATTGGAGATGTGATCGTGGCGTAGCTCAGGTTACGCTTCACCTTCGTGAATGATGCCTGCGCCTGATTGTAGGCGTTCCTGGCGGTCTCGTACTGGTAGAAGGATGAATCATATTCGGAATCGCTGACCAGTTCCTTGTCGTGCAGGGTCTTGATGCGGGCATATTCCTTCTCCCTGTACTCGTATTCCGTCTTTGCGGCGGAAAGCTGCGCCTGCGAGGAGACCAGTTCGGCCTGAAGGTTCACCTTGTCCATCTCGGCGATGACCTGACCGGCCTTGACGATGTCGTTGTAGTCAGCGTAGAGTCTGTCGATGATTCCGGACACCTGCGTGCCGACCTCCACCTTTGTGACAGGCTCGACCGTTCCGGTGGCGGTGACAGAATTGGAGATGTCGATCCTCTCCGTTCTTGCGGTCTCAAGAGTGACGGTCTGCCTTCCGGTCGGGCGGAAGATCAGCCAAAGCGCCGCGGCGGCGCAGATTGCCGCCAAACAGATCCATAAAGTCTTAGTCTTCATATTCATTGATTTTATAATTACCTTGGTAGATGTCGAGTAAGGCGTTGTTCATCAACGCTGTGTATTTTGATTGAAGGAGCTGGAAGCGGGCGGTCAGGAGATTGTTCCGAGCGGTCACCAGTTCCACGGTGTTCTTCATCCCGACGTTGAACTGCTCGGCCGTGAGTTCGTAGCTCTGCTCCGCGTAACGGGCCTGTTCTTTTGCGGACGTGTATTTGGACTGAGCCGAGACAGCCTCAAGATAAGTGTCTTCAACTTCTTTCAGCAGAGCCTTCTCCACACTCATCCGCTCAAGTCTGCTGTTGTCAGCCTCGATCCTCGCCTTGTTGACCGCCGTCCTGGCTTTCCTGCCCTGAAGGATCGGGATCTGAAGGCTCAGGCCGATGCTTTCGTTGAAGTTCTTCTCCAGCTGGCTTCCGAAAGAGCCGCTCCCTCCGGAGACATTCGTCGTGCCGAGGCTTGCGGTGGCGGAAAGGGTTGGGGAGTACGCCGACTTCGCCTGACTGACGCCAAGGTCGGCCGCCTGGACATTCAGCCCGGCCTTCTCTATCTCCGGCATCGATTCAATGGCGTTCGCATAGATCTCCTCCTTGCCCGGAAGCAGCCTCAGGACTCCGGTCTCGTCGTCGGACGGCTCCTCAAGCTCGATCCCGTCGCTGACTCCAAGTTCCAGAAGCTGTTTGAGCTGCAGTTTGTAATTGTCCAATGTGGCTTTCGCCGATGTGATCTGATAGAGGTCGCTTGCGTGCTGGCTTTCCAGTTGGGCGACGTCGACCTTGCTGAGTTCTCCGGCGTTCTTGAGTTCCACAGCCCTGTCCAACTGCGCCTTTGAGGCCTCAGCCGTGCTTTCGCTGACTTTGACAGCCTCGATGGCGTAGAGGCACTGCATGTAGGCCTTGACGATGGAGATCACCACATCATTCGTGTTCTCCAGTACGGACAGCGAATCGACGGAGTTCTGCAGGCGGCTCTGCTTCAACGCCGTGCGAAGGCTTCCGCCGCTGTAGAGCGTCATCCCTGCGTTCAGCCCGTAGTTCCCTGACCAGCTTGTAGCCTTGGACGTGCTGTAAACATCCGATCCCACGACCGTGCTGTTCCCGCTTTCGGAGAAAGGTCTGTTGGTGATCCCTTGACTGGCCGAGGCGTTGAGCGAGGGGAATATGGCGGCTTTTGCCTGATAGGTGTCCTCAAGTCCGGACAGATGTGCGTTCCTGCTCTGGCGCAGGGCTATGTTGTTCTCCACCGCATAGTCTATGCAATCCTGCAAAGTCCATTTCTTCGCCTGCGCTCCGGCGGACGGAGAGAGGACCGTCAGGGCTGCGATAATGATGATGATAACGTCTTTTTTCATATTCATCGAATGATCAAAATCCGGCTGCGAAACTAACCCTCCGGAGGATCATGTTCAATTCAAATCGACGAACACCCGCATTTCATCGACGAAAATGCCTATATTTGTATTTCAGTCTTGGAGAGTGGAATATGCTTCCGCCGGTCAATGGCTGGTGATTTGCCGGCAACGCTGCCGGTTTGTACACGAAACAGTAGTCAATATATATGAAAATGAAACTTTCAAATCTCATCAAGAAAGCAGTCATCGCAACGGCCTTGGCATCAACCGCCGCATCTTTCGCCAACGGAGAGTCCCGTTCTGACTGGCAGGCTCATTGGATCACCCATTCTTGGGTGCAGAGTACAACCAACAGCTGGATTTCCTACCGCAAGGATGTCAATGTGACCAAAATTCCGGACAGACTCGTCGCCAGGATCGCCGTGGACACAAAGTACTGGATGTGGATCAACGGTGAGCTGGTTGTCTTCGAGGGCGGGCTGAAACGGGGACCGTCCCCGAACGGGACATATTACGACAAGGTGGACATCGCACCATTCCTCAAGGAGGGCGGCAACACTATCGCCATCCTGCTTTGGCATTTCGGGAAACAGGGCTTCAGCCACAACAGCAGCGGACAGGCCGCGCTGATCTTCGAGGCGGTCTCCCCGGAGCTGAGGATCCTTTCGGACAAGTCATGGCTTTGCATCCCGAATCCGGCCTACGGCAGTACGGACGAGCCACACCCGAACTACCGCCTCCCGGAAAGCAACATCCGCTTCGACGCGCGCAAGGAGCAGCAGGGGTGGAATATGCCAGGGTTCGATGTCCGTGGCAGGATGCACGCCGCCGACAATGTGGACGAAATCGTGTGGCCCGCGATGGGAGAGCTTGTAGAGCGTCCGATCCCGATGTGGAAGGACTACGGGCTTAAGGAATATGTCTCCGTCCGCCAGTCCAACGACACCCTCTATTGCAAGCTGCCTTACAACGCCCAGGTCACACCTTACCTGAAGGTGGAGGCCAAAGGGGGAGAGATGGTCGGAATCATGACCGACAACTACCGCGGCGGCAGCGCGAACAATGTGCGGGCCGAGTACATCGCCAGAGCTGGAGTTCAGGAATATGAGAGCCTCGGCTGGATGAACGGCCACGAGGTCTGGTACATCGTGCCTTCCGGAGTCAAGGTCATTGACCTCAAGTACCGCGAGACAGGCTACGACTCCGAGTTCTCCGGCTTGTTCGAGTGTGAGGACACGTTCCTTAACGAACTTTGGAAACGTTCCGCCAGAACGCTTTACATCACGATGCGCGACACCTACATGGATTGTCCCGACCGTGAGCGCGCCCAGTGGTGGGGCGACGAGGTAAATGAGCTGGGAGAGGCCTTCTATGCTCTTTCCCCGTCCGGACAGCTGCTGGCCCGCAAGGGAATCCTTGAGTTGGTGAACTGGCAGGAGACCGACGGCACCGTCTATTCACCTGTGCCGGCCGGGAACCGTGTGATAGAGCTTCCGTTGCAGATGCTTGCTTCGGTTGGATGGTACGGGTTCCACACTCAGTACTGGTTCAGCGGGGACAGCAGTTTTGTGGCCGAGGTCTATCCGAAAGTCGAGCGTTATCTGCTTGGGAACGGTCTCTGGACATTCAAGGACAATGGTCTTCTGAATGTCCGTCCGGGCGATTGGAACTGGGGAGACTGGGGTGATGACATAGACTTGGAGGTCCTCACAAACTGCTGGTACTACCTTGCCCTTAAGTCTCAAAAGGAATTTGCCCGCATTCTGGGCAGACAGAAGGATGTGGAGACGCTCGGTGCTTTGATGAAAAGGATTTCAGACAGTTTCGACGCCCGCTACTGGACCGGCTCCGCATTCCGTGACCCGGACTACACCAAGCAGACGGACGACCGCGCGCAGGCCATGGCCATAGTTTCCGGCCTTGCCACTCCGGACAAGTACCCGGCTCTGTTCGAGACCCTTAAAAAGGAGTATCATGCCAGTCCTTACATGGAGAAGTATGTCCTTGAGGCTCTCTTCAAGATGGGACACGCCGACTTCGCCATCGAGAGGATGAAATCCCGTTACGCCAAGATGATGGGGTACGACTACACGACCTTGTTCGAGGGATGGGGGATCGGCAGCGAAGGTTTCGGCGGCGGCACGATAAACCATGCCTGGAGCGGCGGCCCTCTGACGATTCTGAGCCAGAAACTCTGCGGAATCGAGCCGACGGCTCCCGGCTTCAGGACTTTCGAGGTCAAGCCTCAGATGGGTTCCTTGAAGACCGCTTCCGCCGCTCTTGAGACCCACTACGGAATGATCCGTGTCTCGCTCGGCAGGAAGTCCGCCAAGTCCCGTGTCGCCTCGCTCACGATTGAGGTTCCGGAAGGAACCGTAGCCACCGTCACGGCCTCCGACGGAAAGCCGAAGACTGTCGGTGCGGGAAAATATTCATTGAAAATAAAAGTTGACTGATGTTAGCTCATCGTTTGATAGTCAGTGCGGCCGCATTCATGCTGCTGGCATCCGGCATCCTTCCAGCCCGGGAAAGCTGGAAGGCGCGTTGGATAGGGAAACAGGAGTACCGCAGCGAGACCAACACATGGCTGGCCTTCAAAAAGAAGGTTGATGTGCAGGACGTGCCGGAAAGAATGGTCGCCAGAATCGCCGCCGATTCAAAGTATTGGCTCTGGATAAACGATTCGCTTGCTGTTTTTGAGGGAGGTCTGAAACGCGGACCTTCCCCCGGTGACACCTACTATGACGAGGTGGACATCGCTCCGTTTCTTCGGGAGGGGGAGAATTGCATTTCGGTTCTGGTCTGGTATTTCGGGCGCAATGGTTTCAGTCATGCTGACAGCGGTGTGGCAGGTCTGCTTTTCGAGGCGCGGGCCTCAGGACTTGAGATTCTGTCTGACAAGACTTGGGAAGCCGGCGTCTATCGTCCTTACGGGAGCGCCGGAGAACCAGAGGCCAATTACAGGCTTCCGGAGAGCAATCTGCGTTTCGATGCGAGGCTGGACATCGTCGATTGGAGAAATCCGTCGGCGCCGCGTCTTGGCAGTGCGATGGAACTCCCTGTCATTGTCGGGGAACCTCCTTTCGGGAAACTTGTCAAAAGACCGATTCCGATGTGGAAGTGCGGCGGACTGAAGGATTATCCTCAGGTTCATCGCTCAGGAGACACTCTGGTTTGCTCCCTGCCGTACAATGCCCAGATCACTCCGTACCTGAAAGTCAAAGCGGCGGCTGGCAGGACAATCAGGATGCAGACCGACCACTACAAGGTCGCCTTGGCCAAAACGCAATGCCTGTGGGCTGAATATGTAACCAGAGATGGAGTCCAGGAATATGAGAGTCTCGGCTGGCTTAATGGAGACAAAATGCTCTACATCGTGCCTTCCGATGTGGAAGTGCTTGATGTCAAGTACCGTGAGACAGGTTATGACACTGAGATCACAGGCTCTTTCGAGTGCGATGATCCTTTCCTCAATGAATATTGGAGGAAAGCTGTCCGTACCCTTTACGTCTGCATGCGCGACACCTACATGGATTGTCCGGACAGGGAGAGGGCCCAATGGTGGGGCGATGAAGTGAACGAGCTGGGCATGGCTTTCTACTCGTTGTCTCCTTCGTCATGGAAACTGGCGGAAAAAGGAATATATGAGCTGATGAACTGGCAGCGCATCGACGGGGTGATCTCCTCTCCGGTTCCGGCGATGAACTACTCGGCGGAACTTCCGTCGCAGATGCTGGCCGCCATTGGTTGGTACGGATTCTATACTCAATATTTCTATTCAGACAACGATGCTTTCGTTCCGATAGTCTATGAGAGGATGAAAAAGTACCTGCATCAGGTCTGGCAGTTGGATGGGAATGGCATTCCGGTTTACCGGGAAGGGGACTGGGATTGGCCTGATGCGGATTCTCCGGTGGACAAATATGCCTTGATGCCTTGTCTGTATTACCTTGCCTTGAAATCCGAGCTGGCATTTGCCGGAATGCTCGGGCGGACGGATGACGCTGCGATGATAGAATCTGTCATGGCCCGTCTGAAAGATTCCTATAACAGGTTGTACTGGGCAGGGAACGGCTATCGCAGTCCATCCTACATGGATCGCACCGATGACAGACCGCAGGCTATGGCTGTCCTTTCGGGAATCGCTTCCGAAGAGAAGTATCCGGTCATAGCGGAAATTCTGAGGACTACGGACATGGCTTCCACATATATGGAGAAATACATGGTCGAGGCTCTGTTTGTCATGGGAAAGTCGTCTGATGCTCTTGACAGGATGAAAAGAAGGATGGCGACGATCATGGACGACAGAAGCTCGACGCTCTACGAGCATTGGAACTGGACGAACTCCAGCAACCACGCCTGGTCCGGAGCCAACATTATCCTGCTCAGCCAGAAGGTTTGCGGTGTCGCTCCTCTGACTCCCGGCTTCAAGACATTCTCCGTCCGTCCTCAGATGGGATGGCTAAAGCGTGCCGGCTCATCGTTCGACACGAAATACGGTACGATCAAGGTCTCCCTGACACGCAAGTCCTCCAAGTCCGGAACGGCCAGGCTTACGATTGATGTCCCGTCAGGAACAGAGGCGCAGGTAACGCTTCCGAATTCCAAAACAGCGGTTTTGACATCCGGCCGGCATACCCTGGACGTCAAGGCTGACTTGTAATTGGCTGAGTTGGTAATGTTCTGTAATTCAAAATATTAGATTTTATGACACTAAAAACTGTTTTTGCAGCTGCGGCCGTCTCTTTTGTGACCATTCTGCCGGTTTCGGCCAAGGATGTGACCTACAAGGTCGTCTCGCCTGACGGCCATCTGTCCGCGACTGTTGTTGTCGGGAATACGGTATCATATTCAGTGGTGCGTGACGCTGTCACCTTGATCGACCGTTCCGAAATTTCCATGACACTGTCCGACGGCATTGTGTTCGGAGAGAATGACAAAGTCCGCAAGGTCCGCAAGTCCAGTGTTGACGAGACGCTTCCGACCGTGGCTTACAAGAAGGCGCAGGTCCGCGACAACTACAATGAGATCGCCCTAATATTCAAAGAATTCACTCTGAATTTCCGTGCCTATGACGAAGGGGTGGCCTACCGTTTCACAAGTTCCTTGAAGAATGACTCCAAGGTTCTGGCGGAGAAGGCGCGGTTCAATTTCGCCAAGGATTGGGATGCCTATGTGCCTTATGTCTGCCAGCACACCGAAACTCTTGAGAGCCAGTATTGGAACTCGTTCGAGAACACCTATTCCATTCATCCTCTGTCACAATGGAACAAGGAACGTCTGGCATTCCTTCCGATAGCGGTGTCTGCAGAAGGCGGGCTGAAAGTCCTGGTCACCGAATCCGATCTCATGGACTATCCGGGGATGTACCTCTACAACGAGGGTGACGGTACAACTCTTACCGGTCGTTTCGCACCATACCCGAAGACGGTCGAGCAGGGCGGACACAACATGCTTCAAGGTGTTGTCAAGGATCGTGAGGATTATCTCGCCGTTTGCGCCGCAGGGGAGTCTTTCCCTTGGAGGATCATCATGGTTTCGACGAACGATGCCGAGCTGGCCGTGAACGATCTGGTCTGGAAACTCGGAACACCGCAGGATCCCGCGCGGGATTTCAGCTGGGTGAAGCCCGGCAAGGTGGCGTGGGACTGGTGGAACGCCTGGAATCTCTACGGAGTGGATTTCCTTGCCGGAATCAATAACGACACCTACAAGTACTACATCGACTTCGCTCAAAGTCACGGCATTGAATATGTCATCCTCGATGAGGGCTGGGCCGTCAACAAGAAGGCGGACCTGATGCAGGTCATTCCTGAAATCGACCTTCCGATGCTTTGTGAATATGCCAAAGCGCATAACGTGGGCCTGATCCTTTGGGCCGGCTACTATGCTTTCGACCGTGACATGGAGAATGTCTGCAGGCACTACTCCGAGATGGGTGTCAAGGGTTTCAAGGTCGATTTCATGGACCGTGACGACCAGTACATGGTTGACTTCTTCCGACGTGCCGCGCAGACTGCCGCCAAGTACGGTCTTCTGATCGATTTCCATGGAGCCTACAAGCCGGTCGGACTCAACAGAACCTACCCTAACGTCATCAATTACGAGGGCGTGCACGGTCTGGAGCAGATGAAATGGAGCGGCCCTACGGTCGATCAGGTGACCTATGATGTCACGGTTCCGTTCATCAGAATGGCCGCAGGCCCGATGGACTACACTCAGGGGGCGATGCGCAATGCCACCAGGAATAACTACCGTCCCGTCAACTCCGAGGCGATGAGCCAGGGCACGCGCTGCCACCAGCTCGCCGAATATGTCGTCTTCGACTCTCCGCTGAACATGTTGTGCGACTCTCCGTCCAACTATATGGCCGAACCTGAATGCACGAAATACATAGCGGAGTGTCCGACGGTTTGGGACGAGAGCGTGGCCGTGAACGGTGCCCTCGGACGTTTCATCACCCTTGCCCGCCGCAGCGGCGAAGTCTGGTATGTCGGCTCTCTGAACGACTGGAAGGCGCGCGACCTTACTCTGGATCTCGGATTCCTTGGCGATGGCGAATGGATAATGGAGATCTTCCGTGACGGGGTCAACGCCGACCGTGCCGCCCGCGACTACAAGCGCGAGTCCGCCCCCGTTCCCGCCGACCGTCAGGTCAGGATCCACATGGCGCCCGGCGGCGGATGGACTGCCCGGATAACACAGAAATAGGAAGGCAACCCAAATCAAAGCAGTAAAAGGTGTCCGGTTCAAGTACGGGCACCTTTTATTATCCAAGATAAGAATCTTTGGTGTTGTAGAGGAAATGTAAAGCAAAATCGGTAATTTTGTACTTTTGTTATTTTTTAAAGGCATGAAAAAAAATGCAGGATTGGTAGATGGCTATAAGCCGATGTGCGATGTCCATTATTTCTCGGATGTGATAAAGGAATATGAACTTCCGCTTTTTCATGCCGTTTGTGATGTGGAGCCGGGACAGCTTAAAATGTTGTCTTTGTTTTCTGGCTGTGGAGGAATGGATATCGGCTTCGAGGGAGATTTCATCTGCAATGTGAAGTCAGTTCCGAAAGATTCCGGTTGGATTGACAAGAAAATCAATAAGAATTGGGTGCTTCTTAAAAAAAATCGCTTTTCCACCATATTCGCAAACGACATTCTGGAGGAGGCCTATCTTACCTGGACGAACTATATGCGGCGCTATAGGAAAGATCCGTCAATCTATCATCTGGAAAGTGTTGTTGATCTTGTTAAACTTCATCATAGCGGATTTAAGGTTTTTCCGGAAGATGTTGATATTTTGACAGGAGGTTTCCCGTGCCAGGATTTCAGCGTGGCAGGTAAGCGATTGGGGTTCAATTCGATTACTTCACACGATGGCAGTAAACTTCCTGAAGAGATTCCTTCGGAAGAGAACAGGGGAAAACTTTATTTTTGGATGAAGCAGGTCATTGATATCACGAGGCCCAAAATTTTTGTCGCTGAAAATGTCAAGGGATTGACGAATCTCGGAAATGTCAAGGATATCATTCAAAAAGACTTTTCCCAAGCGGACGGAGATGGTTATATAGTTCTCCATCCGAGAGTCCTTCATGCAGGAGACTACGGTGTCCCTGAGACGCGGGAGCGTGTGATATTCATAGGGATAAGACGTTCTGCATTGAATGGGAAAGCGAGGCGGATTCTCGAAAGTGAAAATATTTCTGACGAGTATTCTCCTTATCCTAAGCCAACACATAAATGTACGGCGCATTCGGAAGGTATTTTAGTTCCCGTTTCCTGCAAGGATGTTTTCGAGGGGATGCTTGAGCCCGAGGAAAGTCATGACATGTCTCAAATGTTTTATTCCAAGGCAAAATATATGGGAAAACATTGCCAAGGACAGACAGAGATTCATATTGATGGATTGGGGCCGACTATACGCTCCGAGCATCATGGCAATATCGAGTTCAGACGTCTGTCCGCCGAGCATGGAGGACAGAATATTCAAGAATTGAAATCAGGATTGGCGGAACGTCGTCTGACACCTCGGGAGTGTGCCATGATTCAGACTTTTCCGCCGGATTATCCGTTTGTTCGGTATAAGGAGCATTCGAGGCATTTCCAGGTAAGCCAGTCGGGCGCCTATAAGGTAATAGGGAACGCTGTCCCTCCTGTCTTGGCTTATAATATTGCCAGACGTCTACAGGATTTGTGGCCGATTTATTTTGAGTAGGCATGGAAGATAATAACATAATCGCCATCCGCAAAGAGAATGTTGTCGAAGCGGATTCCGCATTCGCCCACCTCATGAAAAAAACCGAGGATGACCTTAATGAAAAGGCCAGAAGAAATGTCCGTGAATATAAAGATCTGACAGCTTCTCAACTTGAAAGCGTCTCAATGACTGTAATTCGGGAATGTTGTGAGGGAACTCCTTTTCGTCAGGATGAAATCAGATTGATATCTGGATTGAGCTTTCCCGACATAGTTGCGGAGCGGTATTATGGTGTAGAAGTCAAATCAACAAGCAAAAACCATTGGACTTCTACTGGAAGCAGTATAGTCGAGGCAACCAGAATCAAGGATGTTGAGAGCATCTATATGCTTTTTGGAAAATTAGGTGGTACTCCTGCCGAGTTCAGGTGCCGCCCTTATCAGGATGTTCTGTATGAGATAGCTGTCACCCATTCCCCAAGGTATTTGATTGATATGGAGTTGAAGTCTGGTGAAACTATTTTTGACAAAATGGCGGTCGGATACGATGATTTGAGGACATCCCATGATTCGATCGCGAAAATAAAACGCTATTACAAGTCCAAGGCGGAGGCTAATGGCAATCAGATGCCTTGGTGGATCTCCGGTGATGATGAGGAGGCGGAAACTGTAGGTATGAATATCCGCCTTTGGCAAGATTTGTCTTCAACTGAAAGGGCGGACCTGGTGGCCCAAATGCTGGTGCTTTTCCCTGAGGTGGTTTCCGGTAAGTATGGCAAGGCTGCATTATGGTTGGCCGGAGCGAAGGGCATAGTCTGCACTAACATTCGTGACTTGTTCTCTGCCGGAGGCAAGGTGCGTACAGTGGATGGACAAGCATTGAATGCACATCTTCCTAGAGTCGTTAAGACTCTGCGTGATAAGTTTGTGAAAATTAGAGCATTGCTTGAGAAGGACTCCCCGATTACCGATTATATCCGCGAATATAATCCGTCCTTGTCGAAAGGTGATGCTTGCGATGTCTGGTTTCGGGAAATTATCAGTGAACTGCCTGACATAAGTGAAGTGTCAGTCAGATCCATATTGGAAAACAATCTAGAATTGGAACAATAAGTACCTGTTGAATGCCGGATACGATGACAAGGGAGCAGCGGCATCATTGCATGTCGCGGATCAGGGGGAAGGACACGCGGCCGGAGATGATTGTGCGAAGGTGGCTGCATTCCCAAGGGTTCCGGTATTCGCTTCATTCCATAAGGTTGCCTGGTAGTCCGGACATTGTGCTTAGGAAGTACCACACTGTGATATTCATAAACGGGTGTTTCTGGCACGGGCATTCGGGATGTGGGAAATTCAGGATGCCGCACTCCAATGTGGAGTTCTGGGAAGAGAAGATCCGGCGCAACAAAGAGCGTGACGCACAGGAAACAGCCGCTCTTCAGTCTTTTGGATGGAATGTGATTGTTGTCTGGGAGTGCGAGTTGGACAAGTCGGTTAGGGAAGTAACTTTACGGAATCTGGCTGACGCTGTAAGACGGAACATAGAACCGGAGTCGATTCATCATATTCCATTGTCAGTGAGGAAACTGTCCTTGAAGGAATAAATAGTATGTGTCTGCGAATGTGCCTGAGTACATTCGCGGAAATATTTGATGAACACTAAATATGTTCGCAAATTGATTATTATCCCGAAATTTATTAATTTTGCATCGCAAAACACGGAGGATTGTCCGAGTGGTTTATGGTGCTTGTCTCGAAAACAAGTCGGCTGAAAGGCCCCACAGGTTCGAATCCTGTATCCTCCGC
>CAVHWO010000039.1:0-33504 GCA_963639865.1 bacterium | reverse complement strand
GTCCGCAAGCGGCCGTCAGACTCCTTGCAGGGTCAAAAGTCTCCTCTATGTCGGCATTGCCGCCAAGAAGAGACACGGCGGCTTTCGCCGCCGGATTAAAGAGGATAGGTGTCGAGACAGCTCCCTGCGTTCGTTCCTCACTCCGGTCGCAGACTCGACCCTTCCTTGCCCCACCGCCCCACAGGGGCCATAATCCGGTCCGCTCCGTCTGCGGTGTGCGACCCTTTTCCCTCGTAATCCGCAACATTAAACATAACGTATCGGGATTGTGTAACAGTCGGCTGTCGCCGCCAGATTACACAACCCCGATTATGTTAACTGTCTCCCTTAGTGCGAATTCGACCGTCCTACCTCCGAATCCGCTCCGTCGGGGCGGCTGGCGACATTGAACTCCCTTCAGGGGCCAACGGCCTCCAGGCCCGTCAGGGAGTTCAGGACTTCCGGCGTGCAGTGCGTGGGTTTATCCTTCGACATCAACTATTTCCGTCAAATCCTGTTAGTCTCTTTATTAGTGGCCGTAAGTCCAAAACGCCGCCAGCCTTAGCAGCACAGCCGCGGGCCTTCTCCGTAATTTCTTCAAGTCTTCGAGCAAAGCTCTCAACTTCAAGAAATCACTCCACCGGCAAGGTATCGGCTATCGCCGATGTCGTTTCAAATCGTTCGCATCCGCTCACTGGATATCAGCGGTATTGCGGAAGACGACAGAGCCCGTCGGCTCCGTCCACTTCCGCAATGTCTGTCCGGGAGAGGCTCGTTCCTCCACGCTTCACAGGCCTTGCGGCCAGAGAAGCGCGGCTCGCCACTCCCTACGAGCAGGACAGGCACGGACTCCATTCCGCTAACGCTCCACTGCGTCCGCACCAGACCTGCGGAAAAGAGGTAAGGCTTCGCCTTGTGTCCTTTGACGCTCGCTTCATCCTCTCCGGAAGTGTCGTCAACTACGTTCCCGACACCTCCTCCGAGGGCGAGCGGAGACGCGAGACTGAGACAGCCGGTGTTCCGCTTCGCTCCACACCGTCCCTCACAGACTCGCTGAGCGGAATCGCTACGTTGCCACTCCGCTCCTGTCGTGCCGGGCCTATACGCTCCAGGGACTTCAGTTTTTCTGTTGCGGCTACGGGATTAAGCCGTGGCTTCTCCTCCTTGCGGCTCGGCAGATTCAAAACAAAGTTTTGATCTGCTCTCGCTCGCTGCGTCGGTTTCCGCCGACTGCGCCGAGCCCTTCGGTCTCGTCTCCGTTCACGGCTCCTATCCCTCCGCCTCCACTCCGTCACCCAAGTCCATTCCGCCGGCCCGGCTCACACGTCCGAAGGTCGTTGCCGTTGTACATTCATTCGACTGTCAGTGCCAGAGCCGGAAAGACCGTCATCTTCTCGCCTCGACCGTCGTCCCGTCCGGCTCCTGCCGCGCCTGTCGGCTTGCCTGCTCACTCTCCGGAAGAAAGAAAGAACGATGCTGACGCATCGCCCTTTCCGACTTCCTACGAGTCGAGCGGTAGGACGGTCACACGCTCATAGGTCAGTGCATAACAGAACCTTATCACACGCGGGAACTGCACAAAGGAATATATTTATAGGCAAAGGGACGCACGGCAGTGCTTCGACTACGCATAATTGCAGTAATGTCGTTCTGAATCGTATATTGGCTCATGTATCTATCTTATGAACCACCTATATGGTTAAGACTTGTAAACGCGCTTTCGCCTTATGCCAAGATTTCGTCCTAATACCGTTCTTTCTGATTGTTGGTCTTCTGTAGGCAACGTCACGTTCTATCATAGGAATGGTATCTGCTATTTCCGGAACAAGGCTTATTCCGAATTTGTCGGAACTGAAGAACAATTAGAGCAAAAGAATCTTCATCGCCGCGCAATACTTGCGTGGCAGAGGTTGCCTGGCAAACAACAATTGAAGTGGAGAAAAATTGCCATCGGTGTCGCTTCTCACCGACCTCCGTTCGGTGACAGAAACCATATCAGCGGCTACAATCTTTTCGTGTCGGCTTATCACGGCTTCGCCCAGCTGGGCAACGAGCACGTTCCTATTCCAAGGCCATTCACTCCGTTCCCGATATTCAGTATGGATTTTGCGAGCTGCTCGATGGCTTCTCTATTCGATATGGAATTGAGATTCAGATTGACAATGTGCGGAACGGATGAGCCGTCAAGGTATAGAGTCCTTGGAAAGATCCAGATCGAGGCTCCCGGTATTGGACGTAATCCTGGCAAGATGAGGAATTGTCTGTCAGCATCAATCCCAACCGGAACGGTGTCAGAGATAGTCTTCAACGTCCCGCGCAAAAGGTTTGACCTGGATATGTTCCAACTGCATTTACGGTACTTGCTGATAGACTCGAAGACTGGGTATCGGTCGCAATATTATTTATTGGCGACATTGGTCGCAATTCTGTAGAATGGTTCCATATAAAAATGCTGTGCTTCTTGTCTGAATTACAGCAATATAAAGTATTGCAAAGTAAGCGAAACCATATCTGTTCCAGCGTTTTATATTATGTTTATCTTGGCTTCGGATTTCAAATAATGTTCATTCAAATACCATTTCATTATGAAGTACATTCCATCAATCGCTTTCGAGGAGATGTCAGGCTCGGCGAAGGGCGTGACCGCGGCTAAGGTCCGTGGGCGTAAGTACATCCGCAACCGTGGGTACGGCGGCGGATTCAAGACGGCGGCGCAGTCTTCCATCAAGGCAATCTTCAAGCAGCTCTCGCAGGGCTGGAAGGGGCTTACCAACGCGCAGATCCTCGCGTGGAACGCATTGGCCAACACGCAGAAGGGCAAGTCCGTTCTCGGCACGTCGAGCAAGATTTCCGGAGCGAACCTCTATTCGAGGCTGAACTTCTGGATCGTCAAGGCGGGAGGTGCAGCACTTTCCACTCCACCTTCGCTTGTGGGTGTAGAAGCACCTTGCGACGCTGACATCTCACTGACGGCAGCTAATTTTCATTTCCAGTTGCCGGATCCTCCAGCAGAGAAGGATGACCTCAGGCTTGTCATTATGGCTTCGGCTCCGCAGAGCAACGGTGTGACGAGGGCTTACAGCAAGGCGGTGAGCATTGGTGCACCGAGGGTGATCGTCGATGACCAGATCGACATTATGTCTGACTACAAGGCCGTGCACGGAGAGGTCACGGCTGCAGCCCCTAAGGTGTTCCTGAAGTATTTCTTCATCAACGTCAAGACGGGAGAGAAGTCGGGCGAGATGCTCGGGGAGATTTCGCTTTAGTCTTTGAGGCAATATCGTTCATTGCTCCGTCACTGACTTTGCCGATTCGGAATAAGTTCCGAATGTTGAGCAAATCCACGTGACGGGGCGTTGTCGTTACTCTTACGATTAAAGAAGTAAACAAACAGAAAACATTCGAGATTATGAAAGCAAGCGAGAGAGCATATTCATTGATACGGCAGTTCGAGGGACTGAGGCTTACGGCTTACAGATGCCCTGCCGGAGTCTGGACTATTGGATATGGTCACATCTCCGGAGTGGTGCCGGGAATGAACATCACAAAAGAACAGGCGGAGGAGTTCTTGAGACAGGACATCGAGGCAGTGGAGAATATCGTCAATGCCGAGTGTCGGAATCTTCGCCAATGCCAGTTCGATGCCCTAGTATCTTTCGTGTTCAATGTAGGATGCGGTAATTTCTGGAAGTCCACCCTATTGAAGAAAGTCAGGGCGAATCCGGACGACAATTCGATAATGGACGAGTTTTTACGGTGGGTGTATGCAAAAGGTGTTGTGCTGCCGGGACTACAGAAACGTCGATTCGCAGAAATGAGACTTTATTTTTCGGAGGACTAATAGATGGAGACGTTGACATTTATCGGGACTTACATCATCCCGTTGTTCGCGGCGGCCATCGGCTGGCTGGTCGGTTCTCGCAAGAGAAAGAACGACTTCTTGAAAGACCTTCAAGCATCCATTGACCTGTTGTCTTCGGAGAATAGGAAGCTTCTTGCGGACATAACGGCGGTAAACGCTGAGATTGTAGCCGTGCGAAAAGAGAACGAGGAACTGAAGGCTTCTGTCGATAGGCTTTGTACGGAGAACTCGCAGCTTAAGGACGAGATTCGACAGTTAAGGGAGCAGGTCGCAATGAGAAGAGGATAATCAATCGCACAGAACACAATGAAACGAATCATTCTATGGGCAACAGTTCTAACCATCATTCAAAGCTGCTGCCCGAAACTGTATCCTCACAAGACGGAAAACATAGACCATACTGTCACCGTTACCGAAACCGTCAGAGATACCATCATTCAGGTTCATCCTGACTCTTCCATTGTTCAGGCATTGATAAGGTGCGATTCGACAGGTCAAGCAAGATTGGAGGAAATCCGAATATTGAAAGAGTCCGCAAGAATCCAGCAGACATTGGCACTGAAAGACAACAGACTTACGACAATGGCGGTCGTGGACTCAATGGGAATTTATCTGACCTACAAAGAACGGAATAGAGAAGAACAGAAAGTCCAGACAATCGAGACCGTCATTGAGAAGGAAACCAATGTTCTTAAATGGTGGCAGAAAGCGTTGATGTGGATGGGAGCGGTAACTGTTTTCAGTATAGCCTTGTTCGGCATAATAGGTATATTAAAGTTCAGGGCAATAAAATAAACACAATCCTAAATATTGTGTTTAGAATTGTGTTTAATTCATCTAACTTACTGAAAATTAGCCTATATTGTGGAGATGGGCGGAGTCGAACCGCCGTCCAAACAACGCACCAAACAGCTTTCTACACGTTTAGTCGTCCTTTGGTTGTCGGCTGCGGTCTGCCGGATGACGGGCCAACCGAGGCTTATCCTTTGGGGCTTGGCCGGATTTAAAGGAGTCCTCCGGTGCGTCCTTCTTGAATGATACCCCGAACTCGGAACAGAGAAGGCGTAAAGTCCGCGGGATACTCGTCGGAACCGCATCCTTGGCGGTTCGGATTAAGCTAATGCGACTTGGTCGATTAGGCAGCGAGTGAGTAGTTGTTATCAGCAACTAAATTTTTGGAGATCCAGTTTGGCGGGCCGGTCCTCCAGGAACCCGACGTGCTTACCGCCCGGAATCATTGCTGTCAAAACCAGAACATCCCCAAGCGAATGTGACAAAGATACGATGAATATTCCGGATTTGTTTCAAGTTCCGATGAAAAAATGTGCGGTCTGAAAATGATGGATAGATGTGCGGAAATGATTAAATTTGCAGGTTATGGCGATGAACACGATAGAAAAGGCGATATACAACCGGACTGAACTGCTTCTGGGCGATGATGTGATGGAGGCGCTGGCAGCCACCAGAGCGATCATCTTCGGGATCGGGGGAGTGGGCAGCTGGTGTGCGGAAGGGCTGGTGCGGAGCGGCGTGGCGAAACTGACGCTTGTGGATTCGGACAGAATCTGCATCACGAATGTAAACCGGCAGCTGATGGCGACTACAAAGACGGTGGGACAGGTGAAGGTGGATGCGCTGAAGGCGCGTCTTCTGGAGATCAACCCGAAGGCCGAGATCTCCGCGATCCAACAGATCTACAACGAGGAAACGGCGGGACGGTTCAATCTTGATGAATATGATTACGTAATTGACGCGGTTGATTCTCTGAAGGATAAGGTGCATCTGATACTGAAGGCCACGGCCAGTACGGCCAGGTTCTACTGCTCTTTGGGAGCGGCGCTTAAGGTGGATCCGCTCAGGATCAAGGTGGCGGAGTTCTGGAGCGTGAGAGGATGTCCGTTGGGGGCGGCGATAAGAAAGAAGATGAAACGGGCCAAGACGTTGCCGTCCAAGACTTTCCTGTGCGTGTACGATGATGAGGTGCTACCGAACAGAGGGCACTGCCAAAGTTGCGGCACGGAGAAGTGCATGTGCCCCAAGGCTCAGGACGGGCCGGGGGATCCGGATCTTCTGAACCACGAATGGTGTTCCTCGAAGGCTCAGATCAACGGCACGACCGCCCATGTCACGGCCATATTCGGAATGACTCTTTCAGGGTTGGTGGTTGATGACATTTACCATCGCGCGCTGAAGCCGGAGGGCGGGAGCGTTCATAAATTGTAATCGGCATATTCATGAATCTTGAAAAAAAGGAACAACGGAAGGTTTGGGATCCGCTCAGGAAGAAAGCGGTGGCGCTGACGCCGGAGGAAAAAGTCCGGCAGTGGTTCATCGGCGTGCTGAAAACCAGACTGAAGGTGCCTGAATATATGATGATGAGCGAGGTGGGGATGAGATTCGGAGGAAAGGACTTCCGCGCGGACATCCTCATCTACGGACGGGACACGGCTCCTCTGATGGTGGTGGAATGCAAGCGGGAGGATGTGCCGATGAATAGGGAAGTGTTGGAACAGGCATTGAGGTACAACTTGGTGCTCAATGTGAAATACGTGGTGATAACCAACGGGTTGAAGACTTTCGGCTTCGCGCGTGACGGGGAGACCTACTCTCAGATGAAATCTTTCCCGGATTGGGAGACAATGCAGAAATAAAGGAATATGGGTGCGACAATAACACAGGGATATCTTGACAGCCCGATTTTCGGAATAGTTTCGGCGGCTGCCAGGGAATTGAACGTAAGGGCTTTCGTGATAGGTGGCTATGTGCGGGACTGTTTCCTCGGCAGACCGAACGATGACATTGACATTGTGGTGGAGGGGAGTGGTATCAAACTCGCCGAGGCCGTGGCCGCGAAGATTGAGGGAATAGACCGCCGGCACTGCAACGTGTCCATATTCAAGACCTTCGGCACCGCGATGCTGAAGTGGCACGGGGCTGAGATCGAGTTCGTCGGCGCCCGCAAGGAGTCCTACCGCCACGATTCCCGGAAGCCGATCGTCGAAGACGGGACGCTTGAGGAGGATCAGGCCCGCAGGGACTTCACAATCAATGCGATGGCATTCAGTCTCCAGAAGGAGGACTTCGGCGCTCTTGTAGATCCGTTCGGCGGCATCCGTGACCTTGCTGCGGGAATAATCCGAACTCCGCTGGAACCGGAGCAGACCTACAGCGACGATCCTCTTAGGATGCTCAGGGCCATCCGTTTCGCCACGAAGCTCAGCACTCCGAAGCAGCGGTTCACCATCGTTCCGGAATCCTTGCGGGCGATGAGGAACATGCGCGACAGGATGACAATCCTTTCAAAAGAGCGCATAGTCGAGGAACTCAACAAAATCCTCGTCACGCCGCACCCGTCGATGGGCTTCAGACTGATGGACGAGACCGGACTTCTTGAATATATCCTTCCGGATCTCCTGAAGCTCAAAGGCGTGGAATCGGTTGACGGAAAGGGGCATAAGGAGATCTTCTCGCACACTCTCCAGGTCGTTGACAATGTGGCGGCATCGGAGGTTGAGGGCATCGCCGCAGGCACACTCAAGGATTATACCCCGGACGAGGGCGGTGACAGTTTCGTGGAGTCAGTCCGCACCAGTCCGAATGTCTGGCTCCGCTGGGCGGCTCTGCTGCATGACATAGGCAAGCCCGCCGCCAAGCGTTTCGATCCTTCGGCCGGATGGACATTCCACGGCCACGAGGTTGTCGGCTCGAAGATGGTCCCCAGAATATTCAAGGCTCTCAAGATGCCTCTGAACGAGAAGATGAAATATGTCCAAAAGCTCGTGGGTCTGCATCACCGTCCTATCGCCCTTGTGGATGAAGAGGTTACGGATTCCGCAGTGCGCCGTCTTCTCTTCGACGCCGGCAATGAGATCGACGATCTGATGCTTCTGTGCAATGCTGACATCACATCGAAAAACCCCGTAAAGGTCGCCAGAATCCGCCAGAACTTCGAACTCGTCAAACGCAAACTCGTCGAGGTCGAGGCCAAAGACGCCATCCGCAACTTCAAGAACCCGATCACCGGTGAATATGTCATGGAAGTTTACGGCCTAAGCCCGTGCCGCGAGATCGGAGTTCTCAAGGAATATGTCAAAGAGGCCATCCTGGACGGTCGGATAGGCAACAACTTCGAGGAAGCCGACACTTTCATGCGCCTCAAGGCCGCCGAGATGGGGCTTTCGCCGATGAAGGAGGCACAAGAATGATTCCAGGTGGCCTTACTCTTTCCGGAATGTCTTTCCGAACGGCAAAACGGAAAGCAGCGCCATCTTGAAATGCTGGAGTCCGAACGGGATTCCCACAATCGTGATGCAGCAGATGATTCCGAAGACGAGGTGTGCCGCCGCGATCTCCCACCAGCCCAGCAGAATCCAAAGTACGTTCATGAATATGCTGAGGCAACCTCCGGAGTTGTCCCCGTCCACCACGTCCGTTCCGAACGGCCACAGCGAAAACACCCCGAACTTCCATAATTGGTACCCGAACGGGATTCCGACGATGGTCACGCAATAAAGCAATCCTGCGATGAAGTAGCCGAGGGAGACCAACAGACCTCCCAAAACGAGCCATAGAATATTTCCGACAAGTCTCATAAATTGTTGTTGTTTTGCTTGTTCGTTGAATCAGCCTCTGAATATGACTTCCAGGCCGTCGTAGGCGGCGCGAAGAGGCGGTGGAAGACTCGCGTCAAGTTGAGCCTGGATGCCGTGTAGTGTTCTTGCCATGTGGGTTAGGTACACAGGCTGACCCAGTGGCGAGTTGAGCCTTCCGGTGGCCTGAAGGACATGGGCGGTCCGAAGAACAGTACCCACGCTTGAATGGGTGTATATTCTGAAATCCTCATCGTGACCGATTCCCATTGTGGCTTCCATGATGAGCCCCGTTATCGGCTTCCCGCCAGCGATGTGTGCGTCTATCCCGACGATTCTGGCGGCCCTGACTGGAATCCCTCCGGTGTCGGTCGCATACAGGACACGCACGGACCCTTTCTCGATCAGATAAATCAGCGTCTGCTCGTTGTCGTCTTCTGTCGCATGGTTGCCGGGAAGAGCCGTGATCGTGATGTCACCGCATCGCGTCATCTGTCCGATTGCAAGGCCTATGACCTTTGGCGCATGCTCCCCGAGTTCGGAGGCTGATACGGCGAAATCCGCCTTTGCCCTTTCGAGCCAGGTCTCTCCTACATAGACAACATTTGCATGGAGTGTCTCGATTGCAGCTTTGGCGTTGTAATGATCTGAATGAGAATGAGTATAGAATACGGCATCCGGTCGTTTGAATCCCACCGGGAGCATATCGGCGTCTGACGTGGTGAAATCAATCAGGATGCGGTTGTCAAGGAGCACACTCGAAAGCCTCCTCAATTCTCCTCTCTCATCCATGCCGTTCCAGTCCGCGGCTCCAGTGCCAAGAAACCTCACAAGCAGATCCCCCTTTCCGGCTTCCCCTGCTTCGGATGAATATCCCGCCGTGATGTCATCCGAAGCCTTGTGGCCGGCGGAACACTCCGCCGCTTGCAGAACCATAGACCTGTACATCGCTCCGGCGGCAACCGCTCCGGCTCCTATCTTTATGAATTTTCTTCTGTCCATACCTCTGTCCTGATACACTTAGTGATCCCTAAAAAATAACTTGGTGCTTTTGCTCGTCTTTTCGGTCTGAATTTATTTGTTCATCGGTCGTATGCCACCGGCACACTCCTTCTTCACAAACAAATTTATCCACAAAAATCCTTCACAAAACCTTACCAACTTATTTTCATCATCACTTAAGGCTTGTGCGCCAATATCAACCATGCCATCTATCCTCATACCCGTCCGCAATCCTGAAGCGGATTTCAGACTGTAATATACGACAAATTTTGGAGGATGTGTATTATCGGTCGTAAAAATCATCCCGATGCAATAATTACAGACCGCTTCATTCACCTGTCGCCGAGGAAAAGTCTTGGTGTAGGCTTACAGTTATACATAAGCCGGCAGAAGGCAAGTTTCTCGCATTCCTCCTCTTGGTCCCGCAGGATGGCAAGGATCCGGGGATGGAAGTTCCCGTAACGATCAGGAAGAGATAAACAATGTCTTTATGAACATTCTTCTGTGAGGGAAAACCTGATGAAACGTCTGTAGAGCATGCCTTGTGGCAGTTGATGTCAAGCCGTTTTACCGGATGTTGCGGCGGACGGGGAGGAGGGCGATGATGTAGCCGATAAGGGCCACGCCGGCGATGGTGGCGAGGACATCCTGCCACTGGAGGATGACGGGGTAGGCGTTCACGAGGAAGCTGCCGGGCATCTTTATGAAGCCGAAATGCTGCTGGGCAAGGGAGAATCCTATGCCGACGACAAGGCCGGCGGCGAGGCCGAGAAGCGAGATCAGCCAGCCTTCAAGGGTGAAGGTACGGCGGAGCATCCGGTCTGTGGCTCCGAGGCTGCGGAAAGTCTCGATGTCATCCTTCTTCTCGATGATGAGCATCGTGATGCTGCCGAAGATGTTCAGGGCGATGATGATGATGACGAAAGTGAGGATGAGGAAGATGGTCGCTTTCTCGTAGCGCATCATCTTGTAGAGCGACGGGTTCTGGCGGAAGCGGTCCAGGACCTTGAAGTCAGGCCCCAACTCTTTCTGAATATGCTTGACCGCGGCCCGGATGTCTTTCGCCGCCGCTCCTTCGGCCAGGCGGATCTCAACTCCTGAGACCTCTTCCTCATAGCCAAGCAGCTTTCTCATCTCCTCAATCGGCACGATCATAAGGTCGTTGTCAATCTGCTGGTTGACCGAGAATATTCCAGATGGGCGCATCCGCACCGATTCGATGGAGGCCGCAGGATTGGCAAGGGAGAAATTCCTGTCCCTTATCGGGAAATACAGTTCCGCCGAGGCAAGAAAGGCCGGGTTCATTCCCATCCTGTAGGCAAGTCCGGCCCCGACAACCATCTGTGGCAATTGCCCCTTGTGCAGAGAGAACTCCCCGTTCGTGATGTGTTCCGCAAGAGGGGAGTCGGCTTCGAAGGCGCTGTCCACACCCTTGGCCTTGGCTATTCCTTGATGACCGTCATAGTCCACGAACACATTCTCCTGAAGGACGAGGTTATACTCCTCAACCATCGGATCAGCCTTGATCCGGTCGAACGCCGCGCCATTCGGGATGAAGACCTTGCCTTTCGCCGGAGAGATGAGAATGTCAGGCTCGACGTTGCTCAAGGTGGATTTCACCAACTCGTCGAAGCCGTTGTAAATAGAAAGGATGATGACAAGAGCGGCTGTCCCTATGGCCATGCCGACAGCACTGATCGCGGAGATGATGTTGATCACATTGTGTGACTTCTTCGCGAACAGGTACCGCCCGGCTATGAAAAGAGGCAGATGCATCCCACCTCCGCTATTCGGGCTTGTAGGAGTCCTTCAGGGCTGTCGTCTTGTTGAATATGACCTTGCCCCCGATGCTGTCCGGATCCTTGTAGTAGTACCCTGCCCGCTCGAACTGGACGGCGATGCCGGAGTTGTCCTCCAGAAGTGCCGGCTCGGCGTAGCCCTTGGCGACTGTCAGGGACTCGGGGTTGAGGAAGTCCTTGTAGTCCTTGTCGTCAGGGATGGAGTTCATGTCCTCCTTGACGAAGAGACGGTCATAGTTGCGGATCTCGATCTCCTTGGCATATTCGGTTGAAACCCAATGGATAGTGCCTTTGACTGAGCGCCATTCACCGCCTCCCGGCTTGGTGGTCGGGTCGTAGGTGCACTTGAGCCCGACAACATTGCCATCCGCATCCTTGACGACTTCCTCGCACTTGATGATGTAGGTGTATTTCAGGCGGACCTCTCCGTCCGGTTTGAGGCGGAAGAACTTCTTCGGCGCATCCTCCATGAAGTCGTCACGCTCGATGTAGAATTCCCCCGTGAACGGAACCTTGCGGGCGGCTCCCTCCGGCTCGGCCGGATTGAGAGGACAGTCGAACCATTCCACCTTGCCCGGTTCCCAGTTCGTGAGAGTGACTTTCAGAGGCTTCTGGACGACCATGTACCTGTTTGCCCTTGCGTTGAGGTCTTGGCGTACGCACCACTCCAGAAGCTGGATGTCCATCATCTGGTCGCGCTTGGAGACTCCGATCTTCTCACAGAACATCTTGAGGGCCTCGGCGGTGTAGCCACGACGGCGCACTCCGCAGAGGGTAGGCATACGAGGGTCGTCCCAACCTGAGACGAGACCTTTCTGGACGAGTTCAAGGAGTTTCCTTTTGCTCATCAGAGTGTAGGTGAGGTTCAGTCTGGCGAACTCGTACTGATGGCTCGGCCAGATCTCAAGGGTCTTGATGAACCAGTCGTACAGAGGCCTGTGCACATCGAACTCAAGTGTGCAGATGGAGTGGGTGATGTGCTCTATGGAGTCGCACTGGCCGTGGGTGAAGTCGTACATCGGGTAGATGCACCACTTGTCGCCCGTGCGGTGATGCGAGGCGTGCTTGATCCTGTAGAGAATAGGGTCGCGGAACATCATGTTCGGGGAGGCCATGTCGATCTTCGCGCGGAGAACTTTCTCTCCATCGGCGTACTTGCCGGCCTTCATGTCCCTGAAAAGCAGGAGGTTCTCCTCCACTGTGCGGTTCCTGTAAGGGCTCTCGGTACCCGGCTTGTCCACGGTGCCGCGTCCCTTGCTGATCTCCTCCTGTGTCTGGTCATCGACGTAGGCCTGGCCGCGCTCAATCATCTGCTCGGCCCAGGCGTAAAGCTGGTCGAAATAGTCGGAAGCGTAAAGTTCCTTCTCCCACTGAAATCCGAGCCACTGGATGTCCTCCTTGATCGAATCGACATATTCAGTGTCCTCCTTGGTCGGATTGGTGTCATCGAAACGCAGGTTGGTCTTGCCGCCGTATTTCTGAGCGAGGCCGAAGTTGATGCAGATGCTCTTCGCGTGTCCGAGATGGAGGTACCCGTTAGGCTCCGGAGGGAAACGCGTCATCACGCTATTCACTCTTCCGGACTTCAGGTCATCTTCGATTATCTCCTCAAGAAAGTTGAGTCTTTTCGGCTCCTCGGCCGCCGGTTTTTTCGCTTCTTCCATTTCTTTTCTGTAAGTATTGAACTTACAAAGTTATAAAAATATTCCGCAGTTTGTCTCTTTGTGGATGTGAAATCGTTACGGGTAGTTGGCCTTGCGGTAGGCGAGAGGGGTCATGCCGGTGTGCAGCTTGAAATACCGGGTGAAGAACGAGGCATCGCTGAAGTTGTAGTCCCAGACGATCTGTTTCAGGGATCTGTCGCTTTCCGACAGGTCGATCTTCAGCTTCAGTATGACATAATGGTCGATTATCGCCTTGGCGTTGTGGCCGGCGACGCCACGTGAGATCAGGTTCAGGTACTTCGGAGTGATGTTCAGTCTTTCGGCATAGTAACCGACATCCCTGGACTTCCTGTAATCCTGCTCCAGAGTTCTCATGAAGAAATCGAACAGAGTTCTCTTGCGTTTCGATCCCTCCGGCGGCGGAGCCTGTCCCGGGAACCTGATCAGATAGTCGTGGAACCCGATGAAGAAAGCTTTCAGCTGACATGTCACGAGACGGCCCAGGCACATGCAGTCCGGCTGACGGAAATACGCTTCAAGAAGCCCGAACATGCAGGAGACTATTCTGGAGACGATCGGAGACCCGCCCCTGCACCGGTCCTCCCTCAGTGAGGAATAGACGGTCTGTTCAAGGTCAAGGCTCGCTTCCCTGAGGATTGACGGACTGAATGCCAGAGCGTCAAGCGAGAAATCGGATGACTTGTCCGATGTGGTCACGAGGTCTCCCGGGAAAAGCGTCATCACGGACTCCTCCGGCATGCTGAACGGCTTGTAGTTCACGAGGATCTCAGCCGTCCCCTTTCTGCACAGGAGTATCGCACCGTTTTTCATCATTCCGTCCGGGCATATTCTTTCGGTGTCGGGCAATGAGCTGTAGAGATGCGCCTCGGAGTTGAACATCACTTCCTTGTCCATAAGTCTTATTCCAATTTGTACCACAAATATCGGCAATTATATTACGAAATGCCATAAATGTTCCGGAATGTCCCATTTTTAACCTGTTTTGTCCAATGGCTGAACGTCATTTCCGTCCTACCTTTGCATCCCGAAAATCGGAATGAAATGATAAGATGGATTATTTGTGCGGCGGTTTCCGCGATGGTGTGCGGCTCTCCGGAAGCCCTGCGGGAAAAGGAAACGGTGAGTCCCGCGTCAGTGGAGACATCCGCGGACACTCTTGCTCTTGGGATTGAGGATGTGTTCGGGATGATTGATTCCCGGAACCGGACTGTCCGGATGCTGCGGACGGCCGTTGACGCGGCGGAAGAAGGTGTGAAAGCGGCCAAAGATGCCAGGCTTCCCGATGTGGACGTGTCTGTGAACGTGAGCTGCATCGGAGACGCGTTCCTGACTGACAGGGACTTCTCCGGATTCACAAGGACGGACTCTCCTCATTTCGGCAATGGATTCACGGTGGACGCCAGTCAGGTCATCTATGCCGGAGGAGCCGTCAATGCGGGCATAGAGATGGCCGGACACGGGCTGGCCCGCTCGACCGCGGAGTTGGACAAGTCCCGGCAAGGGCTGCGCCTGATGGCGGCCGGGCAATACCTCGACCTGTACAGAATCAGCAACGACATAAAGGTCTATGAGGAGAACATCTCCCTCACGCGCAGATTGATAGAGGACATCCAGGCAAAGCGGGAACAGGGATTGGCGTTGGCCAATGATGTGACACGCTATGAACTCAGGCTGGAAACGCTTTCCCTGGAACTTGTCAGGTTGAGGAACACGGCGGAAGTGCTTAACCATAATCTTCGCGAAACCCTCGGCCTTCAGGAGGGTGCGGTGATCGGGGCATCGCTGCCGGAGCAGCCGGCTCCTGAATGTTCAAGTCTCGCTGACTGGCAGGAGACCGCGAGGCGGTCGTCTCCGTCCATCCGTCTGGCGGAAATCGAAAGCGGCACGGCCGAGACACAGCGCAGGATCGTGAAGGCGGAGATGCTTCCAAGTCTGGCTCTTGTCGCCCATGACGGCTTCAACGGCCCGATCACTTTCGAGGTTCCGCCGATCGACAAAAATCTGAACATCTGGTACGTGGGACTTGGCGTAAACTACAGTTTCGGCTCCCTGTACAAGTCCAAAAGCAAGTTGCGCCAGGCCGGTTTCGCTGCGCGTCAGGCGCGTCAGGCCGCGGATGTGGCCGGTGAGACTCTCCGGAACGATGTCAGGCAGGCCTACACGGACTACACCCAATCGTTCATAGAGCTTGAGACATGCCGGAAAAGCCTTCAGCTCGCCACGGAGAACTACCAGAGGGTCCATGACCGGTACATGGAGCAGCTTGCCCTCGTCACGGACATGCTGGATGCGTTCAACGTGAAACTCGATGCCGAGATCGGAGTGTCCGACGCCGAGGCTGAAAGGCAGTACCGTCTGTACAAATTGAAATATGTCGCCGGAATATTATAATAACTCATGCGGCCTCGTCGTGCCGCTCACATAAATCACCATACAATGACAAGCAAAAAAACAATCAAGAGGCTATACAACACCGCAGTGATTCTGATCCTGCTCTCGGGCGTGGGGTACGTCTGTTCCCGTTTCGTCCATTTCGGGAGAGTGGAATACACCGATGACGCGCGGGTTGACAGACACATCGTCCCTGTCAACGCCAGGGTGCAGGGCTTCATCAAGGAGATCCGTTTCGAGGACTACGGCCGGGTACGCAAGGGGGACACATTGGTCATCATTGACGATTCTGAGTACAGGTTGAGAGTGGCCCAGGCCGAGGCGGATCTGGAAAGGACCCTGTCCGGGAAATCCACAGACGCCGCCGGACTCAAGACCATTGAGAGCAACGTCACGGTGTTTGATTCGGGAATAGAGGAGGCGGCCGAGAATCTTCGCAACGCCGAAAGCGACTATTCACGCTACAAGGCCCTGCTTGCGAAGGATGCCGTGACCCGTCAGCAGTACGATGCCGCGGAGACAAGGTACAGGACTGCCAAGGCCCGTTACGAGCAGGTGCTGCGGCAGCGTAATTCCGCGTCCTTGAGCAGGAACGAGCAGACCGGACGTCTGGGGCAGAGCGCCGCATTGGTGGATGTGGCGCGTTCCGCCCTTGAACTGGCCAGACTGGATCTGTCCTACACGGTCATCGTGGCTCCCTGCGACGGCAGGATCGGACGTCGGGACATTCATCTTGGACAGCTCGTGCAGCCGGGGCAGCTGCTGGCTCGCGTCGTTGATGATGCGGGAGTCTGGGTGATCGCCGACTACCGTGAGACTCAGCTGAAGCACATCTCTGTAGGCAATGAGGTGAGAATCAAGGCTGACGCCATCCCGGGGAAAGAGTTCCGCGGCAGGGTGGAGTCCCTTTCCTCCGCCACCGGGTCGGCCTGGCTGTCGGCTCCAGTGAACAATGCCACCGGTAACTTCGTAAAGGTGGAACAGAGAGTGCCTGTGCGCATTGAGCTGACAGATCTGGACGAGACTGACCGGGAAAAACTTTTTGCCGGACTCAACGTGGAGACGGAGGTACTCTACTGATGTCAGCGCAAACACCACCGATGGAATTTTCGATGCCGATGTACCGGGAGTTCGTCCCCGAGTGCGTCCGCCCGTGGATCTACGTCTTCTTCGCGATGGTCTTCCAGCTGAGCGGAGGAATATATCTGGGCAATCTTACGCAAATGGTCGGAGCCACATCCTTCATGCGGGAGGACATCATGATGGTCGGGCTTTGCGGCGTGGTGGGAGTCTGCATGCCGTTCCCGTTCCTTTTCCGGTTCAAGTTCAGGTACACCAACAGGCAGCTTCTGCTGAACGCCGCCGCTGTCATCGCCGTGTGCAACTTCCTTTGCCTGAAGGTCCACAGTCTGCCGCTCCTGTGCGTGATCTCGTTCGTCGCCGGATTCTTCAAGCTCTGCGGCACGTTCGAGTGCATGTCCAACATCCAGCTTTGGATGGCTCCCGGGCGGGACTTCACAAGGTTCTTCCCGTTTCTCTACATCATCATCATCGGTAACATGAGCCTGTCCTCGCTGATCGCCAACAATCTTGCGTACTTCTTCGGCGGATGGCAGGCTATGCACTGGTTCATGATCGGACTTCTGATGGTCGTGATGCTGTGCGTGCTGACATTGACAAGGAACGTGCGGATCATGCCGAAACTGCCGATGATAAGCATGGACTGGCTCGGGTGTGCGCTGTGGTCGCTTACGCTTCTGGAGACCATATGGCTGTTCACGTACGGGGAGCATTACAACTGGTTCGACGGAAAGGTGTTCCTGGCGGTCTGCCTGATGTTCGCGGTGACACTGTGGCTGTGTGTGGCAAGGATGCTGCACATCAGACATCCGTTCATCTCACCGAAGGCCTTCACCTACAAGGGAGTGTTTCCCGTCCTTGCGCTGTTCGCGGTGTGCGAGCTGATGTCGGCGGGGTCGAAATCGCTGCAGAACGTGTTCCTGTCCTCCGTACTGGGTTACGGGCCGATGACGATGACAAGATTCTCCGTCATGGAATATGTAGGAGTTGTCACCGGATGCCTTTTCGTGGTGTTCTGGATAAAGGTTCTGAAACTGAACTACACCAGGCTTCTTACCCTCGGGTTCGGAGCGATGCTCTGCTACCATGTCATGATGTATTTCACAATCTCTCCGGACACCGGCATAGGGTCGTTTTACTTTCCGACGGCGTGCAGGACGTTCGGTTATGCCGTGTTCTTCGCCGTCCTTACCATCTACCTTGAGGAGAAGATGCCTTTCCAGCACTTTTTCATGGGGCTGACCATCTGCGGGTTCATCCGGAACGGACTTGTGGAGTCCGTTGCCTCGGCGGCATATTCACACTCGCTGCGTTACTATGTGGCGGACTATGCCGTACGCTTCGTTCCGGGACTGTCTGAAGGCCAACACCTTGATGGCTTGTCGGCGAAGATGGCCGCCCTGTCGCCGATGATGTCAGGCATAAAGACCCTTTTCGGCTGGACCTGCCTTGCCGGCTGCGCCGCCCTGCTGCTCTTCCTTCTGTACGATGTCGAGCCTGTCCGCCGCACCTTCAAGAAGATGCCTTCGTGGAAAGCTGTCGGCCGGAAACTCCGCATCTCCGCGGCAGACCATTGAGTCTTGATCAGAGCCCCCTTTCGAGGATCTCAAGGCACATGCGGCCGTTGTGGTAGGGGCATTTCCAGAAGCCGGCGCGGTCGTCGGCGGTGTCCGGGGTGCCGTCGGAGCGGAGACTCCAGTACCATTCGCCGCCTGGACAGATGATGTGGCGGCGGATGAAAGACCATTCGGCGTTGGCGGCTTCGAGCCATTCTGCCTCGCCGGTTTTCTGATACTGGTTGACGCAGCCCACGACAGTCTCGGCCTGGACCCACCAGTGGCGGTCGGAGTCCCGGCGGCCGGTCGCGGGATCATATTCATAAATCATCCCTCCGTCAGGGGTGAAGCCTTCCATCGCGGCGGAGGCGACTTTGGCGCAGACCGCCTTGACCTTGGCGGCCAAGGGCTTGTCTCCCAGCACCTCGGCGGCCTCGTCAAGCAGCCAGGAGGCTTCGATGTCGTGGCCGTAGGAGACGGCGGTGGAGTGCGGAGTCCAATCGTCCCCGAAGAAAAGTCCGAGATGCCCGTCGGAGCGGACAATCCTGTCAATGAATATGTTGACGAGACCTTCGAGCCTTTCCCTCAACCCGGCATCCTTCCACACCCTGTAGAGGTTGGTGTACCCTTCAAGAATGTGCAGGTGCGTGTTCATGGTCTTCGCGTCATTCTGGTCCTTGTCGGAAAGGCGCATGTCCCCGATCCCGCCCCATTCGCGGGTGCGGGCCTCGATGTAGCCGTTTCCTGTAGGGTCGTAGCTGTGACCTTCTATGCAGCGGTAGAAAGACTTGGCAAGATCCAAAGCCTCCCCGTCCCCTGTAGCCCTGGAATATTCCGCCAGTCCATAGATGGCGAACGCTATGGCGTAGAACTGCTTTTTCGTGTCCTTGGGCCGGCCTTCGGAGTCGAGGCTCCAGTAGAGGCCGCCATATTCCTTGTCAGTGAAGCGGTTCCGGATTTCGTTGAAGGCTCTTGTCGCGGTGTCGAGATATTCCTTTTTGCGGAGCACCCTGTACGCCGCGGCGAACGTCCAGAGGATGCGGGAGTTGAGGATCGCCCCTTTCTCCGCCCCGGGAATGATGCTGCCGCCTCCGTCCATCCTGCCGAGGAAGCCGCCCTTCGGGTCGGTCATCCGCCGCATCCAGAAAGGAAGGATGTCCCCCTCCAGCTCCGCGAGAATCGATTGTCTGTCCATGACCCCAAAGTTACCATATTCATCCGACAATAATCGGTTTGGTGGATTAATACGTTAAAAATTTGTTAAAAAAGTATTATATTTGCCATGCTATGTCACAAGTGTTTTCGGAAATATCAGGGCTTTCCCAGCGGGACTGCTTCTACATCGTTGAAAGGCACAAGAAGGAGTTCACCTATCCGCTCCACAGACACAGGGAGTACGAGCTGAACTTCATTCAGAATGCACCCGGGGTGCGCCGCATAGTAGGGGACAGCGTCGAGACGATAGGGGACTATGACCTTGTCCTCATAGCCGGCGAGAATCTGGAGCACGTCTGGGAGCAGGGTTCGTGCAAGTCTCCGGACATCAGGGAGATAACCATCCAGTTCTCTCCGGATCTGTTCAGCGCAGGCCTCATCGGACGGAATCAGTTCGCAAGCATCAGGAAGATGCTGGACAGGGCGAGCCACGGGCTTTCCTTCCCTCTCGGCGCCATCCTGGACGCATATTCCCAGATCAACGCAGTGGTGAATGAGAAGGACAGCTTCGTGCAGTTCATAGGTTGCCTTCACCTGCTTTACATCCTATCCCGCTGCGAGTCCAGAGAACTGGCCAGCAGCTCGTTCGCCCATTCTCCGAGGGACACCGAAAGCCGCAGGGTGATGAAGGTCAAGGAATACATCAACCAGCACTATGCCGAGGATGTCACGCTCCCCGAGCTGGCGGATCTCGTGGGGATGAGCCCGAGTTCGTTCAGCCGCTTCTTCAGGCTCCGTACGGGCAAGACGCTTTCTTCCTATCTGATTGACATAAGGCTCGGCAACGCCGCGAGGGCGCTTGTGGACACCACGTCCAACGTCTCCGAGATCTGCTACTCCTGCGGATTCAACAACCTGTCCAATTTCAACAGGGTCTTCAAGTCCCGCAAGGGGGTCACCCCGCACGAGTTCCGCTCGATGTACAAGAAGAAAAAGGTCATAGTGTAGCGGAATATTTGCATTATTTATCAAAATTGTATTTGTTTTCGTTTCCTTATGTGCGTAATTTTGCAACATTGACAAAATTAGTGACACTTGAAACGTAATCAATTAATTCTTGCAGTCTTAATCTGCTCGTTCACAATGAGTTCGCACATCGGGGGGGGGTATAAGGATCCTGACTTCCCCGGTGGCGGGTGTTCCGGCATTGCCGGAACCGCCGTCCTGTTTTCGACAACGCATGGAAATAACCTTTCCTCGGGCTTCGGTTCTTAGAGCCGGAGCGGATCTTTGTGTCTGCCGGGTTTGGCATGAAACAATGAAACAACATATATAATAACGTAAATCTAAAATCTGATAGCATGAAAAGTAAGCTATTGACATGTCTGCTGGTGTTCTTCCTCGGAAGTTCACTGGCGGCTTGGGCTCAGACGAAGACCGTGACCGGTACCGTGAAGGACAAGTCCGGGCTTGGCGTCATCGGAGCCGGCATCCAGGAGAAAGGTACGCAGAATGGTACCATCTCGAATCTGGACGGTAACTTTACAATCACGGTCAAGGACAACGCGGTTCTTGTGTTCTCATCAATCGGTTTTGTGGCGCAGGAAATCTCCGTTTCCGGCAAGACGAAGATCGATGTGGTTCTTGTCGAAGACAATGAACTTCTCGACGAGGTCGTTGTGGTCGGCTACGGTACGATGAAGAAGAGCGACCTTTCCGGAGCCTCGGTCTCCATGAAAGAGACCGACCTCAAAGGTTCGGTCATCACGAACCTTGACCAGTCGCTCCAGGGCCGCGCGGCCGGTGTGTCCGCCGTGCAGACTTCAGGAGCGCCGGGTTCGTCATCTTCCATCCGCGTGCGCGGACAGGCCACCGTCAACGCCAATGCGGAGCCTCTGTACGTCATTGACGGTGTCATCGTCCAGGGCGGGGGCAACTCGGGCAGCGACTTCGGTCTCGGCGGTCTGGGCAACGGAAAAGTGTCCACGATCTCGCCTCTGGCCACGATCAACCCTTCCGACATCCTCAGCATGGAGATTCTCAAGGATGCGTCCGCGACCGCGATCTACGGTGCGCAGGGCGCCAACGGCGTGGTCCTCATCACTACCAAGAGAGGAAAGGCCGGCGAGGCGAAATTCACCTACGACGGAATGTTCGCGGTTTCCCGCCAGACCAGCCGCATCGACATGATGAACCTCCGGGAATATGCCGAATACTACAACGACATGGCCTCTCTGGGTGAATATGCTGCCAACTCCTGGTACTCCGACCCGTCCGTTCTCGGAAAGGGGACCAACTGGCAGGACGAGATTTTCCGCACGGCCCTCCAGCATCAGCATCAGATCAGCGCGCAGGGCGGCACCGAGAAGGTCCAGTACTACATTTCCGGCTCCTACATGGATCAGGAGGGTACGATCATCGGTTCGGAATTCAACCGTTTCTCGGTGCGCACCAACATCGATGCCCAGCTTAAGGACTGGTTCAAACTCGGTGTCAACGCCACCTTCGCGAACACCAACGACAACCTCAAGCTTGCGGATGGCGGCGAGGGTGTGATCTTCTACTCCCTTTCCACTCTGCCTGACATCCCTGTCTATGACATCGACGGCAACTACTCCACGACTGTCCGCGAGGGCTACACCAGCGCGAACCCTGTCGCTCTCGCCATGCTGGACGAGTATCTGCTCGGCCGCCAGAAGCTCACCGGAAACATCTACGCCGAGCTTACTCCGGTCAAGCACTTCGTGTACAGGGCGGAGGTCGGCTTCGATGTGAGCGCCTCCGACGCCAAGACCTACAAGCCGATGGTTAACCTCGGAGGATGGACCCGCAATTCCAACTCCATGAGCTGGCAGAAGAACAACAGCAAGTTCTGGCAGCTGAAGAACTACCTGACTTATTCCAACGAGTTCGGAAAGCACAGCGTCACCGCGATGGTCGGCCAGGAGTGCTGGGAGTCCACCTACAACTACCTCAGCGGCACCAACACGGGTCTGCCTTCGGATGAGATCCACAACCTCAAGCTCGCCACCGGCAACCCGAGCGTCAACTCCGGTTTCGGCTCTTCGGCGATGGCTTCGTTCTTCACCCGAGAGACCTACAATTACGACAACCGCTACCTGTTTACCTACACCTACCGTTACGACGGTTCCTCGAACTTCGGTCCGGACAGCCGTTGGGCGGGATTCCACTCCTTCGCGGGCAGCTGGAGATTCTCCAACGAGAAGTTCCTTCAGGGCTTCACCCAGGCCGTCAGGATGAACAACGGTAAGCTCCGTATCGGCTGGGGACAGACAGGAAACGCCAACATCGGCTCCGGAGCCTGGGAGTCAGGAATGAGCAAGATGCCTTCCGCCCTCGGCGACAGCCAGCGTCCTTCCAACATCCCTAACACCGGAATACACTGGGAGAAACAGGTTCAGACCAACATCGGTCTCGATCTCGGATTCCTTGACGGAGCCTTGAATGTCACGATCGACGCTTACGACAAGAAGTCGTCAGACATGCTCATGTCCTTGACCCTGCCGGCCTACATGGGCACGCACGGCAACGGATCCTCCGCTCTCGCGGCCCCTAAGGGAAACTACGGAACCATCGAGAACAAGGGTCTTGAGATCACTCTGGACACCCATCCGATCAACCATCAGAGGTTCGGCTGGGACAGCAACTTCCAGATTTCATTCAACACCAACAAGCTCGTGTCCCTCGACGGCACGGCCAACGCCCAGCTTGTGGGCTACGGCCAGTGGAGCGACATCGTCAGCGTCACCGAGGTGGGGCAGTCCCTCTACAACTTCTACGGCTACAAGGTCGCCGGAGTCTATACTTCCCTTGAGGACATCCAGAACTCTCCGAAGGCGGAGAAGTACCCTTCCGACGGAGTGTTCAACAAGAACACCACCGTCTGGGTCGGTGACCTCAAGTTCGAGGACATCAACGGGGACGGCGTGATCAACGAGAAGGACAAGACCAACATCGGTTCGCCGCTTCCTAAGTTCACCTTCGGATGGACCAACACCTTCCGTTACAGGAATCTTGACCTCAGTGTCTTCCTTAACGGCTCCTACGGCAACAAGGTGCTGAACTACAACATGATGGGTCAGGGTTTCAACGGCCTTGTGCACATGAACAGCGCCTGGGTCAACCAGCACGTCTCCGTCAACGAGCGCGCCAGACTCGTCCCTGTCGACGCCCAGAAGACCTACACGAGCGGCAACTGGTACGAGGACATCACCAATGTGACGGTCTCCAACCCGAACACCAAGACTCCGCGTCCTACCGTCTCCGACCCTAATGACAACGACCGCCTCAGCGACCGCTACATCGAGGACGGAAGCTACATCCGCATCAAGAACATCACCCTCGGCTACACCTTCCCGAAGGCGGTGCTGAAGAAAGTGAAGATCGACAACGTGCGCGCCTATGTCAACATCCAGAACCTCTACACGTTCACCAAGTACACGGGCTACGATCCGGAGGTCGGCGCGAGCACCCAGGATTCGACCGGTCTTACCTTCGGTGTGGACAACGGACGTTATCCTTCACCGATGACCTGCTCCTTCGGACTGAACATCACATTCTAACACATGGAGGAAATGACAATGAAAAATATCATAAGAACATCCCCGGCTCTGGTCATCGCGCTGATGACGCTTTCCTGTTCCGATTTCCTGAACCGTCCTTCGGAGGACAGCTACACTACGGAGCAGTACTACACCAACGACACCCAGTGCGAGCAGGGAGTCAACTACCTTTACAACTCTCCGTGGTATGACATCATCCGCTTCTACATCTACGGTTCCGAGACCATGTGCGGCAATGTCTATCAGGGACAGAGTGCCTACAACACCCTCACCGTCAACGGAACGGACGGAGACCTCAAGAACATGGCCTACTCCCTCTGGGCTGTCAACGCCCACTGCAACACGGTGATCAACAACATCCTCAAGTCCGAAGGCCCTTCCGAGGCGAAGAAGCGCCAGTGCATCGGCGAGGCCCTCTCGTGGAAGGCGATGGCGTATTTCCTGCTGGTCAGGACTTTCGGCGACGTGCCTATCATCCACGACAACACCGAGTCGATCAAGGCGGGCGACTACAACCAGATCGAAAAGGTGGAGAAGGCCGATGTGTATGAGTATATCATAATGACTCTCGAGAAGGCGTTGGAATTCCTTCCGAAGAATCCTTACATCGGAGTTTACAACCGCATCGACTACTATGCCGCCGAGGGACTTCTCGCCAAGGTCTATCTGACCAAGGCGGGCGTGAGCGGAACGCTTGACAGCGAGGATCTCGCCAAGGCGCGTGACTACGCCAAGGATGTCATCGACAATTCCGGCAGGTCTTTGACACCTTCATATTCAGACGTTTTCCGTCTTTCCCCGAAGGTCTTCCAGCAGACGGGCGAATGCCTCTTCTCATGGCTCTGGACTTGCGATCAGGGGTACTGGACCTGCCAGAACTCCATCCAGTGTGATGTCGGACTTACCGGCTTTGATGAGTTCGGCGACCTCTGGGGTGACTGGAAGGGACCTTCCGTCGACCTTCAGGACGCTTTCGGAGTGTCCGCGGCCGATGATCCGGAGGTCAGGAAGTCCAAGGAGAAGGATGACCGTCGCGCCGCGACGATGATGATGTTCGGCGACCGGTACAGCTATTACTGGACTGACCTGGGCGGATTCGACTTCTACCGTTTCTTCTATGATTCGAGCTATTCTCCGAACAGCACGAACGGCGACTGGGCCTGCGCGTCCGGAGCCAACTACTGCAAGCATCTGTACGGCAACGACACCGACCATGTGACCGCTCTCGGAGTGCATGCGTCTAACATGCGCAACCAGCTCCCTACGCACATCCTCAGGCTCAGCGACATTTACCTTGTCTATGCCGAGGCATGCGTGCTGACCGGAGACGCATCCTCCGCCCTTACCTATGTCAACAAGGTGCGTGAGCGCGCCGGAGCCGACCTTCTGACCTCCGTCACCTTCGACGATGTCTGGAAGGAACGCCGCCTCGAACTCGCCCTTGAGGGAGACCGCTGGTACGATTTCGTGCGCCGCTCCTACTACGATGTGAACGGCTGCATCGCCGAGCTGAAGGCGCAGAGGCGTTCCTCCTATGACGGTCTTGCGAAGGCCTACTCCAACTATGTTCTGGATTCTACGGGAGAATATGTCGGCCCTGGAGCGAATCCTTGGGACAACTCCGGAATCAAGTACAAGGGAGACGAGGAACTCGTCGATGTGAAGGCTTCCATGTTCACCCTGCCGTTCCCGAGCGAGGATGTCGTTCTGAATCCTAACGTCGGCTCCGATGTCCCTGGAGTGCACGTCGATGTGCGCGAGACTTACAAGTATAATTTTTAACCACAGGAAGCAATGAAACCTATCATAAAATATTTTGCGTCTTCTTTGACCGCCGCCCTCTTCCTCGCGGGCCTTTCTTCCTGCGGCAGGGTGGACTATCCTGACCGTTTCCGTCAGGCCGACGGCAAGCCGACGATCGATTTCGTCAGGGAGGCCGACAATGACATCGCGATCACCCAGGCCAGCCTTGAGCAGATCGTCTGCATCGTGGGCGAGAACCTCAAGAGTGTCCACGACATCTACTTCAACGACCAGAAGGCGATTCTGAACACCAGCTTCATGACCGAGAACACGATTCTCGTGGCTGTCCCGAAGAACCTTCCGAATGTCACCAGCGACAAGATGTACCTCATCACGAAGGACAGCACCGTGGTCGATTACGGCTTCAAGGTTCTTCTTCCTTCTCCGAAGATTTCAGGAATGTCCTTCGAGTGGGCCGAGCCGGGACAGACCGTCACCGTCACCGGCAGCTACTTCGCCGAGCCTCTGACCGTGGAGTTCCCGGGCGCCGAGGCGACCGAGATCTCCAACGTGACGATCGGTTCGTTCGACGTGGTCGTTCCGGAAGGGGCGCAGCCAGGGAAGATCAAGGTCACGACGGCTTCCGGAACGGCCCAGTCAGTCTTCCAGTACAAGGACAGCCGCGGAATGCTCTTCAACTTCGACAACGCCCGTCTGAACCACGGCTGGCACGACCAGACGATCCAGTCCGATGAGAACTCGCTTGACGGCAACTATCTCCAGCTTTACGACGCCGCCACTGTCTTCAAGTGCGACGGCACCGACTGGAACGACACCGGCTACCACTTCGAGTACTGGCCGGGCAACTGGAACAGTCCTGAGACCTATGAGGATCCTGACGGAATCGACCTTACGAAGGTCGTGGACTTCACCAACTTCTCCAACATGGCCATCAAGTTCGAGATGCGCATTCCTGCCGACCATCCTTGGACAGGCTGCCCGATGCAGATCTACTTCTCAAGCCTTGCCATGTGTACGCTCGGCACCGCCAACAACACCTACTTCCATGACGAAGCGATCTCCCTCCCTCGCGTGATGTACAGACCTTGGCAGGCAACAGGTTCATTCGACACGGGAGGTAAGTGGATAACCGTCTCATTCCCTATAGACACCGAGTTCGTCTGGGATTGGGGAGGAACGAAAGCCTCTGGAGTCCTCTCCGCCGACTCTTTCGCCGGAATGGAAATTTTCTTCGCGGCGGGAAGCTCAAGCGGCGAAGGTACGCCTTGTACCCCGTTGATCCAGATCGACAACATCCGTGCGGTCCCTTACAAATAATGAAAGGAGAACATGAATATGAAAAAGACATTAAGATATTCAGCGCTTGTCGCTCTTTGCGCCGCGCTTGCCGGTCTGGCGGGCTGCGGACAGAAGGAACTCGACACTGATCCGTATGGAGACGGAGTCACTTTCGCCGCGTTCGCACCGGATCCGGTGATGCGGGGAGGTGAGCTGCGCATCCTTGGAAGCAACCTTCAGGACGTGTCCGAAATCCGTCTTGCGGGAGGAGTCTCTGTCACCGACTTCACTGTGGTGGAGTCGGGCAGAAAGTCCGAGATCCGTTTCACGGTGCCTCTCGAAGGTCCGGAACCGGGAAAGATCACCATAGTGGACAAGAGCGGAAAGGAATATTCCAGCCTCTCGTCCATCAGTTTCACAGAGCCGATGGGAATCGCTTCCTTCGCTCCCGCCGAGGCTCTTTCCGGGGATGTCATCACCATTACGGGCGAGTACCTCAACATCGTCCGGGAGGTCATCTTCGGCGGCGATGTCAGAGTGACCGAGTTCGTCAGCCAGTCACGTCATGAGCTGAAGGTCAAGCTTCCTTCCGACGCTTTGAGCGGATTGATCCGCATCGGGGACGTGAACGAGCTTGTGGACGAGCAGACCATCCCTAACATCATCTATTCAGAAACGGAGCTGACTGTCGGCGACCCTACGGTGGTCACAGCCAAGAAGGCCATCTACAAGTCCGGTGATGTCGTCACCGTCACTGGTGAGCATCTGGACATGATTCAGACCATAGACCTTGCCGGAGCCGCCGGAGTGGAGTTCACCTGTAGTGACGACGCCACGGAGATCACGTTCAATCTCCCCGCTTCTGCCACCGACGGAGAGATTACATTGACCTCTTTCGCCGGCAAGGCTTTCAACGCCGGCGAGATCGAGACCGTCACTGTGGCGGAGCTCGGAATCGCTTCCATGGCCAAGGACGGACGCTATAAGGCCGGCGGCTCTGTCGAGATCACGGGTGATAACCTTGACCTTGTCACCAAGGTGGACTTTGTCAACGCCGAGGCTTCCTTTGTCCTCAAGGACGGAAAGATCTACGCGGACATCCCGGCGGCTGCCAAGGACGGAGCCGTCACCGTCACCCTCGGATCCGGCAAACAGGCCTCGACTCCTGAAATTGAGGTCGTGAAGCCGGTGGTGACAGGTTTGGACAAGACCGCTGCCGTGGCCGGAAAGGACAAGATAGAGATCGTCGGAACCGACCTTGACCTCGTCACCGATGTCAAAAACGGAGACGAGCCCCAGGGGTTCATCACTTGTGAATATGTCATCGACAGCCCGGAGAAGGCCACCGTCACCGTGGCCCGCGATGCCTACAACGGACCTTTCACCGTGACCTCCGCGGCCGGCTACGAGTCTGTCTCCGCCAATGTCGAGATCACTTATGACGAGGCGGTGTCCATCACGTTCACAAAACCTTCGTTCAGCGTGGGACGTTCTGTCTCGATCACCGGAACGAACCTCCAGAACATCGAGTCGCTCACCATCAAGGGCAAGAAGGTGACCTCGTTCGTCAGCAGGTCGGAAGACGCCATGTCGTTCGGCATCCCTGAGGGAATTGGTCCAGGAGTCTATCGCCTTGGAATCACACTGGTGAGCGGCGAGACATTCAACTGGCCTGTTCCGTTCGAGATCACGGCTCCTTACACCGAGACGTACATCTGGGAAGGCTCCGAGGATCTTGCAGGATGGGGCAACTCCCCTTATCTGGGCGCGCCTAACGCCTTCCAGGAGATCGGAATAGCAGAAGGAGACGTCATCAGGGTTTACTTCACCGCCTACAACGACTGGTGGCAGTTCAAGACCTACGCAGGTCACTGGGGAGACGCGTTCAAGTTCGCCGAGATCGGCGGAGGCGATACGATCAACCCTGACAATTGCGACACGTCCGGCGGTTACTTCGCGTTCAACGTGACGGCTGAGATTCTGGCCGCTCTTTGCAATCAGGACACCGGCTGGGGCGGAGCGTTCCAGTGTCAGGGTGAGGGCGTTGTCATCAAGGGTGTCAGCCTCGTCCACTACGGAGCGACCGAGAAGGTCATCTGGGAGGGTGAGGAGTACACCGGAGACAACTACGAGAACAACCTCTCGCTCGGAACGGAGGACGATTGGGTGAACGCCGGTCTGGAAGAGGACTGCGAGATCCGAATCTACTTCTCCGCCAAATCAGAGACCGACTGGCAGATCCAGCTTTTCGACGGTCATTGGAACGGTCTTTCCGAGTTGAACATGCCTGGGGATGCAGCCAACCAGTTCAATGCCGAGAACTCTCCCGAGGCCTTCAGCAAGGGTTACATCAGCTTCAAGGCGACAGCTCCGATCTTCGCGAAGCTGACGACCAAGGCTTGGTGGGGCAGCGCCATCATCGTACAGGGCAAGGGTGTCACCGTGAAGAAGATAGCCTTCCTATAGAATCGAAGGGTGCGGGGCCGGCCTGTCGGTTGACATTGTCCGGCGCCCGTACCGTTGAATAATAAGCTGTTTAAAAATGGTTCCCGCATAAGAAAAAAGAGAAATTATTTTTAAACAGCTTCTAATTCCGAGGGAGGGTGAAACCTCCCCCGGGATCCAAAAAAACACAGGCGGTTGTCCTGGTATGCCGCGGATTCCGCCTGAAAAGGACAAAGTGAAACGGACTTGAAAAATTTTAAAGGATTATGAAATTGATTTTTTCGGCGATATTCTTCGCTGCCGCGATGTTCTGCTCCTGCGGAGAGAAAGAGAACGGAACACCGGTTCCTGAGCCGGAGGTTCCCACAACGATGACCGTGTCTCCGACAAGTTACGAGGCTGCTGTCGAGGGTGGAGAGTTCACCATAAGCGTCACGGCTTCCGCCAGACCGACCGCCGTGTCCGGTCAGAACTGGGTCACTGTGACTGACGGGACATATTCAAACTACAAGATTGACTATCCTGTCAAGGTCGCTTCCAACGAGACCTATGAGGCTCGTACCGCGGTCATCACCATCAAGAGCGGATCTTTCTCGCAGGACGTGACCGTCTCGCAGCCGGGGAAGGAGAAGACGACTGATCCGGATGAGGTCGGGATTCCTCAGGAAGGTGACAATGAAGCCTGGAAGATGGCGAAAAAGCTTGGCTTGGGATTGAACATCGGCAACCAGATGGATGCTTTTGACAGCAAGTCGGAGTTGGCGACTGAAGGCTATTGGACAAACGGGCAGAAACTGACCAAGGCTGTTTTCACGGGCCTGAAAGCCAAAGGATTCAAGTCCGTGAGGATTCCTGTCACCTGGCTGGGACACATAGGCGAAGCCCCGGACTACAAATTGGATGACCGTCTGGACAGGGTGGCCGAGCTTGTGGATTGGGCCGAGGAGGCCGGTCTCAACACGATCATCAACATCCATCATGACGGTTCCATCGACCACAACGGAGGCTCGTCCTACACGACCCATTGGCTGGACATCAGGGGAGCCGAGGCAAGCTCCGCCGCCAACACGCTGATAAAGGCCGAGATCAAGGCTGTCTGGTCGCAGATCGCCGAGAGATTCAAGGACAAGGGCGACTTCCTTATCTTCGAGTCGTTCAACGAAATTCAGGACGGCCATTGGGGCTGGAGCGACGACTATCAGAGCGCCGCGGGAAAGAAGAAACAGAACGACATACTCAACGAGTGGAACCAGACATTTGTGGATGCCGTGAGGGCGACCGGAGGCAACAATGCCACAAGGTGGCTGGGAGTCCCGGGCTATGCCGCCAGTCCTGATTTCACACTGACGGACGGTTTCGAGTTGCCTGACGATCCTGCGGACAAGATAATGGTCAGCTTCCATAACTACACCCCTTACAAATTCTGCCAGACCGGCGAGGACGATGACTGGGGACACACCAGACGCACCAACCTGTCCGACTCGAACTACTCGGAGGACTACCACGTGGGGATCTGTTACAAATTCTACAAGACCTACGTCGAGAAAGGCATCCCTGTCTATATGGGAGAGTTCGGTTGCACGAACAGGACCGACGCCACGGCGCGCAAGTTCCAGCTCTATTGGCTTGAATATGTCAGCAAATGCGCCCGCTCGTTCGGAATGTGCGGATTCATCTGGGAGAACGGAGCGGTGGGCGATAATGGGGAGACTTACGGCATCATCGACCACGAGACCGGGGAATATCTTGACGCTGAGTACTCCAAGTTGATTGTAGAGACCTGCTCGAAAGGCTTCTATAACGAGGGTGTAGCCTATACTCTTGAATCAGTCTATAACAACGCTCCGAAATATTGATCATGAAAAGAATATTGGCAATGATTTCAGTGGCGGTTATTGCCGCCGGATGTACCACCAAGGACGACTGGCCTCATCTTGACAAGTGCGCTAACGAGTTGATGGCTGCATTGAGGACGGCTTCGTCCGAAGGGAAATTCCTGTACTTCCATCAGGATGATCTTGTCTATGGCCACACCTGGAAGGTTGAGGATGCGGACAATGACCCGCTCGACCGTTCGGATGTCAAATCGGTCTGCGGACAGTTCCCTGCCGGGATAGGTTTCGACCTTGGCGGAATAGAACTCGGAGACTCCGCCAATCTGGACAACGTTCCGTTCGACCTGATGCGCAGGGCTGCGGTGACCCACTACGAAAGGGGAGGGTTTGTGACTTTCTCCTGGCATCCGCGCAATCCTCTGACAGGAGGGGACTCCTGGGACATCAGCAGCGACAAGGCTGTGTCATCCGTTCTGGAAGGCGGCGAGAACCACGAAAAGTTCATGGGTTGGCTTTCGAAGGCTGCGGACTTTCTCGGTTCGCTGAAGGATTCCAAAGGTGATCGTATTCCTGTCATATTCAGACCTTGGCATGAGAATCTGGGTTCCTGGTTCTGGTGGGGCGGCAATCTTTGCACTGCTGACGAGTACAAGGAATTATATTCGTTGACCCATAGGCATTTGGTGGAGGATAGGGGTCTTAGGAACCTTGTGTGGGCATATTCCCCGAACTCCAACCTTACGGAGGAGAGTTTCTTTGGCCGTTATCCGGGTGACGGGAACGTGGACATCATCGGGGTGGATCATTACGATTTCGCTGCAGCGGATTCCGCAAAGACGGATGCCGGGAGAATCAGCGAGGCTAATGCCTTCTATGGTAAGGTTCTGCGTTCGGACATGGAACTGCTGGCCGGAATTGCGCGCGACCATGGGAAACTGCTTGCGTTCTGCGAGACCGGATTTGAGTCAATCCCTGATCCGCACTGGTGGACGGAAGTGCTGTTGGAGAGCCTCAAGGACACACCTGTCTGCTACGTGCTGACATGGAGGAACGCCTGGGACAGGCCGGGGCATTATTACGCTCCGTTCGATGGTTCCGCTGACGCGGAGGATTTCAGGGAATTCTGCCGGAGCGACAGGACCATATTCCTGAAATGATGAGAACAAGTTTGAGAAAGTGTGTTTCAAGATGAAGATTGTCAAGTTGTTGGTTTAAGTTAGATTAATAGAGCATCAAGAAATGGATTTTGAAGAGAGACTGAAGTGGCTGGAGGCCGGGCATGAGAAGTTGATCTCGTTGAAGAATGAGCCGGTCTATGTGAATGGAGTCTATGAAAGGTACAGGAATCCGGTGCTGACCGGGCAGCACGCCCCGCTGTTCTGGAGGTACGATCTCGATCCGGTGACCAATCCTTATCTGGAGGAAAGGTTCGGAATCCACGCCGCGTTCAATTCGGGAGCCATCAAGTGGAACGGGAAATACGTCCTTGCGGTGCGGGTCGAGGGTGCGGACAGGAAATCTTTCTTCGCCGTCGCCGAAAGCCCGTCCGGGGTGGACAACTTCCGTTTCCGGGACAGGCCGGTCACTATGCCGGAGTATGGCGAGCCGGCCACCAACATCTACGACATGAGGCTCACCGCCCACGAGGACGGCTGGATCTACGGGCTGTTCTGCGTGGAGAGAAAGGATCCGTCGGCTCCGGCGGGGGATTTGTCCTCTGCCGTGGCCTGCGCCGGAATAGCGAGGACCCGCGACCTTGTGGACTGGGAACGTCTTCCGGATCTGAAATCCCGCTCCCAGCAGCGCAACGTCGTGCTTCATCCGGAGTTCGTGGACGGGAAATACGCCCTCTACACAAGGCCGCAGGACGGTTTCATCGACGCAGGCAACGGCGGAGGAATCGGCTGGGCTCTTGTTGATGACATCACCGCCGCCGAGGTAGGGGACGAGAAGATCATCAACCTGCGTCACTACCACACCATAAAGGAACTCAAGAACGGCGAGGGTCCGGCTCCGATCAGGACCCCGAGAGGGTGGCTGCATCTGGCTCACGGAGTAAGGGGATGCGCCTCGGGACTGAGGTACGTCCTTTACCTGTACATGACCTCTTTGGAGGATCCTTCGGAAGTGATCGCCGAACCTGCCGGCTTCTTCATGGCTCCGGAGGACGGGGAATATGTCGGGGACGTGATGAACGTGCTGTTCTCGAACGGCTGGATCGCCGACGAGGACGGCAAGGTCTTCATCTACTACGCCTCCTGCGACACCAGGATGCACGTGGCGACTTCCACGGTGGACCGTCTGGTGGACTACTGCTTCGGCACCGCTCCGGACGGCCTTTCGACCGGCGAGTCCGTGCGCACGCTTAACGGATTGATTGACAAGAATCTCAAAGCATAATAAATGATGGGAAAGATAAGGACAGGTTTTGCGGAGAAAGTCGGCTACGGCTTCGGAGACATGTCTTCCTCGATGTTCTGGAAGATATTCTCCTACTATCT
>CAVHWO010000038.1:0-27097 GCA_963639865.1 bacterium | reverse complement strand
ACGGCTTCGGAGACATGTCTTCCTCGATGTTCTGGAAGATATTCTCCTACTATCTCCCGTTCTTTTACAGCAACATCTTCGGCCTCACTCTGGATCAGGTGGCGCTGCTTCTGGTAGTGACCAGGGTCTGGGATGCCGTGAGCGACCCGATGATGGGAGTGCTGGCCGACAGGACAGCGACAAAGTGGGGGAAATACCGTCCTTACCTTCTTCTGATGGCGGTGCCTTTCGCCCTTAGCGGAATATTCCTGTTCTCCACTCCCGCCGCGTCGGCGACTGTCAAGCTTGTCTGGGCCTACCTGACCTACATCATGATGATGACGGTTTACACCGGCATCAACGTTCCTTACGGGGCGATGCTCGGCGTGATGACCGACGACTCCGACACGAAGACCGTGCTGAGCTCGTACAGGATGTTCTTCGCCTACGGCGGCAGTTTCCTTGCGCTTTTCTGCTGGGAACCTCTCTGCAAGGCTCTCGGAGGCTATGACAGCCCGGCGGGCTGGCAGAACACGATGGTCGTCATCGCGGCCTTCTGTCTCGTGCTCTTCCTGCTCTGCTTCAGGATGACTGGAGAGAAACTGCACACTGTCAGCAAGGTGTCCGTGGGCAGCGACCTGAAGTCACTTCTGCGGAACGCCCCATGGTGGATTCTCATCGGCGCGGCGCTCTGCTCCAATCTTTTCAACACGGTCCGCGGAAGCACCGTGGCGTACTTCTTCAATGATGTCATCGGACAGGATGTCCACCTGAACCTCGGGCCGTTGAGTTTTCTTTTCTACGCCGGCCTGTTCCTCTCGATAGGCGAGGTCTGCAACATGGCGGGTGTGGCGCTGGCTGTCCCGCTTGCGGAGAAACTCGGAAAGAAAAGCACCTACATGCTTTCCTTCGCCGCACTTATCGTGTTCAGTGCCTTGTTCTTCTACATCCCTGCCAGTCAGGGAGGCTATTACTGGATGCTGGTTCTCCAGGTGATCATCAGCGTGTTCACAGGCGTGATTTCTCCTCTGGTCTGGAGCATGTACGCCGATGTCAGCGACTTCGCCGAGAACCGTGACGGAACCGCCTCGACCGGTCTGATCTTCTCCTCCGCCTCCATGGCTCAGAAATTCGGAGGTGCCTTCGGAGGGTTCGCCGTGATGTGGCTGCTGAACGCTTTCGGCTACAACACTGTCCAGGGTGCCGTGCAGACTCCGGAGGCCGTGAAAGGACTTTGGCTTCTGATGAGCTGGATTCCGGCCGCCGTGGCCGCGCTGGCGGTTGTGGTCGTGTTCTTCTACCCTCTGACAAGAAAGAGGATGGAGTCCATTCAGGCCGAGCTTGCTGTGAAACGTGTTCAGGACAAGGAGGTTGTCTCTGAAGAGGAAACCACCGGGGCAGTCTCCGGTACGGGCCTTTGGAGCGGTCTTCCGAAGGTGATGCGCTGGGTCGTCTGCATTCTGGCGGGGATCCTTGCCGCGGAGTTGGTGTTCGTGATGTTCAATTAGTTCAAATTATGGAAGCCGCTGTCCGCGGGTCGCTATGATGGAATACGGTCATTTTGATGATGCCGCCAGGGAGTTCGTGATCACCGATCCCGAGACTCCGTGGCCTTGGATAAACTATCTCGGAACAGGGAACTTCTTTTCGTTGATTTCGGGGACGGCGGGAGGATATTCATTCTACCGTGACGCCAGGTTCCGCCGTCTGACCCGCTACCGCTACAACGGGGTGCCGATGGACGCCGGGGGAAGGTACTTCTACATCAACGACGGAGGTTGCGTCTGGAGTCCCGGGTGGAAGCCGTGCCGGACTCCGCTGGACTTCTACGAGTGCCGTCACGGAATGGGCTACACATGCATCACGGGACAGAAGAACGGCCTCCGGGTGAGCGAGCTGTTCTTTGTGCCGCTCGGCCATGACTGCGAGATTCAGAAGGTCACGATAGAGAACCGCGGAGGGGACCCGAAGACATTCAAGTTCTGGTCGTTCGTGGAGTGGTGCCTTTGGAACGCCGGGACTGACATGGAGAATTTCCAGCGCAATCTGTCAACCGGCGAGGTTGAGGTCGAGGGGAGCGTCATCTATCACAAGACCGAGTACCGTGAGCGTCGCAACCACTACGCCTTCTACGGGGTCAACGCCCGCATCGACGGCTTTGACACGGACAGGGACTCGTTCATCGGGATGTACAACGGTTTCGAGAGTCCTCGGAATGTTGTGGCGGGGATTTCCTCGCGGTCGGTGGCGCACGGCTGGAGTCCCGTGGCCTCGCACCATCTTGAGATCACGCTTGAGGCTGGAGAGTCCAGAGACATTGTCTTCGTGCTTGGCTATGCGGAAAACCCTCCCGGGGAGAAGTTCGTCAGGCCTACTGGCTACGAACTGAACTCCGGCTCAGGGGTGATCAACAAGGAAGCCGCCCGGAAAATGATGTCGGCGTTCGGCACTTCGGAGAAAGTGGATGAGGCTTTCGCGGCGTTGAGGCGTTGCTGGGAGGGCCTTCTCGGCAATTTCACCCTTGTCTCCGGAGTGAGAGAACTTGACAGGATGGTGAACATCTGGAACCAGTACCAGTGCATGGTGACCTTCCTCATGAGCCGCAGCGCAAGCTTTTTCGAAAGCGGGATCGGGCGCGGGATGGGTTTCCGGGATTCCAACCAGGATCTTCTCGGAATAGTGCATCAGATTCCGGGGCGCGCCCGTCAGAGAATCCTCGACATAGCGGCGACGCAGTTTCCTGACGGCAGCTGCTACCATCAGTACCAGCCGCTTACCAAACGGGGCAACGACGGGATCGGCTCCGGATTCAACGACGATCCTCTCTGGCTGCTTGTGGGCGTGGATGCCTACCTGAGGGAGACCGGAGACTTCGCGATCCTTGACGAACCGGTTCCGTTCGACAACGTCCCTGGCAGCGGGAAAGCCCTGCTTGAGCACCTTGCGGTAAGCTTTGAATATGTCCACGGGCGTCTCGGACCTCACGGTCTGCCTCTTATCGGGCGGGCGGACTGGAACGACTGCCTGAACCTGAACTGTTTCTCGACCGACCCTGACGAGTCTTTCCAGACCACGGAGAACAGGACTGAGGGCAGCAAGGCCGAATCGGTGATGATCGCGGGGCTGTTCGTCTTCGCCGGGAATCGTTATGCGGAACTTCTTGACCGCATCGGCAAGGACTCCTCGGCGGTGCGGACGGCAGTCGGGCAGATGTCGGAAGCCATCAAGGAATATGGCTGGGACGGGGAATGGTTTCTGCGGGCCTACGATTTCTTCGGTCGCAAGGTGGGGTCGAAGGACTGTGAGGAAGGCCGGATATTCATTGAAAGCCAGGGCTGGTGTTCCATGGCGCGTGTCGGAGCGGAGGAGGGACTTTGCGACAAGGCTTTGGATTCCGTGAAGAAGCACCTTGACAGCCCCCACGGAATCGTGCTGAACAATCCGCCTTTCAGCCGTTACTACCCTGAGTACGGTGAGATTTCCTCCTACCCGGAGGGTTACAAGGAAAACGCCGGAATATTCTGTCACAACAATCCGTGGATCATCATCGGCGAGGCGTTGGCAGGCCGGGCGGAAGATGCCTGGGAGCATTACCGCAAGATCTCGCCCGCCTTCATCAATGATCAGAGACTGCACAAGGTCGAGCCTTATGTTTACTGCCAGATGCTTGCGGGCAAGGATTCCGCCCGCCCCGGCGAGGGCAAGAACAGCTGGCTGACCGGCACTGCGGCCTGGAACTGGAACACCGTCTCGGAACATCTTCTCGGTGTTAAACCTCAGTTCGACGGCCTTCTGATCGAGCCTTGCCTGCCGTCCTTCATCAAGGAGTACCGGGTTGTCCGTAAGTTCCGCGGAGCTGTCTATGACATCACGGTCCGCAACTCGGGAGAAAGAAAGTCCCTTTTCATACCATATTCACCGGGATGTCATGAATTGACTTTGGATTTGTAAGAAGCTGTTTAAAAATGGTTTCCGTATTTTATTATTATGAACACTAAAAAGATTCTGTCAGTGGCCGCGGCCCTGCTTGCCGCTGCGGCTTTGCAGGCTGGGGACTTCCGTGGGCTGTTGAACAACGGCTGGACGTTCGCACTGGGCGACGCCTCTTCGATGAAGGAGGATTTCACTCATGGTACGGAGTATTTCACTTATTTCTCGAAGGCCGGCACGGCCGGACAGAGCAAATCCCCGATCATGCAGTCGTTTGATGACTCGGGATGGGAAAGGGTGAATCTGCCGCACGACTGGGTTGTGGACCTTCCATTCAGCAAGGACGCTAGCCATTCACACGGCTACAAATGCGTCGGCTGGAACTATCCGGAGAATTCAGTGGGCTGGTACAGAAGGCACTTGAGAATCCCGTCCGAAGACTACGGCAGACAGATACGCATCGAGTTTGAGGGAATATTCCGGGACAGTGAGGTGTTCTGCAACGGTTTCTACCTCGGACACGAGAGAAGCGGCTATGCCAGCCGTTCCTACGACCTGACTCCGTACCTCAACTATGGCGGAGACAATGTCATAGCGGTGCGTTGTGATGCGTCCACCGAGGAGGGCTGGTACTACGAGGGTGCGGGGATATACCGCAACGTCTGGCTGCATAAGGCCGGTCCGGCCGCAGTGGAACCGTATTCGCTGGATTTGACGGGGGATGTCCCACGGTTCGGAATCGTGATGGCGAGTGACACTCTTGACAGGTCCAAGGTGAGGTCCGAGACTGTCTTTCTCGATGCCGAAGGCAACGAGGTAAAGAAACCGGATCACCTTTGGAGTCTTGAGGATCCTTACCTCTACACCGCCCGGATCCGTCTTTACTATAACGACATCCTCTCTGATGAGCAGGAATGCCGTTTCGGAGCGCGCACGATAGAGTTCAGTCCGACGGAGGGCTTCCTACTTAACGGAAAGCAAGTGAAGCTTAAAGGCTGCGACCTGCACCTTGACCATGCGGGAGTCGGTGTGGGAGTGCCTGACGAATTGTGGCGTTACCGCCTGACTCAACTCAAGAAGTACGGATTCAATGCGGTCCGCAGTGCGCACAACCCTGCGTCTCCGGCCATGCTCGACCTTTGTGACGAGTTGGGAATCCTGGTCATCGACGAGAACCGCCAGCTCGGGGTCAATGAGGAGCAGTTAACCCAAGTCAGAATGATGATCGAGAGGGACCGCAACCACCCTTGCGTCATTCTCTGGAGCATCGGCAACGAGGAATGGAGCGTCGAGGGGAGCGAGGCCGGCACGAGAATCGCCTGGAGGATGAGCGAATATGTCCGTTCCGTCGACGCGACCCGTCCGACTAACTACGGCAGCTCCGGCGGCCGCGAACTGGTGAAAGGCGTGGACGTGTTTGGCTACAACTACATAGTCCAGAATCCGGTGGACGAGTACCACGAGATGTTTCCTGACAATTGCGCCGTGGGTACGGAAGAAACCTCCGGAGCCGGCACGAGAGGGAAGTATGTCACCGTCCCGGAGGAAGGATGGATGACTCCTTTGAACAGGGTTGACACTCTTGGCAGGATCAATGTCATCGAACACGGATGGAAATTTTACAAGGCCCGTCCGTGGACAGGAGGGCTGTTCTACTGGACCGGTCAGGACTACCGAGGCGAGCCGAACCCGATGGTCTGGCCGGCGACCGGCTCTCAGTTCGGAATCCTGGATTATTGCTGCTTCCCGAAAGACGAGGCTTTCTATGTCAAGGCCGCATGGACGGACGAACCTGCGGTCCACATCTGCGGACCGTACAATGGCGAGGTCTGGGTATATTCCAACTGCGATCAGATACGGCTTTTTGCCGATGGAAAGAATCTCGGGAAGAAAGGCATGCCGCGGGACGGTCATCTTGTCTGGAAAGTGGCGGATGCTGTCGGGTTTTCAGCTTTTGGCTACCGTAACGGCAAAAAGGTTGCTTCTGATGAATACCCTTACGTCGCTTCCGAAACAAGCCTTACCCTTTCCAAGAGTCGGATGAAGGCTGACGGTCAGGATGTCGTGGTGATTGACATCGACACTCCGGCCGAAAGTCTTGACGTGTCGGTCGCAGGAGCCGAGTTTCTTGGTTGGGGCAACGGCAACCCGGGCTTCAAGGAGACGGAAAGGCCACGGAACGGCAGTTCGATGACCATCAAGCCCTTCTCCGGCAAGGCTCAGGTCATCATTCGCTCGATCGAAGGCTCTACAGAACCGGTCATTGTCAGGATCGGAGACAAGACAGCCGAGATCGAGGTCGTGTGAGTGCGAAAAACATTCTTCTCCGACCGGTTTCGGTGCTGATTTCGCCAACTGTAACTTGAAAATTATTATAATATTTTCAAAATTACGGATTAAACGAATATCTTAACATTAATACTCCTTGGATTTTTATCAGGATGCGAAGACTGCGGCAACCGCGGCTGCCGCAATGCATTTGAAAATTTGTCTCAAACGTTTTGAGTGACGGGTGCCATGACCGGTAATCCTGATTATTGACTATCTTTGTGGCGGAAACGGGATCCGTGCTTGTTGAATCCCGGTCCGGGTGATAATTTTTTAGGAATATGATCAAGTCAATGACCGGCTACGGCAAGGCTGAGGCCGTCCTGGAGACAGGGAAACTCATCATCGAGATCAAGACGCTGAACGGTAAGAACTCCGACGCCAACATCAAGTCGCCTCTTCTGCCGAAAGACAAGGAACTGCTTGTGCGCAGGAAGATCACGGATTCTCTTGTGCGCGGCACAATCGACTTCTACATCACATGGGAACCCAAGGCAGGCAGTCAGGCGAAACAGATCAACAAGGAACTTCTCAGGGACTATTACAACCAGTTGATGGACTTCGGTTCCTCTCTTCCTGTCTTCGATTCTCTGGCTTTCAATCCTAATGCGATGCTTGCGTCCATCCTGCGTTTCCCTGATGTCCTGGACAATTCGCGTCAGGAGGTCATCACGGAGGAGAACTGGCCTGTGGTGGAGAAGGCGATTGACGAGGCTCTTGCAGCCGTCAATGACTACCGGACGAAGGAGGGGGAGGCTCTCTACAGGGATGTCACCTCAAGGGTCGCGAACATCCTTGACCTTGAGAACCAGGTCGAGGGCTTCGAAAGCGAGAGGCTTGCCGCGGTGAGGGAGAAACTGATGAAGAATCTGGATACCCTCCAGCAGAAGGTCGATCCCTCCCGTTTCGAGCAGGAGATGGTCTTCTATCTTGAGAAGCTGGACATCAATGAGGAGAAGGTCCGCCTCCGTCAGCACTGCAAATACTTCATGGACACGATCGACGGAGAGGAATATCCGGGGCGCAAGCTGGGCTTCATCATTCAGGAGATGGGCCGCGAGATCAACACCACCGGCTCAAAGGCCAACCACTCCGGCATCCAGAAGGTAGTCGTCCGCATGAAGGATGAACTCGAAAAGATAAGAGAACAGTCTATGAATATTCTGTAAGCTTACAGAATATTCATAGACTGAAAATTTCCTTTAACCCCCAGCCACTACGTGACTGCCCCTGGGGGGCACGGGGAAAGGATTCCCCGAAACCCCTTCGGTCGCTTCGCTCCGAGTGTGATGACATTCCGAATGTTGCGATGTCCCGGATGCGGGACTATTCTTCGGTGGGGGTGGGGGAGAGTTCGGGAGGGATGATGGACTCGGGCCCTGTCTTGCGGGTGCCGGTCTTTATTCTCGCCTGGGACTTCTTGGGGGAGAGGCCGAGTTTTTCCAGTTTCTGGATTTTCTTTACGACGCTCTGGTTGGATTCGGTCAGTCTCCTGGTGGAGGCCTCGTAGGCAGCCTGCGCCTTCCCGAGCATCGCCCCTACCGCCACATAGCTTTCCATCCAGCCGTTCAGCTGGCTCATCAGCTCCTCGGCGGTCTTATAGACTTCGGCGATGTTCTTCTCCTGGTTCGCCTGCTTCCATGCCATCTGGATCATGTTCAGGACAATCACGAGAGTCATCTGGCTCACGATCAGCACGTTGTTGTCCTTCGCCACCTGCCAGAGCATCGGGTCTTCCTCCAGCATCAGTCTGAACGCACCCTCGACAGGTATGAACATCAGGTTGTAGCTCACCTTACGCCGCCCCTGAGGAATGTACGAGGCGTAATCCTTGGTCTTCAGCTCATCCACATGCTTGCGCACGCTCTCGACATGCGTCCTGGCGCACCTCATGCGATCCTCCACTTTCTCCGCATTGATATATTCCTTATAGTCTTTCAAGCTGACCTTGGAGTCGATGATGACAGTCGTGTCGTCCGGGTACAGCACCATCACGTCCGGAATCATCGTCCTGCCGACCTCGCTCCTGATCTCGTGTCCGGCCTCGTCCGTCATCACTCCCTGGGTGATGAAATGCACCCCCTCCACCAGCCCGGCGTTCTTCAGCACATCCGTGAGCAGCATCTCCCCGAAGTCTCCCTGCACCTTTGAGTATCCCGTCAGCGCGTTCGCCAGATTCCTGGCCTCATCCCCGACCGCCTGCGACCTTTCCATCACATTGTGAATATGCTCTTTCAGCTGCGCGCTCTGCTCCACAGCCTCCTTTCTGGACTCCTGCACTGCCTTGCCGAACTCCGCGAATTTCTCCTGCACAGGCTTCAGAAGCTCCGAGATCGACTCCGCGCTCTGCCTCTTGAATTCGCTGCTGTTGTCCGCCGACAGAGCCTTGAACGCATCCTTCATGTTCTCAAGGTCCTTCTCGTGCTGTTCCTTCTGCACGTTTAAAGCTTTCTCCTGCGCCAGCCTTTGCGCTTCAAGCGCCTTTGCCTGCTCCTCCTTGAGCCTGCTCTCATATTCATCCCTGGCTTTGAGCGTGCTTTCCAGCGCCGCCTTTTCTACAGTCAGTTCCATCAGCCGCTTCCGGAGTCCCTCCTCCGCATCCTCATATTCCTTGACAATCCTCCGCCTCTCGGTCGCGTTCCTTTGAATGACAACAAGCAGCGCCACCACGGCGGCCACCGCCACCGAGATCAAAATTATTATTACCGTAAGATTCATAAGCTACATATATTTGCGAAGCCAATCTCTGAAAATCAAATCATTGATCTGCTTCAGCTGACTGTTGTCCGATAGGATATTATTCTTTTTCAGGGAGTTGCCGGCTGTCTGTACAGAACTTGCCGAACCTAGTCCATACTTTGAGATGAACTCCTCAGAAGTTATTCTTGCACCATCTGTGTTCTCATTGGCTATGGCTACAAGCAAGGCTTTCTGTTTTTCAGAAAATCTTGCGAATTGCTCCTCGTAGGAGAAACTTTGCTGTGCTATGATGGCTTCATATATCGAACCGAAATCCGACTCGGAGAGTTCCTCTTCTGTGGAAGTTTGGGCGAAAGCCTCGTTCATCATAAGCTGAACATACCAAGTTACACCATTGAAATATTCATAGCACTTATCAATAAGTTCCGGTTGCACTTTTTTCCCGAACTTGTTGAACAACCTTATCGCAAACTCCCTATAGGCTGTTTTGTCAATCACTCCGATTGTCATCATCACGGCGCTGTTGTAGAAAGGTTTGTCTGGGGATTTGAACATATTGTTCATCGAGTGGCTGATGCTGCCGGTGTAAATGAAAGAGATGTTTCTGCATCTTTGCATCAATGTCCTCAGATATGCTTCAACATTCTTCTCTTTGAAGTTTCGTATCGTTTGGAACTCATCGATGGCGATTACTGTCGGTTTCTTAAGTGAATCAAGTATTGAAATGATTTCCTCAAGGGTCTTGTCCGGGTACTTGATTTCAGGTAATCCTGTTCCGAGAGAGAACGAAGCCGTCAGTTCATTATATTCGATGGTTGGTTTTATGGATTTGAGGCCGTTGAGGAACTTTTCCTTGATCCCGAGCAGACTGCTTTTTGAAAAGACTTCTTTCGCTACAAGCATAGTCATCTCTTTCAGTGATCCGGCTGAGTAGATGTCAATGATAAAGGTGTTATAGTTGTCCTTGATCCTTTTCTGTTCGAAGCAATGTCGGATCAGGCCGGTTTTACCAAGCCTTCTTTTGGCGAACAAAGCCACGTTTCGCCCGTTTTCGATGTGTTTGCAGAGTTCCGCCGTTTCAGTCACCCTGTCACAGAAGTAATCCTCTGGGACGAAAGGCGTGATTATGAATGGATTCTTGATGATGGTTGCCATAATTATGTAAAACAACATTATGTAAAATTACATAATGCAATATTACATAAAATTTCTGTAAAATTCAACGGGAGGATAAAAAACATAGATAATCACATAAATTGCTTCTTGAAAGTTTAGAGAATGATTTTCTTGCCGCATTGCGAAAAATGGATTAATTTTGAAGTCTAAATTCCCCGTTCGTATATGACAGAAAAAATCATCATTCTGGATTTCGGTTCGCAGGTCACGCAGCTCATCGGGCGCAGGCTCCGCGAACTGAATGTTTATTGCGAGATCTATCCGTTCAACAAAGTGCCGGAACTCGACTCCGCCGTCAAGGGGGTGATCCTCTCCGGGAGTCCTTGCTCGGTGCGGGACAAGAACGCTCCGCAGATCGATCTTGGCGGCATCAAAGGCCGGTTCCCTCTTCTTGGAATATGCTATGGCGCACAGTATCTCGCCCACAAGTACGGCGGCGAGGTGCTCGGCTCCCTTGCCCGGGAATATGGCCGGGCGATGATGGATGTCGTGGATCCCGAATCCCCTCTGCTTAAAGGGGTTTCAGCTCATTCGCAGGTCTGGATGTCGCACGGGGACACGATCGCCCGTCTGCCGGAGGGTGCGGAGGTGATCGCCTCCACCGAGAGCGTGGCCAACGCGGCTTTCCACATCAAAGGCGAGCGGACCTACGCAGTGCAGTTCCATCCGGAAGTCTTCCACACGACCGAAGGCACGAAGATCCTCGGCAACTTCGCTCTGGGAATATGCGGCTGCAAGGGCGACTGGACTCCGGCATCGTTCATCGAGACGACAGTAGCCAGCCTCAGAGAACAGATCGGGGACGAGAAGGTCATCCTCGGGCTCAGCGGCGGGGTTGACTCGACAGTCGCCGGAGTGCTGCTGAACAAAGCCATCGGCCACAATCTCACCTGCATCTTCGTCAACAACGGTCTGTTGAGGAAGAATGAATATGAGGATGTCCTTGCCTCCTACAAGGACATGGACCTCAATGTCATCGGTGCCGACGCGTCCAAGGAGTTCCTTGACGCGCTCGCCGGGGTGACAGAACCCGAGGCCAAGAGAAAAATCATAGGAAGGCTCTTCGTCGAGACCTTCGACAAGTACGCCCGCACGATCGAGAACGCCCGTTGGCTCGCCCAGGGAACCATCTACCCTGACGTGATCGAGTCCGCCGGCATCGAGGGCATCGCCTCCAAGATCAAGTCACACCACAATGTGGGAGGACTTCCCGAGAAGATGAACCTTAAGATCGTGGAGCCGCTGCGCTCCCTGTTCAAGGACGAGGTCCGCAGGGTCGGAAGAGCCCTCGGCATCAGGGAGGAACTTGTGGGGAGACATCCTTTTCCGGGGCCGTCACTCGCCATCCGCATCATCGGCGACATCACCGAAGAAAAACTGAATGTCCTCCGCGAGGCAGACGACATATTCATAAAAGGATTGCGTGAATATGATTGCTCCGCCCTCCACCTCCCGTCCGCATCGGATCCCCGCATCGAGGCGGCGAACCTCTATGACGCCATCTGGCAGGCCGGTGTCATCTTGCTGCCGATAAAGAGTGTGGGAGTGATGGGGGACGAGAGGACCTACGAGAATCCGGTCGCCCTGCGCGCCGTGGTTTCCACCGACGCGATGACCGCCGACTGGTTCCGCTTTCCGTACGACTTCCTCGCCCAGGTCAGCAACGACATCATAAACAAGGTCAAGGGGGTCAACCGCGTGGTCTATGACATCTCCTCCAAACCGCCCGCAACAATCGAGTGGGAGTAGGTCCCTGTTTTGACCGCCGAAGGGACAACTCTCATTCGGTCACCACCATATTCTTGAAATTTGTGACACAGTTCCCGATTTTTCCATGAAAATCAGGAGTTATGTCACATAATATCTTCAGTTTGTTATGCGTTTGCCGCGCGGCCGTTAAGCAGTACCTTGGCGATGAACGGGGTCTGGTGGCAGTACGGGATGAAGGCGAGGGACGGGACGGGTTTCGTGACGATCAGGTTGGCGAGCTTGCCTGGCGTGATCGAGCCGAGGATGTCCGAGACGCCCATCGCATAGGCGGAGTTCAGGGTACAGGCATTGAAGGACTGGGCTGGAGTGAGACGCATCCTGATGCTGCCCAAGGCCATCACGAAACGCATGTCGCCGGACGGGGAGGATCCGGGGTTGTAGTCCGAGGCCAGGGCTATGCCTAGACCCGCTCCGACATATTCCTTTGCCCTGCCATAGGGGATTCCGAGGAAGAATGACGAGCCGGGGAGCATCGTCGGCATCGTGTGTGAGTTTCTCAGCGCCTCTATCTCTGCGTCTGTCGTGCGCTCAAGGTGATCGACCGAAAGGGCGTTGTGTTTCACGGCCACCTGAACGCCTCCGGAACAGGCCAGCTCGTTGGCGTGGATTTTCGGGATCAGACCGTGACGTTCTCCGGCTGAAAGGATGCGATCCGTTTCGGCGACGGTGAAGAAACCCTCGTCGCAGAACACATCGACATATTCAGCAAGCCCTTCGGCGGCTACGGCGGGGATCATCTCCCCGCAGACGAGGTTGACATATTCATTCTGCCGACCTTTGAAGGCTCTGCCGACGGCGTGCGCCCCGAGGAAGGTCGCCTTGATGGTGGCAGGGGATTCGCTTTTGATACGGCGGATCACCCGGAGCATCTTCAGCTCGTCCTCAGTGGTCAGGCCGTAGCCGCTCTTGATCTCGATCGCACCGGTACCTTTGGAGATCATCTCCCGGACGCGGGCCATTGTCTGAGAATATAATTCCTCCTCGTCCGTGCGGTGCAGCAGGTCGGCGGAGTTGAGGATTCCGCCTCCGCAGGCGGCTATCTCCTCGTAGCTCAGACCGTTGATCTTGTCGATGAACTCCCGCTCTCTGGTTCCGGCGTAGCAGATGTGGGTGTGGGAGTCGCAGAATGCCGGCATCACCATGCCGCCCTCAGCGTCAATGACCTCATCCTCCGGGCCGGCCTGCGGACACTCGGACATGTCCCCGAATCCCGCGATCCTTTCGCCTTCGATCGTGAGATAGGCGTCTTTCAATGAGCAGACCTCGTCCATTTCGACACCCAGCTTGCGCGTGACACCTTGTGGGACGATTCCGGCCAGTTCGCCGATGTCGGTGATTATGGTCATCTTATGAACTCGATTGATTTCCGGATGAGCGGGTGCATATAGACATCGTCGCTGATGAACGGCACGACCTTGCGGTAGTCATTGAATATTCCCTCGATAGTCTCCGAGGATTTGCCTCCGGTCGCCTGATGCCTGAAGTCGAGCGCCTGGGCGGCGTTGAACAGCTCGATGGCAAGCACTTCCTCGCAATTGTCAACGACACGCACAAGTTTCGTGGCGGCGTTCGAACCCATGCTCACGTGATCCTCCTGACCCTGCGAGGACGGGATTGAATCCACTGAGGCGGGCCAGCAGAGCCCCTTGTTCTGGCTCACGATCGAGGCCGCCGTGTACTGCGGGATCATGAATCCGCTGTTGAGGCCGGGGGTGGCGACGAGAAACTTCGGCAGACCCCTCTGGCCGGAAATAAGCCGGTAGATTCTTCTTTCCGAGATGTTCGCGAGTTCTGACATCGCGATCGCCAGCGTGTCCATCGGGATGGCGATAGGCTCTCCGTGGAAGTTTCCGGCGGAGATGATCATGTCCTCGTCCGGGAAGACGTTCGGGTTGTCCGTCGCGCTGTTGATCTCGTTCTCGATCACCGACTCGACGTAGCGGATGTTGTCCTTGACCGCTCCGTGTACCTGCGGGACGCAGCGGAATGAATATGGGTCCTGGACGTGTTCCTTGTGGCTCCTGATCAGTTCGCTGCCTTCAAGCAGGGTCATGAAGCGGGCCGCCGTGTCTATCTGTCCTTTGTGAGGGCGAAGCTGGTGTGTAAGAGGCAGGAACGGCTCTATGCGTCCGTCGTAGGCCTCCAGGGACATCGCCCCGATCCTGTCGGCCCATTCGGAAAGCCTGTGGCACTGGATCAGGGACCAGATGGCGTGCGCGCTCATGAACTGCGTTCCGTTCAGAAGGGCGAGACCCTCCTTGGACTGAAGACAGACCGGCTTCCAGCCCATCTCCTCCCAGACCTCCCGGCTCGGCCTTACCTTGCCTTTGTAGAGAACTTCTCCGAGTCCTATGAGCGGAAGGCTGAGGTGGGCAAGAGGAGCAAGGTCTCCGGACGCTCCGAGCGAACCCTGCTGATAGACAACCGGCAGGATGTCGTTGTTGAACATGTCCAGAAGCCTCTGGACAGTGATTAACTGCGCTCCGGAATGCCCGTAGGAGAGCGACTGGGCCTTCAACAGAAGCATCAGTCTGACGATCTGCGGGCGGACGGTCTCTCCGGCTCCGCAGGCGTGGGACATCACCAGATTGTGCTGGAGCCGCGAAAGCTGGTCGGCCGGGATGGTCACGTTGCACAGCGAGCCGAAGCCCGTGGTCACTCCATAGACCGGACGGCCTATGTCCTCCATCTTGCTGTCAAGGTACTTACGGCATTTCTCGATGGCCGCTACGGCCTCGGGGCCGAGTTCCACCCTTTCGTGGCTCTCGAGTATGGTCTTGAGCCGCTCCAGGCTCAGATGTTCGTGTGATATGATGTGTGTCATAGTTCTTCAATCGCTTTTCTGACAATGTTTTCGTCCGCATGGTTCGGAACTGTCACCCTGAGTTCCGGCGTTCTGCCCATCTCCCGGAGGATGGCGTGTTCCGCCCCTTCGTTGCGCGCCCAGCTGCGGCGCGCGATTCCGTTGTTCACGTCCCAGAACAGCATCCCGGTGATGTGCCTGTCCGAATCCTCCGATCCGTCGATCACCATTCCGAAACCTCCGTTGATGACCTCTCCCCAGCCGACTCCTCCGCCGTTGTGGATCGAGACCCATGTGGCTCCGCGGAAGCCGTCACCGATGACGTTCTGGATGGCCATGTCGGCGGTGAACCTTGAGCCGTCGTAGATGTTGGATGTCTCGCGGAACGGAGAGTCGGTGCCGGACACGTCGTGATGGTCGCGTCCAAGCACGATAGGTGCGGAGATCTCTCCTCTGCGGATGGCCTCGTTGAAGGCGAGCGCTATCTTGGTTCTTCCCTCGCAGTCGGCGTAGAGTATGCGCGCCTGCGAGCCGACGACCAGATTGTTCCTGCCAGCTTCCTCTATCCAATGAATATTGTCGTTCAGCTGTCCATGAATCTCCTCCGGAGCTGTCTCAAGTTCTTTTTTAAGAACTTTCACGGCAATCTCGTCGGACTTCGCGAGGTCATCCGGCCTCTCGCTCATGCAGACCCAGCGGAACGGACCGAAACCGTAGTCGAAATAGAGCGGCCCCATGATGTCCTGGACGTAGGAAGGGTAGCGGAACGTGCCGTCCGGCCTCAAGATGTCCGCTCCCGCTCTGGATGACTCCAGCAGGAAGGCGTTTCCGTAGTCGAAGAAGTACATTCCCTTGGCCGACAGCTCGTTGATGGCTGCCACGTGCCTCCTCAAAGAGGCTTTGACCGCTTCCCGGAATCTTTCCGGCTCCTCGGCCATCATCCTGACGGACTCCTCGAAAGACTGTCCGGCAGGATAGTAGCCACCTGCCCACGGATTGTGGAGCGAGGTCTGATCTGAGCCGAGATCCACGGGAATGTTCTCGGCCGCGAGTCTCTCCCAGAGATCCACCACGTTGCCGACGTAGGCCAGCGAGACGGTCTCCTTGTTCTCCATAGCCTTGCGGATGCGCGGAATGAGTTCGCCCAGATTCTCGTGCAGCTCATCGACCCAGCCTTGGTCGTAACGCTTGCGTGCCGCCAGCGGATTGATCTCGGCGGTGACGCTCACGACTCCGGCGATGTTTCCCGCCTTTGGCTGCGCCCCGGACATTCCGCCCAGTCCGGCGGTCACGAAGAGCATACCTTTCATATTCTCCCTCGTCCCGGCGACACCTCTGGCCTTCAACTGCTTGCGTGCCGCATTCATCACGGTGATAGTCGTTCCGTGCACGATTCCCTGCGGGCCGATGTACATGTAGGATCCTGCGGTCATCTGGCCGTACTGCGACACTCCCAGAGCGTTGAATCTTTCCCAGTCATCCTGCTTTGAATAGTTCGGGATGACCATTCCGTTGGTCACGACGACCCTCGGAACGTCCTTGTGGCTCGGGAAAAGTCCCATCGGATGGCCGGAGTACATCGAGAGAGTCTGCTCGTCTGTCATCTCGGCCAGGTACTTCATTGTCAGCCTGTACTGCGCCCAGTTCTGGAAGATCGCCCCATTGCCTCCGTAGATGATCAGCTCGTGCGGATGCTGCGCCACCCTCGGATCCAGATTGTTCTGGATCATAGCCATGATGGCCGCCGCCTGACGGCTCCGGCAAGGATATTCATCAATCGGTCTTGCGTAGATGTCGTAGGACGGGCGGAAGCGGTACATGTAGATGCGTCCGCAGTCCTTGAGCTCGCGTGCGAATTCCGGCGCCAACTCGGCGTGGAATCTGGCAGGGAAGTATCTCAGGGCGTTCTTCAGTGCCAGCGCTTTCTCTTCGGCTGTGAGGATGTCCTTGCGTTTCGGGGCGTGGTTTATGGTCTTGTCATAGGGCTTCGGCTCCGGGAGTCTGTCCTGTGGTATGCCAGCAAGTATCTCTTCCTGAAACTTATCCATTGATCTTCGAGTTTACGATGTCCAGAATCTCTTTCTCTTCGGCGACTGCTTTAGCGGCGATTCCGTCGGCTTCGGCCACCAGCTCGGCGGCCTTGGCCTTGTCGTTCAGGGAAGCCGCGTTGATCTTGACGTTGAGCTGCGCTCCGAGAATGGCGCTGCGGGCGGCCAGGGCGCCGACTCCGGCGTCTGAGACGGAGTTCGGGTTGCCGGTCCCGGCCATCGCCCTTGTGATCTCAAAGGCCTTGAAAGAAGCCTTCATCGTGCGCAGAGGCACCTGCGTGGCGTAAAGTGTGGCCTTCTCGATGGCTTCCGCACGGGCAGCCTTCTCTTCATCCGTGCCTTTAGGGAGTCCGAAAGCAGCCATGATCCTGTCGAAAGCGGCCGTGTCCTCATCCACGAGGCTTACCAGTTCCCGCATCACGGCGTGTCCCTTCTCCGCCCAGTCGGAGAACTCTTTCCAGCGGTCGTCCCAGCCTCTCTTGTGGGCTGAAAGATTGGCGACCATCGTGCCGAGAGCGGCTCCGAGGGCGCCCATATAGGCGGAGATCGAGCCGCCGCCCGGGGCAGGAGACTCGGATGCGGTCTCCTCCGCAAACCCTTTGAGCGTCATCCTGATGAGCCTTTCCTTGACGGCCATCAGCTCCGGATCTTCCATAAGGTATTCAATGACTTTCTCGCGCGGGTTGAACGGCTTGAGGTCGTCGAGACTCATCGACTTGACGGCGATCTTCATGACCTCGTCCTCTGAAATCCCGAGCGAGCGTTCCTGCCTCTCAAGATAAAACTTTCCTGCCTCCATAAGAACCCGTTTCGGAACCAGTCCGACGATCTCGGCTCCAGTAACCCTGAGTCCTCTGGCCGCGGCGGCACGAGAGACCTCCTCGTAGGCCACGTGCAGAGGAGTGGCCCGGATGTCCGTGATGTTCATCGAAACCTGTGCGATGCCGTATTCATCGATGTACCAGCCGATAGCCTTGCATCCCTTCAGAGTGCCAGGTTGCCAGCGGTCCTTGCCGTTCTCGTCCTTGAGAACCTTCCCGGTCAGGCTTCCGCCCTCGCGCATCTTGCGCCCCTTCTCGCGCACATCGAACGCGACGGCCATCGCGCGGCGGGTGGAGGTGGTGTTCAGATTGTAGTTGACCGCCACAAGGAAGTCCCTGGCTCCCACGTTGACGGCTCCGCTTCTGGCCACCGTCTCGTTGTATTCCTCAGGCCCGAAGTCCGGAGCCCTGTCAGGATCCGCTATCTTCTCCGGGAGGGCTTCATATTCCCCGGCCCTGCACACCGCGAGGTTTTTCCTTTCCGGATTGAACGCCGCAGCCTCGTAGCAGTAGCAAGGGATTCCGAGCTCGTCGTAGATCCGCTTGGCCAGTCCGCGCGAGAGTTCCGCACACTCCTCCAGTGTTGTTTCAGCTACCGGAACAAGCGGCAGCACATCGCACGCTCCCGACCGAGGATGCGCCCCGTGGTGATGTCTCATGTCGATCACCTCTCCGGAACACTTGACTCCTTGAAAAGCCGCCTCCAGCACCGCCTCAGGGCTTCCCACAAAGGTCACGACTGTCCTGTTCGTCGCCTCTCCCGGATCCACGTCAAGCACCTTGACGCCAACCTCGTCGCCATCGACAGTCACCTTCGCCGAAGCGATCGCCTTCACGATCTGGTCTATAACATTCCTGTCACGTCCCTCACTGAAATTGGGCACGCATTCTATAATCTTTGCCATAATGGTTATGTGTTTTTAATATACGGCTATAAATTTATGAATATTTTCCCGATATTCATTGCAAACCCAAAGGGGATCTTACAAACCTCTTTTAAAATGTGAATATTTCGGGTTGTCCGAGTGTGCCGGACGCAAAGAAAGCAACAACAATGGACAAAACCTGCGTCTGCCGCCATTTGTGTAAAAGTCCTTTTGGAACCAACGCCGCAGCGCACTCTATTGGTTCAAGTACTCGATTTTGAAGTCGTAGTCCCACTGGGTGAAGTAGAGGTTGCCTTTGGCCCACTCGACTTCACCGCGCTGGAAATCAACGGTGTCGCTGCGAGGATATTTCTTCTCGGGGTCGAGATTCCCTCCAAAATCGGAATTGACGACCATCCGGTAGGGCTCTATGCCGCCGAGGAAGAAATCGCCGCCGTAGGAAGTTATGCCGAAACTCTGATCGACCGGAATCCAGCCGTAGCCCTCGAAATAGACTTCGCCCCAGTCGTGCAGGTTGCCTGCTCCGGGGTGCATCATCAGGCCGCTCTGCCACCTTGCCGGGATGCCTTTGTAGCGGCACATCGTGATGAACAGCAGAGTCACCTGTCCGCAGTCGCCGTGACCGCTTGTAAGGACATATTCAGGAATATTCCCGATTGTGGAATAGTCTCTGGCCGACGCCCATGGGAGTGTCCTGTCGATCCACGTGTAGATCGCCTTGGCCTGAAGGTAAGGGTTTTCGATGCCGGAAGTCACAGAGTCGGCCGCAGCCTTGAGGCGGTCGGTGAAGATCACGTGCTGCTCCCGCTCGGAGGTATATTCCTTATATTCGGGGCTCTGAATGTTGTAGGCCAGCACTTTGGAAGGGTCGATCGGATGCCACTCGCCGCAGGATGTATATTCAAAGATCTCGTGGAAGACGGTCGGCTTGTTCCGGACGGTCTTGGATTCCATGTAAACGCTGCCGTGCGGGTTGGCCGGGTCGGAGAACGTGAGCCGCTCCGCATGGTACGCCACGCCGTCCGCTCCGGCTTCGATGAATTTGAAGTCTGTCTGCCTGGCCACATCCTGACGGGGAAGCGGCAGCCAGCAGCGGAGCGTCTGCCCGGGGCGCAGTGTGTTGGCGTGAACGGTCAGGGTGAATGTCACCTTCATCCTTTTCGGCAGGGCGAAGTATGGATTCTCCTTTCCGGCTGCGATGTTCTCCAGAACCTGCTCTTTGATTGCCGGAATCGTCACGGCGTCAATGGCTTCGTGTCCGGTCAGCGATGTGCCGCTCTTGGACAGATCTTCGTCCTTAGAGTCGGCCTCCGCCTTTATCGCCGCCAGCTCCGGATTGATCCTGAACAGATTGCGGGCCGCCGCCGTAAAGTACATCGTGCGCCCGGCGATCTGCATCGATTCCAATTCGCCGGATGCCGTCCACCCGTCAATCTGGGCGTCAGTGACATCCGGGATGTATTTCTGAACATATTCCTTCACCTCCTCCCTCGTCGCGCGGAACTCCGTGGTAAGCCTTTGCGCCAAGTCCTTGTCCCATGAGTATTTGTACCTCATATGCCTCGGCAGCCAGATGTTCGCCGCCAAAGCCGCCGCCACCAGCGTCCAAAGCACGATCTCTTTTCTTTTCATCGCCATCGTTTACAGCAGTTTGAGTCCGAGGCCTGGACGGTCCGGGAGAGTGATCTTGCCGTTAACGACCGTCATCCCTTCGAAACGGTCGTTGGCTATCAGGAGGTTGCCGTCGAGGTCGGCGAAATCCACGGCAGGGGAGAGCTGGGCCGCGGCTGTCACGGCGCAGGAAGTCTCTGTCATGCAGCCGACCATCACCTTCATCCCCTCGGCGCGGGCGTAGTTCAGCATCTTCCAGGCCTCGCGCATTCCGGTGCACTTCATCAGCTTGATGTTGATGCCGGTGTAGGCGCCCTTGACCCTCTGTACGTCGGCGAGACGCTGGATCGCCTCGTCGGCGAATGTCGGCAGCGGACTGCGCTCGGTCAGCCAGGCATTCTCGTCCAGCATCTCCTTCGGCATCGGCTGCTCCACCATCACTACCCCGTGGTCCTTCAGCCAGTGGATCATCTCAAGGGCCTTCTCCTTGTCCTTCCAGCCCTGGTTGGCATCCACTGCCAGAGGCAGGTCTGTGACCTCGCGGATGGTCTCGATCATCTCCTTGTCGTTGTCGAGTCCGACCTTGACCTTGAGAATGTTGAACTGCCCGGCGCATTCCCTGGTTTTCTCGCGGACCACGTCGGCGGTGTCGATTCCGATCGTGAACGTGGTGTTTGGAGCCTTCGCAGCATTGAGGCCCCAGATCCGGTACCACGGCTGTCCCATCAGCTGACCCACGAGGTCGTGCAGTGCGATGTCCACGGCGGCCTTGGCGGCGGTGTCGCCCTCGTTGATCCCGTCCACGTAGGTCAGGATGTCGTCGATCTGGAACGGGTCGCTGAACTGCTCCAGGTTGACCTTGCCCAGAAACTTGCAGACACTCTCCACGGTCTGTCCCAGGTACGGCGGCATCGAAGCCTCTCCGTAGCCGGTGAAACCGTCATAGTCAATTCTCACCTGCACATCCGGCGTGGTGGTTCTTGAATATGAAGCCACGGTGAACGTGTGCCGCAGCTTGAGTTCGTAAGGCTCGAAACTCAGCTTCATCCTGGCCGAGCCGCCGACTTTGTATGGTTTGGGAATCTTATTGCCCCCATTCTTGCCGGCGCATCCTGTGATGAGTCCCCCTGTTCCGATGATGAGTCCGCTTCCTGCCGTAGCAAGTCCTGCGGTCCTAATAAAATCCCTGCGTTTCATATTCGAGTATTATTTTATTGATTCAATGAATGATGTCATCTGAGGAACCTTGCCGAGGGCGGAATGGAAGAGTTTCATCTGGTTGCGGGTGCGGATCAGATTGTGCTCAGGGTACTTGATCTTGTAGTAGGTGTCGCCGTTTACGTAGTCAGCGAAGAACCTCACGGCCTGCATGAACGGGAACAGACAGGCGGCGTAAGGCAGATTCTCCCTTTCGAGCGGGGTCAGGAACGGCTTCGTGCCCTTAAGGTAGCCTCTCGTGAAGGCCTTGAAGATCTCCATATCGAAATCGACCTTGTCCAGTTCCGGAGAGTCCTCGGCGACAGGGTTGGCGGCCGTGCGCAGGAAATCCCCGAAGTCCGAGAACACGTAGCTTGGCATCACGGTGTCAAGGTCGATGACGCAGAGAATCTTGCCATCCTTGTCGAACATCATGTTGTTGACTTTCGTGTCGCAGTGGCATATTCTTTTGGGAAGCCTGCCCTCGCGGTGAAGCTGCTCGGCCTTGCACATCTGGATTCCGTACCGGTCGATGTCCTCCAGAATCTTATGAAGTTCCTGGCCTTCAGTCTTGTCATCTGCGTGCAGACGGCCGGCCTTGTCCTCCCTCATGGCCTCGACCAGCTGTCTCAGCCTCAACTCCATATTGTGGAAGTCCGGAATCGTCTCCCCGAGCGTGTCAGGAATGTCGGCGAGCATCGCCTCGAAAGCTCCGAAAGCCTCGCCGGCATATTCGGAATATTCCGGATTTACGGTCTCGTAGGTGTAGGCGTCGCCGATGAACACCGAAACCCTCCAATACTTCCCGTCCGCAAGGCAGTAGGTTCTCGGCTTCTCGCTCAGGAGAGCCTCCAGTCGCCCTCCTTCTGACTTCAACGGAATGAACCGCAGCACCTTGCGGTCGATGTCCTTCTCTCCTTCCGTTTTCAGTTTCTTACGAATATGTCTGGTCACAGCCTCGATGTTGCTCTGAAGCATATCCACATCGGTGAATATGCCGTTATTGATTCTCTGGAGCACATAATCCGGCGCATCCCCTTCAGTGGCGACCTTGTACGTGTCGTTGATCAGCCCGTTGCCCAACGGCTTTATCTCCTTGACCTCGCCCTCGATGGCGAAAAGTTCAACTATTTTCTTAAGATCCGGCATAGTCAGTGTCATTTTTTAGTCGTTTGTTTTTTTATAATGAAGAAACCAGATTGTTCCACTCTTCCTTATGCTCGAACAGGATGGCTTTATCCGAAGACAAGAGTCTTGTGTAGCAATCGATGAATTTTGTGGTGTCCTCAAGAAGTCTTAAATAATATTTCAAAGTAGGGTTGACTCCGTTGACTACCAATTGGCATCCGTGAATGTTCTTTAACTGTCTCACTGTTTTCTGGATTTCAGGCAAGTCAACTTCGGCTGGATTCTTTGTTGAGAGTATGTAATACCTTTTGACCTTTGTCTTCTCTACTTTGTTTTTGGCTGTCAGAACGATATCAGATGAGACCGGAACGTCGAACTTGACCTCGACGGCTTCGTAAGGTGTGTTGTCAGGATTGTCTACTTCGATGTCACCTATCCTTCCGCTTTGCTTGTCCGCCGACGTGTGGCTTTCAAGCGGGAGCAAGATTTTGTCCTCGTATCTCTTGCATTCATTAACCACGCATTCATAGGCTGCATATAATGCAAGAACCGGTAAGCGGGTGGCTCCGTGTGATTTGTATGACCCGTGGAAATGATTGTCCATAAGGCTGACTATTTCTTCAATCGACAGATTCTGAGGGATGGCCAGGTCTATCTTTTTCTGCTCTCTTTGAATGATAAGTGATTGCAAGACATAGTCCAGAACTTGTTCCGGAGGCAGAGACTTCTCTTCGATGTCATTAAGTATGAGTAGAAAACTGTGTTTCAAATCCTCTTTGATCGCTACCGGATAGTTCCAGTCATAAGCTACTTTCTGTTCCAGAGATCTGGTCAGCCATCCGGACTCCGACATTGCCGGAAAGCAACATTTTTTCAGGAAAGGAGTTATGTGCTTGGTGTCAAATGTTCTGCCGCTATACCCGCCGGGAATTGAGGCTTGGTGCTTCCTGATGTCTTGCTCAGGATGCAGCATCTTATAGACAACGCTGGTGATGACTACGGTATAGACCCCTTTGTTTCTTTCTGATTCAGAAACTATGGTGTCAATAGCTTCTGAATGCTCCTTGTCCAAACAGGATTGCAGTCTGTTCGCATCCGCAAGCTTTTCCATTGCTTGTATGTAAGCATTATTCATCAGGGTGTCCGCATCTTTCATAACAGCTGTCTTTTTATCTGTTCCACGATTTCTCTTATCATCGGTATGCAGACAGAGTTTCCTATCTGGCGATATTCCTCGCCAAGATTCCTGTCTTTGATGAATGTGTCCGGGAATCCCATCAGTCTGTAGCATTCGTTGATGGTGAGTTTTCTTACGGTCGTTCCATCGTAGATCCAGAATCTTCCCGAGGTTTCCTGTGACGGGATGGCGGGATGCACGCCGTCAATGTGGTAGATTCTGTTTGGTTGCTTGTGGACTCTTGAAAGGTTCTCCGTGCCTGGCCTTACCCCCGCTTTCCTGATGGCCTTGTTCCTGTAACCGGCGAAAATCAGGCCTGACGGCTGCCGCTTGTAGTCCTCGAAAATGGTGTAAGGTTCTTTTAAGTACTCGACTTGAGTTCCCGGGGGGTCCATTATGTCTTTGATGTTCTTCTGCGGAAGTGCCTTGAGTTTGTTGAAATCGAAAGCTTTGTCTTTACTCCCGATGATGATGATCCTTTCCCGATTCTGAGGGACTCCGAAGTCGGAGGCGTTCAGCACTTTATGTGAGCAAATGTAACCGAGGTTCTCCAAACCCTCAAGAATAGTCTTAAGCGTTTTCCCTTCGTTGTGATAGACAGGGTGCTTGACATTTTCCAGAAACACCACCTTGGGCTGTTTGGCCTCAATTATCCTGAAAACATTATAGATCAGGGTGCCGCGCATGTCCTCGAATCCTTTCATTTTCCCGGAAATGCTGAATGGTTGGCAAGGAAAGCCGGCGGTCAGGACATCGTGGCGCGGGATATATTCCATTGGGATTCTCGTTATGTCGCCGAAAGGCATATCTCCGTAATTCATCTCATAGACATTCTGGGCATGGACGTTGAACTCCGAAGAAAACACGCACCTGCCTCCGGCATCCTGAAGCGGAATCCGGAAACCACCGATTCCTGCGAATAAGTCTATGAAAGTGAAACTTGCCTTTTTGGGGGCTGGAAAAGGAACTTTGAACAGTTCCGGGAACAAAGAGTATGGGGCTTTGTTCTCCGCCAGTATGCCGTCAGGGGAGTCGTTACGGCCGATTTTTTCGGAAATGATGCCCTGGGCAGTCTTCCAGTACGGCAATTCAACCGATAAATCCGCATTGTGCAGGTAGTGAGAGACAATAGCCTTTTTTTCCGCCTCTGTCAAGGTTTCGTAATCTGCGGCCGCTTGAGATGATATGCTGTCTGTCCCTTTCATTGACAAAATGACTTTCTGAACAATTTCTCAAATGTAATCATTATTTTTGTAAAATGGAGCTTTATGAATATGCCCGTCCGACCCTGATGGCCGGGAAAAAGATACTCTATGTGCATGGGTTCGCATCCAGCGGACAGAACGGCAGCGTCAGGACGTTGAGGCTTCTGATGCCGGAGGCGACCGTGGTCGCTCCGGACCTGCCGGTGGAGCCTTTCGAGGCGAAGGAACTTTTAATGAATATGACAGCGTCGGAGAAGCCGGATCTCATCATCGGAACCTCGATGGGGGCGATGTATGCCGAGATGCTCTACGGAGTTGACCGCATCCTTGTGAATCCGGCGTTCCAACTGGCAGACACTCTGCTGAAAAACAATGGCTTGGGTAGACAGGAATATCATAACCCCCGCCAGGACGGAGAGACTTCGTTCCTCGTCACGAAAACCCTGCTGGAGCATTTCAGGGAGGTCAGCTCACACTGCTTCGAGCGCTCTGGCGAGGATCAGGACAGGGTTTCCGGCCTGTTCGGAATCCACGACACTCTGGTTCACACGTTCGACCTGTTCAGCGAGCATTACCCGCAGGCGATAAGGTTTGACGGAGAGCATCACCTCAATGACGACGCCATCCTCCATTCGTTGCTGCCCGTCATCCAATGGATTGACGACAGGCAGAGGAACGTTCAGAAACCGGTGCTGTTCATCTCTTTGAGTGACAGGATCATCAACCATTCGAGCGGATTCGCCAAGGCGGTTGCGGCGCTTGCCGTCAATTATGATGTCCACATCGTCGCAGGAGTGCCGTACAACACTCCCGAACTTTGCGGAAAGGTCGTTGGCTGGTGTGAGATCAATCTCGGGGTTCCGGTCTGGAACCGTGTCGCGATAACGAACCACAAGAATCTTCTCCTTGCCGACTATCTGATCGATGCGGAACCGGAAGAGGGCGGCGGCAAGGACTTCATGGGCACACTGATCCATTTCGGCTCCGACGCCTTCAAGACCTGGGAGGATGTCCTTACATTCTTCGCCCGGCTTGGCGGACAATGAGTTTTGGGAGTTATTTACAGCCTCTAAATAATTGCTAAACAGCTTATTGGGAGCCGGATTGATCTGCCGGGAAGACCACGCCGGCCTGGCGGCGTATTTCATCGAGGATTTCAGCCGTCGCCAGCGATGTCTCCAGGCTGTTGACCGGCGATTCGAGCCGTCCGGACTCCAGCACATTGATGAACTCCCTGAACTCGCAAAGGTACTCGTCTGGATCGACCGGAACGGAGATGTCCTCCGCCGTCGGCCCCGATGTGCGACCCGAAGTCGGTGCCCCGCGTCTTGTCATCTGGGCATGGCGGCAGATGTGGATCTGGTCAAGGGAGATGATTCCTCCGTCGCAGGAGATCTCCGAACAAAGCCGCGAGTCGGCTATCTTGGAATATAGCACCGTGGCAGTCAGCCCTTCATATTCGAAAATCACGCTTCCTTGCAGGTCAACCCGCTTCCATCGGTTCGATGCTTCGACAGGTTCAGCATCCGCCCTCCGGTCACATATCCCGTCCCGGCCGCTGAGCTTGTCGAAGCGACCGGATGCCACCGGAACCTCACAGACAGTGACATCAGCCTTGATTCCTTTTGGCCGGCCGAACAGCGAGATCATCGGGTAGATCGGGTATATTCCTATGTCCATCAACGCCCCGCCGCAGCAGTCCGGATTCAGCGAACTCGGAACCGGAGAGTTGTCCTTCCCGGCGATGATTCTCTTGACCAGGTCGTATTTCGAGGAGTACTGGCAGAATGACGCGAAGTAGTGGCGAACGTCCCCAAGTTCCCTCAGATGAGTCCTTGCCGCCACGAAGTTGGGACAGAGCGTGGAAATCATCGCCTCCATAAGCATCACTCCGTTAGCCCTCGCGGCATCGATCATACCCCTGACCTCCCGAGCGTTGGATGCCATCGGCTTCTCGCACAGCACGTGTTTCCCGCGGTTCATGCACCGGATCGCCAGATCGTGGTGCGTGCTGTTCGGCGTGCCGATGTAGATCGCGTCGATGTCCGGGTCGGAAGCCATCGCGTCAATGTCCGTGTAAACTTTACCGATGCCGCGCGCCCCTGCGAAAGCATCCCCGCTGGCCTGGGACCGCGAACAGACAGCGGCGGCCTCGAACCGTGGCTCCATCACGGCACCTCTGAGAACCCAGTCGCTGATGCGTCCCGTCCCCACTATTCCGAACCTTGTCTTTTTCATTCCGATGTTTTATCCTCTCAGAAGCTGTTTTGAAATAATTTCTCTCTTTTCTTATACGGCCTTTCCGGCCATTTCCATCTTTGTCATCGGTCACGTAGC
>CAVHWO010000037.1:0-15884 GCA_963639865.1 bacterium | reverse complement strand
CGTGGACAGTGAAGACAGGACCTTCATCGTGGAGATGCAGGCCGCCGAGGAGGACAACTTCTTCGCGAGGTGCGTCTATTACGCATCGGGGCTGTACCATCCGGAGCTGTCGGACGGAGAGACCGCCGGGTTGGCCGCAGGAGAGGCCAAAGGTATCGCTAAAGGTATCACTAAAGGTATCGCCAAAGGCAGGCCCGAAGGCGCTGTCGAAGGGAAGGCCGAAGGAAAAGCCGAGGTCGCCAAGGCGTTGCTTGGCATCGGGATGCCCGTGGAGCAGATCGTAAGCGTCACGGGTCTGTCATCCGAGACAATCGAGGCTCTTAAGTAAAGCTCATAGTTACCGAAACATCGTTGCCTCCATTTCTTACAGGGACGTTCTTCACTTTTCGGTCAACCCCTTTCCAGGACGACCCCACAACCGGCCCTGCCATGCGTCACGCTCCTCAAGGCGCTTGTCAAGCAGGCGGAGTATCTCGAAGTTGCGGACAAGACCCCAAGGAGTGTCGTTGACGAAACGGGGAGGGACCTCGCCGGCGACACGCTCGATGTAGAGGTCCGGACGCAGACGTTCGAGAATGTCGATGACGAAATCCAGGTAGTCCTCCAGACCTGGCCGGTGGAAGGCTGAGGGATCGGCGGCATATTCTTTCTCCATCGCCGTGCCTTTGACGATCTGGAGCTGGTGGAACTTGACGGAACGCAGCGGAAGTGATGAGATGAGACCGCACTGGCCAAGAAGCATGTCCCGGGTCTCGCCGGGGAGGCCGAGGATGAAATGGGCTCCGGTGTCGATGCCTCTGGAGGCGGTCATCTCCACGGCCCGGCGGGCGCATTCGAAATCGTGCCCCCTGTTGATGCGGCGCAGGGTGCCGTCGTAGCAGGACTCGATCCCGTACTCGACCACCACTATCGGGGCTGTGATGGTGCCGCCGGCCCCTTCAAAGAACCCGCCGGACGATAATCCCTCGACCTTCCTGATGGACGGCCCCGAAATCACATCCTCCTCCGAAATCACACCGCCTCCGGAAGACGCACCCTCTCCCGACGGCACCCCCAGCGACCGGCTCCAGCCCGGAAGCACCAGCCCGGAAGCAAGATCCGCGAGGTAGTCCAGTTTCCTTTCATCGACGCAGTCCGGACGCGTGCCCACAACGATGCCGACCACCTCCGGATGCCCCAGCACCTCCCCGTACAGAGCCCTCAGCCTCTCCAGAGGAGCATAGGTGTTCGAATATGCCTGAAAATACGCCAGATAGTGCCTCGCCCTCGGGTAACGCACCCTTTGGAACTCAATCCCCTCGTCGATCTGGACCAGCAGCGGCTTGCCCGGCGTGCTGTAGCCCGGATGAAATGCGGCGTTGTCGCAGAATGTGCAGCCGCCCCGCCCCACGGCCCCGTCACGGTTGGGACAGGAGAACCCGGCGTCCAGAACCAGCTTCTGAAGCCGCTCGCCGAATCTGCGTCGGTAGTAGCCGACAAACGAATTGTACCTTTTGCCTTCCGGAAACTCAAACATGTCGCGGATCAATCTCTTTTCCGCCGCCTTTATCCGGCCCTGCCCCGGAAAAGTGCGGCATATCGCTTGCAAAACTAATGATTTGTGAATATTTTTACAACCCGGAACCGCCGCAGGGTCCCTTCCACGGACCGCCGTAACAGTCGTCCCCGGAAGGAAGACGCATGCGGCTGCTCCGGACATATTCCATAAAAATCAGTAAGTTATGAATATATTCCCGAAAATTCTCTCATCCGCCGCCGTCCTGACGGCCGCCTGCATTTCCGCCCCGGCGCAGGACTTCCCCGGGAAGTGGGCTGTGGTCAGCCTGTCCGCCAACTTCATGCGCGAGGCCCCGGACTATGCCGCCGAACTCGGGGACCAGGCCCTGATGGGAACCGTCGTCGAGATCCTTGACACGTCCGGCTACTGGGTGAAGATCAAGAGCCCGGAACCTTACACGGCATGGGTGAACGAACTCGGACTTGTCCCGATGGGGGAGAAGGAGTTGCGGGACTACCTTGAGGCCCCGAAGTACATCTGCGCTGCCACCCTCACCCACATCTACGAGGAACCTTCGGCCGATTCTCGGATCGTCACCGATTTCGTGCTCGGGGACGTGGTGCGGATCCTGTACAGGACCCCGGGCGGAGAGACCGGCAGCTCCCGGAACGCCCGCAAGGATGCGCAGGGCCGCCCCGTGCTCAAAAGACGCTTCGCCGGTGTCGTGCTGCCGTCCGGGAAGACCGGCTACGTCCCCGTGAAGGATGTCGCCGTGTTCCGCGGCTGGGCCGCAGACCGCAAGGCCAGGACCCTGGCCGGAGATGATTTCCGTCAGGACCTTCTGGCCACGGGCTACCGCTTCCTCGGAGTCCCGTACATGTGGGGAGGCACGTCCGTCAAGAACGTGGACTGCAGCGGATTCACCCGCAGCGTCTATTTCGCCAACGGAGTGCTGCTTCCCCGCAACGCCTCCCAGCAGGCGAGGACCGGAGAGGACGTGGGGATATTCACTCCCGGCGGTGACGTCGATTGGAGCGGACTTCTTCCGGGCGACCTTCTGTTCTGGGGCAAGGCCGCGACCGACAGCACCAGGGAAAGGGTCACGCATGTGGGCATGTACATCGGCGGGGGCAGGTTCATCCACTCCTCGCAGGTCGTCCGCATAGGCTCGCTCGACCCCTCCGCCCCGGACTTCTACGACCGCCGCCCTCTGAGGGCACGCCGCATCGTCGGCCACATCGACGCCCCCGGCTCCGGAATCATCTCCACCATCCGCAGCCCGTTCTACTTCCCGAGGGACTCCACGGATTTTTGACCCCGCACCTTTCTCCCCGCCGACTATTGCGCGAAAATTTTGTATATTTGCCAAATTTATTTGATCACACACACATGGCGAAGTTTGTAAACAGAGAGATTTCCGAAGGCCTCACCTTCGACGACGTTCTGCTGGTCCCGGCACATTCCGATGTACTCCCTCGTGACGTTGATGTCACGACAGATTTCACGACCGACATCAAGCTCCACACCCCGATCGTGTCCGCCGCGATGGACACAGTGACGGAGGCTGATCTTGCCATCGCGATGGCAAGGGCCGGAGGCATCGGCGTGATTCACAAGAACATGACCATCGAGAAGCAGTGCGAGCAGGTGCGCCGTGTGAAGAGGGCCGAGAACGGCATGATCTACGACCCTGTGACGATCAGCCCGGACGCCACCGTGGGCGACGCGCTGGCGATGATGAAGAAGCATCACATCGGAGGCATCCCTGTCGTGGACGCCGGCGGCATCCTCATCGGAATCGTCACGAACCGTGACCTGAGGTTCCAGGAGGACATGCGGCAGCCGGTCTCCAGGGTGATGACAAAGGAGAACCTCGTGACCGCCCAGAAGGGCATAACCCTGACCGAGGCCACGAAGATCCTTCAGCACAGCAAGGTCGAGAAACTTCCTGTCGTGGACAAGGGCGGCAGACTCGTGGGTCTCATCACCTACAAGGACCTGATGAAGATCAAGGACAACCCTATCGCCTCAAAGGACAGCAAGGGCCGTCTTCTGGTAGCCGCCGCCGCCGGAATCAAGTCCGACACCATCGAGAGGATCGGCATGCTGATCGAAGCCGGAGCCGACGCCGTTGTGCTTGACACGGCCCACGGCCATTCCGAGGGTGTCCTCCAGATGATAAAGAAGTCCTGCGACGCCTACAAGGATTTCCAGATCGTCGCCGGCAACGTCGCCACGGCCGCCGGAGCCAAGGCTCTCGCCGAGGCCGGAGTCAAGGCCGTCAAGGTCGGCATCGGCCCGGGCTCTATCTGCACGACGAGAATCATCGCCGGCATCGGAGTCCCTCAGCTCACCGCCGTGATGGAAGCCTCCTACGCCCTTAAGGGGACAGGCGTTCCGGTGATCGCCGACGGAGGCATAAGATACTCGGGAGACATCGTCAAGGCCCTCGCTGCGGGTGCCAGCACCATCATGGCCGGCTCGCTGCTCGCCGGGACCGAGGAGTCCCCGGGAGAGACCATCATCATGAACGGCCGCCGCTTCAAGTCCTACCGCGGAATGGGGTCGCTCGAAGCGATGGAGCAGGGTTCCAAGGACAGGTACTTCCAGGACATGGAGTCCGACATCAAGAAACTCGTTCCGGAAGGGATCGTGGCCCAGGTACCTTACAAGGGAACCGTCTCCGAGGTCGTCTATCAGCTGGTCGGCGGTCTGAGGGCCGGAATGGGCTACTGCGGAGCGCGCGACATCAGGGCCCTTCGCGACGCACAGTTCGTCCGCATCACCAACGCCGGATTCCTGGAGAGCCATCCTCACGATGTGACCATCACCAAGGAAGCCCCTAACTACTCCCGTTAAACACTGATGGTCAGGAGCCTGAACATATTCCTGCTGACGGCGCTTCTCGCCGCTTTCCCTTCTTGCAAGGCCTTCTCCTCCCTCATTCATGACAGAGAGGTGGTCGCCAGGATGGGGGATCACAAACTCTACCGCTCCGAACTGGACGGCGTGATCCCGAAAGGTGCGTCGCCGAAGGACAGCGTGAATCTGGCCACGGCCTACATCACCTCCTGGGCCAGGGACAAGGCGTTCGTGAACATCGCCCAGCAGCGGCTCTCCAAGGAGGAGAAGGATGTGTCGAAGGAACTGGAGGCCTACCGTCAGTCCCTCCTGTGCTACCGCTACGAGCAAAGGTACATCAACGAAAGGCTGGACACGGCAGTCTCCCCGAAACAGATCGAGGAGTACTACAGTTCCCACAAGGAATCCTTCAGGCTGGAGCGCCCGATCCTGAAGGCCAGATTCCTGAACATCTCCAAAGACTCACCCAATCTTGAGAGGATCAAGAGACTGATGTCCTCTGACAATGTGGAGGACGTGATCGCCGCCGACAGCATCGCCTTCAACTCGACCCAGCGCTATCACGACTACTCCGGTGCCTGGATTGATGCTGTCAATCTCGCCGCCGAGTTCGGCGTGGACTATGTCAAGATGCTTTCGCGGAGACAAGGCTGGATCATCCAGATGCCCGACGGCGTGGACAGGGTCTCCGTCGCCTTCATCGCGGACTACCGGAAGGCCGGAGAGGTGGCTCCGGTGGAGTACTGCGGCGACAGGATCAGGGACATCATCATCAGTGGAAGAAAGCATGAGATCCTTACCGGTTTGGAACGGGACTTGATAGAAGACGCCAAGGTTAAGGGGAATTTTGTAATATATTCGAAATGACAAGGAAAATAGCAATCACCATCTTCGCCCTCGCGGCGACCTGTGCGGTGGCTTCTGCCCAGAAGTACAGCTACGTTGACAAGACAGTCGCCGTCGTCGGCAACGAGGCGGTTCTGATCTCCGACATCGAGGGGGCCGTCAAGGACCGCAACGCCCAGGGCCTGTCCTCGGACAGGAATGTACGTTGTGAGGTGCTGGAGTCCATCCTTGAGTCGAAGCTGTTCCTGATGCAGGCGAGGATCGACTCCCTCTCGGTCAATCAGGACATGGTGGAGGGAAGCCTTTCCCAGCAGGCGGACAGGATGCTGACCTACCTCGGCGGCGAGGACAAGGTTGAGGAATATTTCGGGAAGCCGCTCTACCGCCTCCGTCAGGAATGGCGCAGGCAGTACGAGGAGATGAGCCTCACCCAGCAGGCCCAGCAGGAGATCATGAAGAAGATCCCCGAGATGACACCTTATGATGTCAAGGAATATCTCGACACAGTCGATGCCAAGAACCTTCCGATAGTCCCGATCAAGTACCAGCTCAGCCAGATCTGCCGCTACCCGGACCGCGAGGCCGCCGACATGGCGGTGCGCGAGAAGCTGCTGGACCTGCGCGAGAGGATCATCAACGGGGAGAAATTCTCCACCCTCGCGCGTATATATTCAGAGGATCCGGGCAGCGCCCGTAAAGGCGGCGAACTCGGGATGGCTTCAAAGTCAATCTTCTGGCCTGTCTTTTCGGATGCCGCTATGGCACTTAAGCCGGGTGTGATCTCCCAGATCGTGGAGACCCCGGACGGCTTCCACATCATAGAGGTCATCGAGAAGAAAGGCGACATGTTCAATGCCCGCCACATCCTCATGAAGCCGAAGTACACCGACGAGGACAGGGAGAAGGCCTTCAAGACTCTGGACAGCCTGCGCACCGAGATCAACAACAACGCCGTGACTTTCCGGATGGCGGCAGGTTTCTATTCCCAGGATCCGGCCACCAAGACAAACGGCGGCCAGATGTCCGACCCGAACACGGGCTCGGCCTATTTCGAGATCGACCAGCTCAAGCCGGAGGACTACATGGCGATAAAGGACTTGAAGGAGGGAGAGATCTCCGAACCTGTCGAGTCCACCGACAATGACGGCCGTCAGGACCAGGTCAAGGACTACGTCGTCGGCAAGACCATCTACAAGATCATCCGTGTTGACAAGATCATCCCGGCCCACACGGCCTCGTTCGAGGAGGATTTCAGCCAGCTTCAGGAGCAGGTCCGCCAGGACAGGCAGATGAGAGCCATTGATGACTTCCTCGCCGGCAAGATCAAGGAGACCCACATAGTCATTGACCCTATGTTCAAGGACTGTGAGTTCCGCCGTCCGGACTGGACGTCAAAGTTCGCCGAGGACTGATGCCTGCAGGACGCCTTGCATATTCATTGATTCTTCTGCTGCTTCCGTTGTGGCTTTCCGCCCAGACCGCGGAGCGGAAAGACAGTCTGGTGCGTCTTCTCGGCTGCGATGAGCTGCAGCAGGTTGAGAACTATGGCCACAGCCTCAGAAAGGCCCTGGGCCATGCCCGTTTCGAGCACAACTCCACCCTGCTGATCTGCGACACCGCGCTGTGGAACGTGGACCGGAACATCATCAACGCTTTCGGCAACGTCCGGATCATCCAGAACAACACGGTCCTGAGCAGCGAGAGCCTTGACTACCTGATCGACCAGAATCTGGCCCGGTTCAGGGGAGCCTTGGTCCAGCTTCGGGACAAGGACGGCAACACGCTCAGGACTCGGGATCTGGACTACAACACCAAGGACAGCGTCGCCGTTTTCCGCGGCGGGGGAGCCTTGCGCGACAAGGACGGCCAGATCATCGAGAGCGACGACGGCCACTACTACTCCCGTATCCAGACATTCTCCTTCACGAACAATGTCAACATGTACACCGACTCCGTCTTCGTGAAGACCGATGATCTGGACTACAACACCGGCACCAACATCGCCACTTTCGGGACTGGCACCAACGCCTGGAGGGACGACAACATGCTCTCCTCCAAGGCCGGCGTTTACGAACGTGATCACGACAGGTTCACCTTCATGCGTGATGTCCATCTTCTGACCGGGAGCCAGGAGGCCTGGGCCGACACGCTTGTTTACCACAGGGCTACGGGTGATGTGGAGATGTTCGGCAACGTGGAACTGCTTGACACCACCCGCAACGTGGCCGCCGTCGCAGGCTGGATGCAGTACATCGACTCGCTCTCTTTCATCAGGATGACGCGGGATCCGGCCGTGATCGCCATCAGCATGCAGGGCGAGAAGAGGGACACTGCCTACATCGGTGCTGACACGTTGATCCTCAAGTCCGTCCCTAAATGTGACGTTTCTCCCTCGGAACTCTCCGATTCCGAGGCCCGAGTCAAGGAACTGAATGTCGATCCGGTCAACGAGTACCGCCGCAAGGCCGCCGAGGAGGCCCGCGCCGCGGCCGAGGAGGCGAGGAAGAAAATGCAGGAGGAAGATCCCAACGCCGCCGGGTCGGTGGACAAAGGTGCCGCCGGAGCGGGAAAACCGGCCGGGAAGACCGGAACGGCCAAGTCCGGCAAGACCGGTGGGGCGTCCGCGGCTCCGGTAGGGGGACGAAGCCTGGGCGGACAGAATCTTCCCGCCCCGTGGGATGATGTCATTGAATATGCTCCTCCCCGTTTCCAGCTGCCTGACACCCTTAAGGCCCCTGTGGATTCCCTCCCCGCTCCGAAGGAATCCCTTACGGCTCCGGATGATTCCCTCTCCGCGCAGACAGACTCCCTTGCTGTTCCCAAGGACTCCGCGAAGATCAGTTTCGTCTATGGAATAAAGAACGTCAAGGTCTTCCGCAGCGACATGCAGGTTTCCTGCGACTCTTTGGCCTACACGGATCTGGACTCCCTGATAAGGCTCTATGAAAGCCCTGTTGTCTGGAATGAGATCAAACGTCAGTACACGGCCGACAGCATCACCATCGTGGTGAAGAACCAGACCATCGACCGGGCCAGCCTGATGTCCAACGCCTTCATCATCGTGCAGGAGGACTCCCTGTCCTTCGACCAGATCAGGGGAGCCGAGATGATGGCCTATTTCGACAGCACCGGCACCCTGAGGCGGTTCGATGCCCTTGGCGGAGCGTCCGGAGTGTTCTACATCGAGGAGAACGGCTCCCTCGCCACCGTCAACAAGTTCGAGTCAAAGATGCTGACCGCCACCTTGAAGGACGGGAACATCCAGGATCTTAACTATTTCGACGCCGTGAAGAGCGACGCCTACCCGGTCGTCCAGATGAAGAAGGACGAGAAGACCCTCAAAGGTTTTGACTGGCAGCCTGACAAACGCCCCAAGGGACCGGAGGACATCACGTCCTACAAGCCGCGGGAATCCCAGCGGAAAGCCTACGAGGATGTCCCGAGGGCGAAGTTCGTCCAGACAGACCTCTACTTCCCCGGCTACATTGAAAGTGTCCACAGGATGCTGGCCGCGCAGGACTCCCTGAAACGGATCCGCAACGCCGAGAGAAAGCGCCTTGAGGCCGTGCGCAGGGCCGAGGCGGCCCGGCTCGCCGACAGCCTGAAAGTCGCGGCTGACAGTCTGGCCCTGAGGGACAGCCTGATGCGCGGCGACAGCCTCGCCCTCAAGGACAGTCTCGCGTTGAGGGACAGTCTGGCTCGGAAGGATAGCCTCGCTCTGGCCGACAGCCTTACATCCCGGACGGATTCCCTTGCCCGGAGGGCGGACTCCTTGTCGCGGATCGGCACCTCGTTGAAAGATGCCGAGCGGAACCGGAAGAAAGCCGAGCGTGAAAAGGCCCGTCAGGACCGGCTCGCCGCCAAGGAGGCCAGATGGGCGGAACTTGACGAGCGCGACGCCGCCAAGGCGAAGGCCCGGGAAGAGAAAGCCTTGAAAAAGAGACGCAGGAAGACCCTCAAGACCGTGAAGGCGATGGAAGCCCGCCGCCAGAAGGAAGAGCGCATCATCCAACGCTACAAATCCCGCTTCGAAAAGCAGAAATCCAGAAAGTCCGGCCGGAAAGCTTGAAAGTTTACGAATATATTTGCGGGTTATAAAATTATTACCTATCTTGGCTCCCGAGAAAACGATTAGAGGATGCCGACCATATTTTACTTCTTTGGCTTCAGGTTCATGTTCTATGCCAACGATCACTGTCCTGTTCATGTTCATGTGTGGTGAAAGGGAACATAAGTGCGAAGTTCACGAGATTCCCTGTTTGTCTGGTGGAGAACAATGGATTGAAACCGACGGAGCTGAAGATGGTTGAGGCCGTGATTGAGGAGAATGTGGAAGTGATCGCCGAGCATTGGAACCGTTTCTTCAATAAATTGAGTGACAAATGATCAATGTGAAGGAAGTTTGGCTTACGGATTCCGCTGTCTGGATTCGTACCGATGACGGTAGGGAAGCGAAGGAGCGTTTCGCAGACTATCCGAGGTTAAGACATGCCTCGGAGGAGCAGCGGCGGAATTTCGTGTCCGATGCCAACGGGATTCATTGGCCCGGACTGGACGAGGATCTTTGCTTCGACAGTTTCTTTGAAAAGAAAGGACAGAGCGTTCTGTACAGGATCTTCATTGAGCATCCTGAACTCAATGCCTCTGCCGTGGCCCGCCGCCTCGGCATCTCCCAGAGCCTTTTCGCCCAGTACATAAGCGGCACCAAGAATCCCTCCGAAGCCCGCCTGAATCAAATTCTGGAACAAATCCGGGCCATCGGCCGGGAGTTGTCCCAGATCTCAGCGTAAGTTATTTTTCCAGAAATCACTTGAAGCGAAGCCGTTGCTGGAGGATCTCCAAGAGACTGTTTTGAAATTATCTCAAAACAGCATCTAAAGAAGTTTCTTCCGGAGCGATTCGATCATGTCCACGGTCATCGTCTCAAGGTCGAAGGACGGCTTCCAGTCCCATTCCTCGCGGGCGCAGGAATCATCCATCTTGTCCGGCCAGGAGTCGGCGATCGCCTGACGGACAGGATCCACCTCGTAGCGCATCCTGAATCCTGGAACATGCTCCTGGATCTTCCAGCGCAGGATCTCCGGATCAAAGCTCATGGACGCGATGTTGAATGAATTGCGGTGTCTCAGTCTGGAAGGATCCGCGTTCATGATGTCCACGGCTGCCTTCAGCGCGTCAGGCATGTACATCATGTCCATGAATGTCCCCGCCGCGATAGGGCAGACAAACTCCTCGCCCTTGACAGCAGCGTAGTAGATCTCCACGGCGTAGTCGGTGGTTCCGCCTCCCGGAAGCGTCACATTGGAGATGAGCCCCGGAAACCTCACCGAACGGGTGTCCACACCGTACTTCGTGTGGTAGTAGTCGCTCAGCAGCTCGGTCGCCACCTTGGTCACGCCGTACATCGAGCGCGGCCTCTGGAGCGTGTCCTGAGGAGTGTTCTGGCGCGGGGTCTCCGGCCCGAACGAACCGATGGACGACGGAGTGAACACGGCGACATTGTTCTCCCGCGCGATCTCAAGAATATTCATGAGTCCGTCGATCTGGATGTGCCAAGCCAGCTGCGGCTTCCTTTCCGCCACGGCGGAGAGCAGGGCTGCAAGATTGTAGATCGTGTCGATCCTGTACTTCTTCACGATGCCCAGAAGCTGCTCGCCGTTGCAGACGTCGGCCTCCTCAGCGGGGCCGCTCTCAAGCAGGATCCCCTTAGGTTCGGCACCCTTGATGTAGCCGGCGACGACATTGCCTTCCGGGTACATGTTCCTTATCTTCATTGTCAGCTCGGACCCTATCTGGCCGGTTGAACCTATCACAAGTACATTTTTCATTGCGAATCGTCCGTTTGTCGCTAACTTAGCGGCGTTAAAAAACCAACGCCTTCCAAACGGATGCAAATTTACATTATTTTCCGGGATAAGGGTCAAAGTAACCTTAAAAGATTAATAATTTTCCCGAAAAATGATGATATTTGTCAGCGTAAAGCCGAAACGTTTTAAAAATTAACAGATATGTACGGAAAATTCCAGGAACACCTGAAGGCCGAACTCGCCTCCATCAAGGAAGCCGGCCTCTACAAGGATGAGAGAAACATCGCCTCCGCCCAGTCCGCCGAGATCACCCTCCAGGACGGCAGCAAGGCCCTTAACTTCTGCGCCAACAACTATCTCGGCCTCGCCGACTCCCCGAGGCTCATCGAGGCAGCCAAGAAGGCGATGGACAGTAGAGGCTTCGGAATGTCTTCGGTCCGCTTCATCTGCGGAACCCAGGACCTTCACAAGCAGCTTGAGGCCGCCGTCTCGGACTTCTTCCACACTGAGGACACGATTCTCTACGCCTCCTGCTTCGATGCCAACGGCGGAGTGTTCGAGCCGCTTCTCACCGCAGAGGACGCGATCATCTCCGACTCCCTGAACCACGCCTCCATCATCGACGGCGTGCGTCTGTGCAAGGCCGTCCGCTACCGCTACGCCAACGCCGACATGGCCGACCTTGAGCGTTGCCTCCAGGAAGCCCAGGCCCAGAGATTCCGCATCATCTGCACCGACGGAGTCTTCTCGATGGACGGCAACGTCGCCCCTATGGACAAGATCTGCGACCTGGCCGAGAAATATGACGCCCTCGTGATGGTTGACGAAAGCCACTCCGCCGGAGTCGTCGGCGAGACCGGCCACGGAGTCGCCGAGCGGTACAATTGCTACGGCCGCATCGACATATTCACCGGAACCCTCGGCAAGGCTTTCGGAGGCACCGTCGGCGGATTCACCACCGGCCGCAAGGAGATCATCGACATGCTCCGCCAGCGCTCCCGCCCTTACCTCTTCTCCAACTCCCTGCCGCCGATGATCGTCGCCGCCGGCATCGAGATGTTCAGGATGCTTGGGGAGAGCAACGAACTGCACGACCGTCAGCAGGAGAACGTCAACTACTTCCGTGACAAGATGATCGCCGCCGGATTCGACATCAAGCCGACCCAGAGCGCCATCTGCGCCGTGATGCTCTACGATGCGCCGCTTTCCCAGAAATTCGCCGCCAGAATGGCCGAGGAAGGAATATTCGTGACCGGCTTCTACTACCCTGTGGTTCCGAAAGGCCAGGCCCGCATCCGCATCCAGCTTTCCGCCGCCCACAAGCGCGAGCACCTCGACAAAGCCATCGCCGCCTTCATCAAAGTCGGCAAGGACCTCGGCGTCATCAAATAATCAGTGGGTGATCACTCCGCGTAGAGCGAGATGATGTTGAGGATGACCTGCGAGGCCTTCTCGATGCTCTGGAGCGGCACGAACTCCATCTTGCCGTGGAAGTTCAGCCCTCCGGCGAAGATGTTCGGGCAAGGCAACCCCTTGAAACTCAAGTTCGCCCCGTCCGTGCCTCCGCGGATCGGCTGGATCTTCGGCCTGATTCCCGCCATCTCCATCGCCTTCACAGCCTTCTCCACCACGTGGTAGTGCGGCTCCACCTGCTCACGCATGTTGTAGTACTGATCCTTGACCGCGGCCGTGGCCGTGCCCTCGCCGAACTTCGCGTTGATGAAGTCCACGCACTTGAGCATGAGATCCTTCTTGCTCTCGAACTCGGCGCGGTCGTGGTCACGGATGATGTACGTGATGTCCGCCTCCTCGACAGTCCCGCTGAATCCCACGACGTGGAAGAAACCCTCGTACCCCTCGGTGTACTCGGGCCTCTGCTGGACCGGCAGCAGCCCGTTCAGCTCCGTGGCGATCAAGATCGCGTTCTTCATCTTGCCCTTTGCGTAGCCCGGATGCACGTTGCGTCCCTGGATGTGGATCTTCGCCGAAGCCGCGTTGAAATTCTCAAACTCCAGCTCCCCGATCTCCCCGCCGTCCATCGTGTAGGCGTAGTCCGCCCCGAACCTCTTGACATCGAACTTCACGACCCCGCGCCCGATCTCCTCGTCCGGAGTGAATCCGATCCGGATCTCTCCGTGCCTGAACTCGGGGTGCTCCGCGATGTACTGCACCGCATCCATGATCTCCGCCACACCGGCCTTGTCGTCCGCTCCCAGAAGCGTGGTCCCGTCCGTCGTGATCAGCGTCTGCCCCACGTAGTGAAGCATCTCCGGGAACTCCGAAGGCTTCAGTTTTAGGCCCGGCACACCCTTTAAAGGAATGTCCCCGCCGTCATATTCATTGATGATCTGAGGCTTGATGTCCGCCCCCGATGCGTCCGGAGCCGTGTCCACGTGGGCGATGAATCCGACCGCCGGCACCTTCGCCCCGATGTTCGAAGGGATCACCCCCGTCACGTAACCATATTCATCAAGAGTGGCCTCCACTCCGAGAGCCTCCAGCTCGTCGCGCAGCATCCGCAGCAGATTCAGCTGCTTCGCCGTCGAAGGCTGGCTCTCCGATTCCTCGTTCGACTGAGTGTCAACGCCGACGTACCTCAGGAACCTGTCCAAAACTTTTTCCATATTCATTGAAAGATTATTCCTTCGCCCTCAAAGACGCTACGACCGTGTAGGCGACGATTCCGATGAACGGAATGATCGCGATGGCCTCGCCGTACTGAGCGTTCCATCCCGCCAGGAACCAGTCCACATTGAAGAACTTCAGCAGTGCGCTCACGACACCCATCAGAGCTCCTCCCGCGATGAATCCCGAAGCGATCAGCGTACCCTTGTTCAGACGCGTCTCGTTGGTCGCCTTGTCCTTTGAACGGGTGCTGACGTACCACGAGATCGCTCCTCCGGCCAGCAGAGGCAGGTTCAGATCGATCGGAATGAACATCCCGAGCGCGAACGCCAGAGCCGGGATCTTGAAGAAAGTCAGTACGATGGCCAGCACGGCCCCGATCCCGTAAAGCAGCCACGGAGCGCCTCCGCCGTTCATCATCGGCTGGATCACCGCCGCCATCGCGTTCGCCTGGGGAGCCACAAGCGCGTCGTCGCCGACGAATCCGTAGGTCTTGTTCAGCACCAGCATCACCCCGCAGACAGTCGCGGCGGCCACGGCCACACCCACGAACTTCCAGCCCTCCTGCTTCCTCGGCGTGCTGCCGATCCAGTAGCCGATCTTCAGGTCGGTGATGAACGACCCCGCCACCGAAAGCGCCGTGCAGACGACCCCGCCGATGATCAGCGCCGCAGCCATCCCGGCATTGCCCTTAAGTCCCACAGCCACAAGGATGAGCGCCGCGATGATCAGCGTCATCAGCGTCATTCCGCTCACCGGGTTCGTCCCCACGATGGCGATGGCGTTGGCCGCCACGGTCGTGAACAGGAACGCGATCACCGTCACGATCAGCAGCCCCACGATCGCCTGCCAGACATTGTCCACCACCCCGCCGAAAGCGAAGAAGGCGAACACCGCCAGAAGCGTCAGCACGATGCCGAACACGATGGTTTTCATTGGAATATCCTCCTGCGTCCTCTCGGTGCTCACTGCCTTGTCTCCCTTCCTGCCGAACTCTCCGACAGCCAGCCCCACGGCCGACTTGATCACCCCGAACGACTTGATGATGCCGATGATGCCGGCGGTCGCGATGCCGCCGATTCCGATGTGTCTCGCATAATCCTTGAAGATCTGGTCGGGACTCATCTCCCCGATGGTCATCGTCACCCCGGTGTTCATCAGGTCGATCACCTGACCGCCCCAGATGAGGTTCATCAGCGGGATGATCACCAGCCACACCAGGAAGCTGCCGCAGCAGATGATGAAGGCGTACTTCAGCCCGACAATGTAGCCGAGACCCAGCACCGCCGCTCCCGTGTTCAGCTTCAGCACGACCTTCGCCTTGTCAGCGATGGTCTGCCCGAATGTCACCACAGTGGTGCTGACCGTGTCCGTCCACGCCCCGAAAGTGCTGACGATGAAGTCATAAAGACCTCCGATGAGGCCGCTGACCAGAAGCGTCCCCGCTCCCTTGCCGCCCCCTTCGCCGCTCACGAGGATCTGGGTTGTGGCTGTCGCCTCAGGGAAAGGGTACTTCCCGTGCATCTCCTTGACGAAATATTTCCGGAAAGGGATGAGGAACAGAATCCCCAGGATGCCGCCGAGCAGCGACGACAGGAACATCTGCATGAAGCCCACCTCCACCCCGAGGATGTAGATGGCCGGCAATGTGAATATGGCACCCGCCACCACGGCCCCGGAGCAGCCTCCGATCGACTGGATGATGACGTTCTGCCCCAATCCTTCCTTCTTCCCCAGCGCGCTTGTCAGACCCACCGCGATGATCGCGATAGGAATCGCCGCCTCGAACACCTGCCCCACACGCAGCCCCAGATAAGCCGCTGCCGCGGAGAAGATGACCACCATCAGCAGACCGACGCTCACTGAATATGCCGTCACCTCTTTCCATCCTCTTTCCGCTCCCAGCAGCGGCTTGTACTCTTCGCCCGGCCCAAGCTCCCTCTGAGCGTTCTCCGGCAATGAATTTCTCGTTTCTTCCATTGATCGTTATTACGTTTTTCCTGTTTTTCCCGGTCGCTGAGCCTGTCGAAGCGACGACAGCCCCTCGGCACAAAAGACAAAGATACTATATATACAAGGTAAAAATCCCCGCATGTCGAAAATATTTATGGAAAAATCTCAAAAAAGTTTGGAGGAAAAGAAAAAGTCCGTATCTTTGCAGCCCGTTTCGAAAGAAGCGGCACAAAAATGTTCATTGACAATACTGAGAGATCACAACGAGGTAAGAAAGAAGAAAGAGATTAGCC
>CAVHWO010000036.1:0-7106 GCA_963639865.1 bacterium | reverse complement strand
ATCGAACTCCTGACCTCAAGATTGCGAACCTTGCGCTCTACCAGCTGAGCTAATACCCCGTTTGCGGATGCAAAGATACAAAAAACTTCATTTATACAATGAATTTCATCCGATAATATCGCGGAAATCATGATGGCGGGTGTCCTGAACACGATCCCCAAGCGGGGAAAGAACTACCTTGTGGCGGCAATGAACTCCCTGTACCTGATGAAATCGTTCGGAAGCGGCATGTCATAGACCTTGCTTCTGAGGAAGGCCCCGAAATCCTTGATGTCTGAATGTTCCGACTGCTCCTCGACGGAAAGAGTCTCGCCGATCCCGACCCTGATTCTTCTGCGCCTCTTGTTGACCAGCTCGTGGGGGAGCTGCAACAGCCTGACTTTCCAGTCGATAAGTCCGAGATTATAGAACCATAGGGAATTGTGGTCGAAGAACCTGACCGGGACAATCGGCACGCGCGCTTTCTGAATAAGCCTCAGAACCGCCTCCTGCCACTCCCTGTCCCTGATCTTCATCTCTTTCAGGTTCAGGTCGGAGACGGCTCCGGAAGGGAAAAATCCCACCGGTTCGCCGTCATGCAGCCTTTCCAGGACCTCTCGGACTCCCTGGATGTTTTTGGTCGTGACCCCCTTGTTCAGATTATTCTTGGGATTGACAACGATCAGACTCGGGCGGAGAGCCTCGACAAGTGCGAGAAATTCTGTCACCATCACCTTGAATCCCGGCCGCAGATGGCCGACAAGGTCAATGAGTATGACTCCGTCCATCCCTCCGTAGGGATGGTTGCTGACCGTGATGAAAGGGCCTTCAGGCAGATTCCCAAGCCTTTGCGAGCCTCCCAACAGATAATTGATCCCGAGTCTGTCCAGAAGCGCGCCGGCGAAGTCCGCTCCCTGATGTTCATTTATCGTGTCGTAAAGATCTGAAAGCGTCTTGATGGAAAGGACTTTCCGCAGCAGACGCACGGTTGCGTCGCCGAACCGTCCCTTGAAGACAGGAGCAAGCTGCCGGATTTGTTCGACGGGAAGTAACGGCATCAGTCTTCGTCTCTTTCTGGCATCGGATCCATCTTCGCGTACCACATCGCATCTTTTATGACGGTCACCAGGTAGATTATGATGAGAGCGGCGAGAATGACGATTCCGGCCACATCCAAAGCTTTCAATTCCAATTTATTGCCGAACACGGTCACAGCCGTTGTGAAACTCCTGAGCGGTTCGATGAAAATGAAGAGGGATGTCAGCAGGATGGCGATCACCCTGAATTCCGTAGGTCCGAGTTTGGCATAGGTAAGCCTGAACTCGCTCTTGAGATGCGCATTGACGCTGACATTCACCGTAAGGCAAAGATAGACAACGAATATCATCAATGCCAGATCCAGACGCATAAGGCATGACAATCCGATACCGATGAACATGAACGCCTCGTTGATGCAATCGACCGTGTGGTCAAGGTAGTAGCCGTAGATCGGCCTCTGGGTCTTGCGGACCCTTGCCAGAGTCCCGTCAAGGGAATCCCCGTACCAGTTCACGACAAATCCCAGACAGCTGAGCCACAGGCAATGGATGTTGACTCCGCAGAGGATGTAGCCGGCTCCGATCATGATCGCTCCAAGCGTGCCGATGGCCGTGAGCGTGTCCGACACGACCCATTTAGGCTGCCTCCCGGCCAGCCAGACAAGGGCCTTTCTCTCGACTCCGTTCAGGATTGAGGTCTGGATTCTTTCCGCTTTCTTGTCTGCCATATTCAATTATGTGTTAGATGTTTCTGACGTAGATTCTGGCTCTCTTGTGGAGATGGTGCTCGAATTTGCCCCAGAGGTTCTGGACATTGTGGTTGTCCTCAAGCTCGCGGGTGCTCTCGACGTACTTTATGCCGTTCCGGTGCATTCCCTTGCCGATCTTGGAGATGATCATGGCGTTGACACCCTTGTCCTTGTACTCATTGGAGATGGCGATGAGCAGGGCGTCGATTGTGTCGTTGCAGCGCAACGCCCTCAGAATGTGGATGAAACCGAACGGAAACATGTGTCCTTTGGCTTTCTGCAAGGCCTTTGACAGGGAAGGCAGCGTGATTCCGAATCCGACCACCTTGTCGTTTTGATCGACGATGACGGACACATAGTCCAGATTCAGGTTCGGAAAGAACTGGTTCTTGAGATCCTCACACTGGGCGGGGGAGAGTTCCGAGAATCCGTGCAGGACGGAGTAGCACTCGTTCATGACACTGAATATCCCGTCGGCATATTTGTGAAGCAGCTCATTCTTGTTCCTGTAGTCACCTTCCTTGAGGTTGTAGCGCTCGCCGATCATTTCGGCGAAATGGATGTACCTGTCGATGTTGTCCGGAACGGTGATCCTGTACTCCACGAAATCGGTCTCTTTCTCAAAGCCTTCCTTCAGAAGCATCGGCTCGTAGTACGGAGCGTTGTACTTTCCGTAGGCGGTGGGAAGCTGGTCGAAACCCTCGACAAGAACTCCTGAGATGTCAAACTCAAGGAATCCCACCGGGCCTTCGATGACCTCCATACCCTTTTCAACGGCATATTCCTTCACTCTTTCCATGAGCGCGTGGACCACTTCCTGAGACTCGATGAAGTCGATCCAGCAGAACCGGCAGATCTTCTTGTCAACCTTTCTGTTGTACTTATGGTTGATGATTCCGGCGATCCTGCCGACAATCTCTCCCTTTTCATTGTATGCCAGCCAATACTTCCCCTCGCAGACCTCAAAGGCCCGGTTCCTGCCCGGGGTGAGGGTGTCCATCTCCATCGACTCAATCTGCGGGACGTAGTACTTGTTGTCCGCGTACAACTCATTCGGGAACCGGACGAAACGCCTCAGATCCTGTCTGCTGGTAACTTCCTTGGTAATGACAGCCATTGTTCTTTTGCTTAACACGCCGCTAAATTAATAAAAAAATAGTAAAACAGGTTACTTTTTCTCGTGTCCCACCGGATGTCCGTTGTGTCTTCAAGGATTGCGGGACGCCGCGCGGCTCCGGTTGACGACAGCCACTCCGCTGAAAACCATGACGATGGAGACGATCTTCTGCCATGTCAAAGTGTCCATCCCGCCGACGACGCTCAACAGGCAGGCGAGGATCGGCTGGAGATAGGTGTACATCGCCACGATGGTCGGGCGGACGCATTTCTGGCCTATCGGAATCAGAAAATAGGCCACGAAAGTCGCGAAGAAGATGAGAAATCCGATTTCCAGGGCCTGCGGCAGCCTGATGGCCGCATAGTCCGTGCGGAGAAGGTCTCCGGCGGAGAGCGGCAGCGACATCAGAAGCGAGAACAGGAACATCCACTTCATGAAAGTGATCACTGAATATCTTTGGATCAGCGGCCTGAACGCCCCGAGGTACAACGAGAAGCTGATGCTGTTCAGAAACAGCAGTATGAAGCCCAGCGGCTTTGTCGCCTCCACCCCGTTGTGGCTGTGTACGGAATTGAAAATCAAGAATATTATGCCGGCGAAGCTGATTCCCACCCCGGTCGCCTTCTTTGCGGTGATAGGCTCTTTCACGAATATGAACGCGAAGAACATCGTGAAGATCGGGCCGAGAGTCCCGATGACCGAGGCGTCGATGGTCGTGGTCACAGTGATGCCTTTCAGGAAGGTGTATTGCGTGATGAAGAGACCGAATATGGATGCCAGGGCAATCTGTACCAGATCTTTGCCCGGAACTTTCTCTTTCGGCGTGAAAACTGAGATCAGCCAGAACAGGGCCGACGCTCCGACGGCTCTCAACGTGAACAGCGCGATGGGGGAGACCACCGCCGAATTGGAGACGTCTTTCGTCAGCACGATGTTGATCCCGAAGATCGTGTAGGCCGCCAGCAGGGCCAGATGCCCTTTTGCATTACTGTCATTCATGGACTGTGTCTGAACATTGCGGACATATTCCTTTGACAAGGTAGTCCGCCGTTGTTTTTCGGTCGCAAATTTACTTATTTTTCGCTTATAACATTAACTTTGCAATCAGATTGCAGCGGATGTTTTCCGCTCCGCACCGCTCAAAGTCAAAGAAAGAATATGGAAAAGGAAAACAAAATCAGATTCGCGAGAATCATTCTTTCAGCCGTTCTGTTAGGAGTGGCAGTCTTGGTGGAGAAGAAATTGGACCTCGGAGTCGGGCAGCTTCTTCTTGTCTATCTGGTACCTTATCTCATTGCCGGTTACGATACTCTGTTTGAAGCCGCCGAAAAGATTGTCAAAGGTGACTTCTTCGACGAGGGTTTCCTGATGAGCATCGCCACGGTCGGCGCCCTGTGCATCGGCTTTCTTCCCGGAGCCGAGACCCAGTTTCCGGAGGCCGTGTTCGTGATGCTGTTCTTTCAGGTCGGAGAACTTTTCGAGGACATCGCTGAAGGGCGCAGCCGCAGGTCGATCGCCGGCCTGATGGACATCAGACCTGACACCGCCAACGTCGAGCGTGACGGGAAAGTCTTGACGGTCAGCCCGGAAGAAGTGAAAGTCGGTGAGACCATCGTCGTGAGGCCCGGCGAGAAAGTCCCGATGGACGGAATAGTCCTTGAAGGCACATCAAGCCTTGACACCGTGGCTCTTACCGGAGAGAGCGTGCCCCGGAGCATAGCCAAGGGCGACGACATCATCTCCGGATGCGTGAACCTTACCGGAGTGATCCGCGCCAAGGTCACAAAAGCCTTCGGAGAGTCCACCGTCTTGAAGATCCTCGACCTTGTCGAGAACGCCTCCGGGAACAAATCCGGAAGCGAGAGCTTCATCTCAAGGTTCGCCAGGATCTACACCCCGGTCGTGGTCATGGCGGCCATTGCCCTCGCATTCATCCCGCCGGTTCTGTCCGGAGACTTCGGCGGCACGTTCGCCACCTGGCTCTACAGGGCGTTGACATTCCTGATAGTCTCCTGTCCTTGCGCTCTTGTGATCTCCGTGCCGCTTTCGTTCTTCGGAGGCATCGGAGGAGCGTCCTCAAAAGGAATCCTGGTCAAAGGATCCAACTATCTTGAGGCTCTGGCGAAAGTCGGGACAGTCGTGTTCGACAAGACCGGAACCCTTACCGAGGGCGTGTTTGATGTGACGGCCGTGCATCCGGAGATCATTGACGAAAAAGAACTTCTGCATCTTGCGGCACACGTGGAAAGATATTCCTCCCATCCTATCGCCGTCTCTTTGAAGAACGCCTATCCCGATGAGTCCGACGGATGTTCGGTGGAGGAAGTCGAGGAGATGTCCGGCCACGGTGTGCGGGCTGTTGTGAACGGAAAGACCGTCTGCGCGGGCAACACTAAGATGATGGACTCTGTGAGCGCGCGGTGGAAACCTTGCGAAAAGAACGGCACGATCGTGCACGTCAGCGAGGACGGAGTCTATGTCGGTCACATAGTGGTCTCCGACAGGATCAAGGCCGATTCCGCCGATGCGGTCAAGGCTTTGAAGGCGCAGGGCGTGACAAAGACTGTGATGCTCACCGGAGACAAGCGTGAGGTAGGTGAATATGTCGCCTCGGCACTTGGGCTGGATGAGTTCCGCGCCGAACTTCTGCCGGCGGACAAAGTCTCTGAGCTTGAGAGACTGCTCGGGGAGAAACCCTCCGGAAAGACTCTCGCTTTCGTGGGTGACGGAATCAACGACGCTCCCGTCCTCGCAAGAGCCGACCTTGGAATAGCGATGGGCGGACTCGGCTCCGATGCCGCGATAGAGGCCGCCGACATTGTCCTGATGGACGACAAGCCGTCAAAGATCGCCCTCGGCGTGAAGATCGCCCGCAAGACCCTGCGTCTGGCAAGGGAGAACACCTTCTTCGCCATATTCGTGAAACTTCTGGTGCTTGTCTTTGCCGTCCTTGGGGTGGCCACGATGTGGATGGCCGTCTTCGCCGATGTCGGAGTCACTGTCCTCGCTGTTCTGAATGCGATGCGCGCCTTGAAGGCATAGCGGTGATAAAGACTTATTTTGCCATTCTGTTATCTTTTAATCAATAACATTATGGCAACTATTTCCATCAAGTTTCGAGTGCCCTCTTCCGCCGGGAAAGAGGGCGTGTTGTATTATCGGGTGATCCACAACCGCATTGCAAGGCAACTCAGTTCCGGCTACAGAGTCTATCCGCAGGAATGGGACGGCAGAAACATGAAGATCATCTGTCCTCCCGGAACAGGGGAAAACCGACGGCGTTATCTTAACTCTATGAAAGAGGCTTTGCTTGAGGACACGAGACGCTTGAGAGGCATCGTCTCGCGTTTTGAGCATGCGGGAAGTCCCTACACGGCGGGTAACGTGGTGGAGGCATACCGCTCACCGGCAGATGGCCCCTGTTTTGTCTCCTTTGCCGATGAGATTGTGGCACATTTGAGAAAGATAGGCAAAGAACGAACCTCCGAGACCTATGCGGCGGCGGTGAACAGTTTCATGAGGTTCCGGCAAGGGCGGGATGTGCCGCTTGACGAGATGGATTCGGATCTGATGATGGCTTACGGGGCTTATCTTTCGACGGTCGGGGTCTGCCCGAACACGGTGTCATTCTACATGCGCAACCTGCGCGCCATCTACAACCGGGCGGTGGACAAGAATCTGACGGTGCAGCGTTCCCCGTTCAAGCATGTCTATACGGGCATCGACAAGACCGTCAAGCGTGCCGTGCCGATAGAGACCATCCGGCGGATCCGTGACCTCGACCTATCGCAGTATCCTGCCCTGGACTATGCGAGGGACATCTTCATGTTCTCGTTCTACACCCGCGGCATGTCGTTCGTTGACATCGCCTTCCTGAAGAAGAAGGATTTGCGTGACGGAATATTGTCCTACCGGCGCCACAAGACGAGCCAGCGGCTCCTCATCAAGTGGGAGAAACCCATGCAGGAACTCATCGACAAGTACGACACATCGTCAACTCCCTACCTGATGCCGGTCATCAAGTTGGCGGGCGATGACGAGCGCGGCCAGTACATCAACGAGGCGCACCGCGTGAACCGAAATCTGAAGAAGATAGGCAGGCTGCTCGGGCTGGCGGTACCTCTTACCACCTATGTCGCGCGCCACGGATGGGCGAGCATCGCCAAGAGCAAGAACATCCCGATAGCCACCATCAGCGAGGCGATGGGGCATGACTCTGAGAAC
>CAVHWO010000035.1:0-4956 GCA_963639865.1 bacterium | reverse complement strand
ACGGTCACCACTTGACCTTCAGCGGCAGGGGTGTGAGGTCGGATTCGGCGGAGGAGGAGCCGAGGAGGATGGTGAAGTCTCCCGGCTCGATGGCCCACTTTTCGTCCGCGCCCCAGCACTGGAGCATCTCCGGAGTGATGTCGAACTCAACCTTGGCGCTTTCGCCATTCTTGAGGCTTATGCGGCGGAAAGCCTTCAATTCCTTGACAGGACGGGTAACGGAAGCATATTCATCACGGATGTAGAGCTGGACCACCTCGTCGCCGTCGTAAGGTCCGCGGTTGGTGACGGTCACGCCGGCCTTGAGGGACTCGGAAGCACCGATCTCTGACTTTGAGAGAGTGGCGTCTGAATATTCAAAAGTGCTGTAGCTCAACCCATAACCAAACGGCCAGAGGGCTCCGGTCTCCGAGGTGGCGAACTGTCTGGAGTACTGCGAGTGCTTGTGATTATAGACTGTCTGCACCTGACCCACGCCGCGAGGCACGGTCACAGGCAGCTTGCCGGAAGGGTTCACCTGACCGGTCAGCACCTCGGCGATCGCCTGTCCGCCCATCTGCCCCGGCTCCCAGACATTCAGGATGGCATTGGCGTTGTCCTTAGCCCAATCGATGCTCAGGGCCCTGCCGGTCATCAGCACGACAACTGTCGGCTTGCCGGAAGCCACGACGGCCTCCAGAAGATGTTCCTGCATGCCCGGAAGGCTCAAATCATCCCTGTCGCAGTTCTCACCGCAGGTGCGCCCGAAAGCTGAATATCTCTGCGAGTTCTCTCCGACAACAACAATGACTACATCGGCGGCGGAGGCCTTGTGGCGAGCCATCAGGATTCCATTCGCTTTGACGTTTGAAATCTTGCCACCGAAGCAGAGCGTGTCAATAGAGACGTCTGGCATGGCGGCCTTGAGCCCGTCCACCACGGTGATGACATCCTCGTCATTCTGTGGCACGACCCAGTCTCCGAGGATGGTCTGGCTGTCGGCGTTCGGCCCGACAACGAAAACACGACGAGGAGCCTTCAGCGGAAGCGTCCCGTCATTCTTCAGCAGCACAAGTCCCTGACGCGCGGCCTCAAGGGCGGTCTGACGATGCTCGGCCGCACCATCCAGAACCTCGGGAATCTCCGGCACAGGCTGCTCGAACAGACCGAGGGCGAACTTCACGGCCAGAATCTTGCCGGCGGCCTGGTCAATGCGGGACTGAGGAATACGCCCCGATTTCACGGCGTCCACCACAGCCTCGAAATACTTGTCTCCCTGAAGATGCATGTCAATCCCCGACTCAACTGAAACCACAAACGCCTCGGTCGAGTCCGGCGCCCAATGATGCATTGAGTGAAGCCTTTCGATGTCCATCCAGTCGCTCACAACAAACCCGTCAAACCCAAGTTCGTCACGGAGCAAGTCATTGAGCAGCCACTTGTTGCCGTGGCACGGAATCCCGTTGATCTCGTTGTGTGCCGGCATCACCGTCCCTACCTTGGCATCACGGATCGCAGCCACAAAAGGAGGCAGATAGAGTTCACGCAACTTGCGCTCGGAGATGTCCATCGGCGCGGCGTTCAGTCCCCCGAACGGCTCCCCTCCGGCGATAAGATGCTTGGCGCAGGCCACAACGTGATTTCCTGAATATTTCCCGTCACGCCCCTGAAGTCCCCAGATGGCATATTTCCCCATCTCGGAAGTCAAGAAGGCATCCTCGCCGAAGGTCTCGCCCATCCGTCCCCACCGGGCATCCCTGGCTACATCCAGATTCGGAGCGAATGTCCAGAAAAGTCCTCTCTGGCGCATTTCAAGAGCTGTTTCCTCTCCGATCCTCTCCATGAACCGGGGATTAAACGTGGAGGCCATGTTGATGTTCGTAGGATAGACAGTACATCCCTCAATCAGGCCGTTCCCATGAATAGCATCAATCCCCAGAAGCAGCGGAATCCCCAGCCGGCTCTCCTGAGCCATCTTCTGAAGCGCCACCGCCTCGTCTGAAGACATCACATGAAGAAACGCCCCGACCTCGCCCCTGCGGACCTTGTCGGACAGATTCTTGTTGCCCAGATTCTCATCGGTAGCATCGATGTTCTTGCGCGCCGCCCCCTTGCCCGGCTCCACATAGCACGGTGCCACGTACTGGCACATCTGCCCGACCTTCTCCTCAAGGGTCATCTCCTTAAGAATCAATTGAGCCCTTTCCTCCGCCGACAACGAAGCGTCCCTCCAATCCTTTCTGGCGCAGGACACCAGAGCCACAACAAAGCCTAAAACTATTACCGATTTTCTCATTTCAACTTACTTGACACAGACAACAACCTTGTCGGAGACATTGACCTTACCCGCTGACAGGCAGACCATTCCGTCCTCGTAAGTCCAATCCTCGACTGCGGCGCCATTAAGCGAAACCGACACCGGACGGGTGTCCCTCTGGATGCGGAATGAATATTCCCGCTCCGAAGGCATCCCATTGAACGAACCCTGAACCGGATTCACCACCACCTCGACACCGCCGTTCCTTTCGTGCGACTCGAACAATGTGGAGGCGATTCCACCGTTCTCATATTCATAAGTCTCCCCGTCGTCGTCGAACATCGTGTACTCACTGTCCCCGTGAGGATAGACCCTCAGGATGACGCGGTCGAACGGACGCGTCCCGAGATATTCCACATCAGGCTGCGTCGGAATGATCGCACCCTCGCGGATGAAGAGCAGCCCCGCGCGGTCGGAAGGATATTCACGGGTGAATGTCTCCCCCTTGCTGACCACTTTCTCGCCGCTCCAGGCGTCCATCCAGGTTCCCTTCGGCAGATAAATCTCGTTCGTGAATATCCCCACGCAGAAATTGTCGCCGAACATGTACTGGTAGGTCATGTCGTCGCAGTTGCGGTCCTCCGGGAAGCAGAGCGGCATCGAGCGCACGATCGGCATTCCGTTCCGCGCCGCCTCAAGAGCCATAGAGTAGATGTACGGAGCCAATGAGTACCTCAGTTTGACGTAGAAACGGTAGATGTCCTGCTCCTCCTTGGCGTAGTAGAACGGATGCATCATCGAGAACCAGCTGTTGATCTGCACCCACGGTAGGAAGAGACCGAAATGGAGTCCCTGCATCTCAAGCTCGCGCGGAACGCTCATCACGTCGCACGAGGTGTTGAGGTATCCGCTCATTCCAAGGTTCAACTGGTCGTAGAGAGCCGTCTTGCCGCCGCCGTTGTCGCCCGATGTGGAGGCTGTCCAACGTTGGGTCCCGGCCCATCCTCCGCAGTAGTGGTGCCATGTGCGTTTGCCGTTGTGCCTGCGGCCAAGCTCACGCATCTGCTTGGGGAGCAGAACCTGATTGAGGTTGTGCATCTCCTTGTCGGTGCGGCCGTTGTAATACTTCCATGCAGGGTGGTTGTCTATCGTTCTGGCCGGATCCAGCTTGAACCCCTCAACACCCTGATCCATGAACACGGTCAGATGGTCCATCCAATGCTCCTGTCCCGACAGCTTGCCGCCAGTGCGCTCGGCGATGATGTCCTCCTCCTGAACGCTCAGGTCATACTCCTCGCAAAGCCAAAGGCCGAGATGGAATCCCATAGAGCGGAGTTTGCCGATGAAGAGCCTGTTGTGCAGAGTCTTCGGATACTGGTCCTGAAGCCAGTAAGGCTCCGGAGAGAACCTGTCGTAGTTCCATTTCTTCTGGGTCGAGAAATCGTAACGCTTAGCCATCCACTGAGGCTCAAGCCAGAACACATCACAAGGCACATCGAACTGACGGAAGCGCACGGCGTCGTTGAGGATGTCGAACTGCTCTTCCCTCATGTTCGGGCCGAAGCAAAGTCCGTAGGCCCATTTCGGCAGGACGTAGGTGCGGCCTGTGACAAGGGTGTATTCATTAAGAATTGCGGGCATGTCCTTCCCCATCATCAGGTAGAAGTCCGCCTCATCGAAGGTGTTTATTATGTTGAACTTGTCCTTCTGCCGGTTGCCGATGTCGAAGAAACTCTTGCGGGTGGAGTTGTTATAGACACCCCAGCCGCGCGAACTCATCATGAACGGCATCGGAATCTCGGTCTGCTGGTAGGTCGTCCACATTCTCAGGAACTCTCCCCTGTGCTGGATGTGGTCACGGCTGGTACTTCCGCCGCCGTAGAACCGCTCGCCGGTCTCCATGCTGAAACTGAGGACGCTCACGGCATCCGCAGCCGGGATCTCATTCCTGTCAACTTCCCCGAACTTGCCATTGTCATCCCCGATGATGCCGCCACCGTTGTTCGCCACTTTCAGATCAGCGTATTTCTCGTTGATGAAGCTTCTCATGGCACCGCAAAGTTCCTCCTTCTCCGGCAGGAACCTGACCTCGCGGACTACGCTTCCACCCTTGGCATCCCTGACAGTCATCACTCCCGTCTTCCTGTTGATGCCCAATGAATACTCCGAAGTCTTAAGCGTCCAGACCCCACCCTTGTCGGAGACCTTGGTGTCCACCTCGCTCCAGTCAGTCTTGATGATTCCGTAGCGCTCCATCAGGGATTCGGTGAAATCCTTCCTCGGAGAGACCTTGATTCTGAATATGCACTCGGAACATGCCTCCACACTGACCGTAAGGCCATCATTAAGTTTCACCTTGTGCGTCGGATTCGCCTGAGCTAGAAGTGTCATCGCACAGCAGGCGACGGCAAGCAGAATTCTTTTCATTTGTTGTTGTGGTTTAATCATATGTAGTACAAATCTTAGATTTGCAGAGTGTTTTTCTGCGCCAAGGTTTGTACGACAAAAGTAATAAATTTGTGCTGATAAATGAAAGTTTAACAAAGGACAATTGAGCCTGACGGTTCTCATTTTTGGCAAAATCATTCCTCTCAGCCAGGAGAACCGATTTATCATTGTTTCTGCAAGCCCGGACGACATCGTGGTTTCCGAATCCCAGCGGCGATCCTCCGCCGAATCCGACCTCACACCCCTGCCGCTGAAGGTCAAGTGGTGACCGT
>CAVHWO010000034.1:0-73142 GCA_963639865.1 bacterium | reverse complement strand
TGTCGCAACAGTCGCCGACTTCTTCTCTACCGACTTTGATGAACTCTTGACGAATATCATAACTCAAAACAAACAACTCAATGCCATGATGAAGGTGGTGCGACAACTACAATTGGCCGCCTAAGTCACTTGCGAAACTTAAATAAAATCATTGGAGGTCACAAATTATGCGCATTATTATGGCTTGCAAACATAATGCGCATAATCTCGTTAAATATTGGCTATTTCTTAACTGCCCTCAAATTTTCCGACCTATGGGGCATCTTATTAACTAGTCATAAAACGCCCCTCACTCAATGCTAATACACTGGTGGTACAACAAAGCAGAAAATCTTTGCCGATTTTATAAAGCCCTCAATTATTGCCCCTTTATCAGGGATAAATTCGGCTGTAACCACATGCTCTCCGTATGATATATCCGGAATAACACTTTTGGCCACATAATCTGCGTTCGCATCGGAAGACGAGGCAATCTCCTCACCATCCAAATAGTAGGTTATTGACCTGATGGCGTTTTCTCCGTTAATTGTAGATTCAGACGACACACTTAAGCCATTCCCCAAATCCAGCGGAGCTATTCTCATGATTACTTCAACTCCACCCCATACATGATCCGGAGTGACAACCACTTCTCCATAAAAGGTCGTAAATAATATATCATTCTCATTCTTAATAACGCATGATGGCAGAATCAGCACAATCATTAGCATTAAACAACATCGCAGCTTCATATAATTATCCTAAAATACAAGTCAACTTCTAAATGTTCAAACATCAACCATAGACATCAGCGGAACACTCCGGCAACACCATTAACTTTGACTACGGTTTATAATCTACGGCCCAGCATGTTCCGTTTCTTCTCTGGTAGATGAAATAAATACCCGGCTCCGGAAGGGTGAAACTGATTTTTGTGGTTCCATTTATGCTGGTGACGGACTCGGCGTCAATTTCAGACTCAAAAAGGGTCGCGTATGTGTAGCTATACAAATCAATCGTTTTCTCCGCCTTGCCCTTTTTCCAGTTAAACGTCAGCTTTTTCTCAGATGGCTGCTCATCTTTTTTGTCTTTTGATGGAAGCGCGGAGACAGGCATATTCTTAAGAAGCAAAGCCTTGGCGATATAAATGTCGGAAATGCCAGTAGTGTTTGTTTCGATGAACACATCCTTCGTGTTTACTTTTGCCACGAGGTCCATCTTCTCGGGATCTATGACGAAAAATTTGCAGGAATCCTTGCTCATCAATTGAATCGTCTCCACTTTGAGCAGAGTGCTGTCCCGATTGATCCTGGACTCTCCTTCATTCATGACGATATCATATATCGGTGTGTATTCAGGGTTACGGGACCGTTTAATGGTGATGATATCTTCATACTTATATTGACGGGTGTCCATGCCATTCCCGTTCTTTTCCGCAAACAGGACATTCGCATCATTCCCAAAAGTGTTTTCAATGACAAGACCGTCGCCTGTTTTCCCGCTCTTGAGATGGAGGCAATCAAGATAGGGAGTCTGATTCCATATACTATAATCCCTATTGAAACGGTCTTTACCCACAGAACGGACATCAGCATAATCCACCCGATGCACAGTATGGTCTGATTTATTCCAGACAGTGAAGCTCACTCCCGGAATCTGCTCGAGAATAATGCCGGTATATGTAGCATTGTTCGTCTGTACAATGTCATCGACATCAGTAAGCAAGGTGTTGTCACGTTCCGGTTTCCGGATGCTCGCTATCTCGGACATTTTGCATGGCTCGGTTCCTTCCGAGATTGTAAAGGCCGTCAGATATTTCGCTCCGTTGATCAGGATGTAATAGTCTCTGCCAGCCTGACCCTTGACCGACATACTCGTAAGAGAAACGAACCTGTCTTTCCCTTGAGTCTCCACCTTGTTATTTTCCATAGCCCAATCCTGCCATTCTTTTGGCAAACTTCCAAATTCCCTCTTTTCGGTTCTCATTCCTTGGACATCTTCCGAAGGGAAGGTTTTGGTCATTCTGGAGTAGGAAATATCTCCCTTTCCTGTAGTATAATCCTGTCTTGAAACATATCCCTCATAGACTGTCCCGTCTTTCAACGTTATGATTTGATTCTGAGAGAATAATGATATTCCTGAGAACAAAGATGCAATCAGGCAAATCGCTTTGTAAGGTTTCATTTGATATTGTTTGTTTTAGTTATTTCTTCCAAGGCACGTCCAAGCAGCGTCTCATTGACGTCACCAATTTTTCCGGTGATAGATTCCTCTTCATAAAGGATGTCCGGGACTATCCCGGTCACGGGAACCGGCACACCGGCCGCATTGTAAGTCCTGAATGTGATCGGCATAAGGACATATTTGCAATACCGGCTTGACAGAGGGTGCATCCCCACATCTTTTCCGGTTGTCGTCTGACCTATCACGACAACAGTCATGTAAGGCTTCAGGCAATTAATCAACAATTCACTGCACGAGGCACTATGAGAGCCTGTCAATATGTAAATTCTGTCCAAGTCCAATGATCGGTTGGCCGAAAGAGCGTCATTCCTGAAATAAGAACAGCGGTAATCGAGGCCGGTCTCCTCTTTATATAATTTGTTTAAACGATCATTGTAAAGATATGTGCAGAACAGCTTTCCCCTCGCCTCTTTCGGGGCGACAATGGACGCCAAATAAACACATGTCGCGACATACCCTCCGGGATTGCTTCTGACATCGATAATCAAGTCATCCACTCCGGACATCTTGAGAACCACATCCGTGACATCCGCTTCCGTCTCGAAACCTGAATAGTAGAAATACCCTATTCTTTTGTCGCCGACGACATAGATGCTGTCCAGCTTGACGGACTCGTTCAGATTCAGGCCTTTCGTAACGGGGCGATAGTCTTCGTTGGGATAACAGTAGGAAAATCTGTCTTCATCCACAATCAATGACTTGAAGAACTGGTCGGGCTGCAAGGAATAATCATAATCAGACGAATCCTTCAGCTTGTCCGACCAGAAATAATTCAGTTTCATTTCTTGATATATCCACCTGTCCTGCGCCATGATCTCTTCCACCGCCTCTGCGTTCGGGACGATGGAAGTGCCGGTCTCAATGAAATGATCCTTCTCCACACAAGATGCACAAAGCGTCAAGATGGAGAGCATCGTAAGGTATGTCGCGTGCCGTCTCAATTATTTGAACTGCTTTTGAGAAAAGTCCATCTGCTTATCGGAAGACAATGAATACCCCTCTATTGGCTCGAATTCGCCACCCGAGGATCTGGTACCAAGAGCACCTTCATAAGGTGTCAGCTTGAATGTCGCGCAATCCAGATCGAAGACATACTGATGTCCAGAAAGCAAGGTGAACGTTTGGTTGGAGTAGTCAGTGTAGGAGTTCCCCGAATATGCCCTTGCAAATAGTCCTATTGAAGATCCAGGGAAAAGATTATGCATAGTATAAATATTAGTAGTTGACGATGTGTAACCTGCCGGACTGACCCACGCAGCATTATTATCGATAGAACTCAAAGATGTTGAATAAATTAGCTCTCCAGTATTATCGAAACTCATAATATCATTAGAATGATAAATTATCCCATACGCATCTATGCCAGCCGATGACCCATTTGTGAAAACAATGTCAGCCGAAGACATTTTAGTGAAAACCACTCCTGAATTGAACAACTCATACCACCCGCTGCCATCAGGAACACATATTCCAAATAAATTTTTCGTCGTCAATTTTCCATTATCAATTTGTAAGACAAGATCTTTAAAAGTGATCATTTCGCCATTCGCTTCCCCTCCATAAAGTCGAACAGCGCCTTCGTCATCAACAAAACCGGTTTTCTGTCCCTTGGTTATGGTCAGAGTATTTCCGTCGATTTTTCCTTTATATGTATTATACCCTTTATCGGCCGTTAAATCATTCTTACACAATATAGGAGAAAAATCTTTAACTATGACATCCGTTGAACTGTTGCCATCTTTTTCAATCGTAATTGTCCAAGAATATTTATTCTTTCCCCAGTAGTCTGTTGCCTGTGCGGAATATTTACTGTAGACGGCTGTAGCATCATTGTCGTTAGCATGAATATCTTTCCACCTCATATATACAAGAGATGTGGCAGGTTTCATATTCAGACGTACTACCGAATCATCGAAAGGGGTTGATTGAGAGGCGTATCCCATTATGCTCCATGTAGAATAGTAACTATAAGCGTTGTTAGTATAACTATCAGCATCAGGAGTTGTCAACTCCACACGTAGAGTATTCAGAGACCCGGTGCCGGAAATTGAATACACCTCCTCAGAAGGAGATGATAATGTTCCTTGAATACATGTGGCCAAGGCTATAATAGTATAGTTCCCATTCTTTTCGTCTAATGTTGTGCAGAATGTAACATCTTGATCGAAATTATCCAATAAAGACTGCTCTTGATAAGCCAAATTGCCGTTTCTGTCATAAAGCAGACACGTTATTCTAAGATGACTGCCATCACGCATCTCTAAATTCTCTGATTTGTAAGGAGTGAACCCAGATAATATTGTAGAAGGATTTATCTGTATCTCAACACCTTTACGCAATTCGATTTCTGGATTAGCACATCCGAAAAGGAAGGAAAGCGCGGCTATCAGAGCAGCCGTGCGGAAAAAGATATTTGTTTTCATACTTTAATCGAACATTGATTGTTTTCTTATCATTGGTATGGAATATGAAATTCCGACCTGAATCCAGCGGTTCTTCCAAGGCATATTCTCCGCCAGGTCGGACAAACCCAAATGGTATCTGGCCCCTATGCCAAAATTCCCGAAACGATAGCCGATTCCAACGGTCGCAGCCACATCGTTAGCCTTCAGATTCTCAAGATTATATTCAGTGTCAGACACTACGATGTTGTCCGGCGTATGAGAAACATTAAATCCGAAAGTCGGGCCCGCTTCCAAGTAAAGATTCGTAAGAGGATAGACTTGGAACATCACCGGGATTGTGACATAACCAAGCCCGAGATCTGACTCATCCGAATCACCTCCGATCATTGTGAACCGGATTTCCGGTTGAATGGCAAGTACCCCTGTTTCCGCCGTACTGCGTATGTTGCGGTTAAGAAAACGCAGGTTCAGGAATCCTCCGGCAGTAAACCCGGGGCGATACCCGAAACTGCAAGAGGCATCAGACGGAAGCGAGAAAGTGCCCATCGTAGCGCCTGCTGTCGGGCCCACGCTCAAAAAGACTTTAGGGCCGTCATTCATTACCGGATTCTCGTCATCCTGTGAAAAGAAGTTCTGCGCTTCCGCACTCACACCGGATAATCCGATAAAAATTAGAACTAGTGTAATGATCCTTTTCATATTTTTGTTTTTATAGATTTCTCTCGAATACGATATTTTTTGTAGTCTTGTGCACCGGACAACCATTCTCTCTTACCTGAACCGAGACGGTTTTGCTGACACTGTCCAAATCCATAATGTCAACGTTCATAAAAGAGGAGATTTCCACACTCTCACCGGCCTTGAAGCAGACACTCTTCTTGACGATGGATCCGTTAATGATGATGTCACAAATGTCGCTCTCCTTTTCGGACTCGTTGGTGACTGTAAATGTCACAGTTCCGCCAGAGTTCGCATTGTTCAGTTTCACACGCCCGGAAGCTTTAACCGAATATGGATTCTTATAGTCCCAGCGCAAAGACATCGTCGATTCCGGATGCTTCAAGCCATCAATATCTACCAGTACATTAAATGTTTCAGTTCTCTCCTGAGACAAATCATCAGGTAGGAACTCGAAAGATATCGCACCATCATATGGTGCTCCGACAAAGATTCTCTCACCTTGTCTTGTGATGACATAGTGGTATTTTGTTTCGTCAAGTGACGGATCCGGGACCACATTCGCGCCGAGCTTGACAGGGATATGGTGCTCAAAGGTCAATTGCGAAATCTGCAGACTCGGAATGGCTGAATGACCATAGTCAATATTAATCACGCCATATTTTCCATCTCTTGCGGCGATGAAATCAGTTCCGGACACAATAGTGACAGGAGCGGTGAATTGAGCCGGCAAGATCTCCTTGCCATCAGAGACGATTCTATACCCATTCCCTGTTCTCTCGCAAGCCAAGGTACCGGCATCTGGTTTATAAAAATCAAGGACCGAAGGATTATAAACCGTTTCCGGACCGTCCGCAAGTGGTGTGACAGAACGTATCTGCTTGTTGGGTTCAAAGAAAATGACGAACTGATCGGTAGTCATTTTACGGGCATCCTTGTCCCAGTCCTTTACCTCACCAAGGCTTCCTACTTTCATCCCGGATCTGTCGCGCAGGAAAACATTGTTTCTGCTGTCAACTACCAGCGAAACAATCGGATCGGAAGTCGATTCGCCGGCGCTTTTGTCCTGCTGCGTGAATGACGACGCGAAAACCAGAAAATTATCCTTGAACTGACTTTCCAGTTTGCTGACTACACCGCGTTTATTGATATGCATGTAGGAGCCGTCTTTGTATCTCACGACCGCATATCCGTAAAAGTAGGGCGACGCACTCCTGAATTCCGGCTTTTTGCAGATTAATGCTCCGGCTCTGTCCATGTAGGTCCATCTCCCGGTGTTGTCGCAAACTGCGATAACACCATCCGAATAATATGGGTAATCAGAATTCACCTGCCATATCTCCCTGTCCTCGAACTGTTTGATGAGATTACCGTTACCATCATAAATAGCTTTCAGCCTATGGTTGGAAGACAGAAGGAGACAACGGTTCTCGACAACATCCTGCACAATCTCATACTGACATGGAACTATTGTCTTGCCGTCTTTGCCAAGCAAGCCATATAGCCCGCTTTTCTCTACCCGGTATAGTTCCGGACTGATTTTCGTGATGCTGTTGTATTCAGGAGCCACTTTCCAATGGCCAGTCTGTGCGGAGACACAGACTGGCAGCAATAGGCTTAATGTCGCTATGATAATTCTAGTAGGCATTATTCGACTTGAAAGATAGTTCTGTATTGTCATTTTGCATTGCATCTATAACTAGTTCTTGCGCAAAGGAAATAGGACAAGCGTTAGTGGAAGATGCTATTGTTGTGAAACCGCCATACAGTACGCCAACAAGTCGATGTTTCTTGTCATAAATAGGCGAACCGCTCGCTCCTCCATTATTAGTATCGCCTTGAAAGAACAGAGTGTATTTTCCCGGGCTTTGAACAAGGTGGAGATTCCCGGATGTGGGTTCGTAACGATCCTTGTCAAGTGCCGTCGCCTGCGCTGCGCCACCGGAAAAGCCAATGGTATAGTATGTGGCATCACGCTTCAAATCTTTGACTTTAACAGTTTTGTTGATGTCAAACCAGTCGCAGAATTCAGGGGTTTTCCTTGAATTAAGACGCAGAAGCGCCACATCTGCCTCTTCATCGGATGATTCACTCACAAGATGAGCCCAATCTAATTCGGAGGAAGAAGAGTATGTGCGGCCAGGATAACGGACACCAAAAGATATCGTTTCTATTTCCAGAATATAGGATGACTTTAACCAACGATCGAACATTAGCTCAGCTTCCGCTGATAAATGATACATCTCCTTAAAGGCATCATATGTTTTCTTACGAGTGCGTTCAACGTCGCTTTTGAGTTCGCTGACAATAGTACCGCCGTTATAGTGCTTATCAGCGTATATCCAATTAGTGACGTGCTTGTTAGTCAGAAGAAGTCCTTTCTCCGAGATGAAGAAAGCAGTTCCTGTGTGATACTTCTCCCATGCGTAAGATTTATTCTTGGCTAATATATCTCCTTCTGAGATATACCAATCTTCGATTCCGAAAAGTTCACCTAATTTCTCGCGAACAGGGTCATCTTCGAATTTCACTTTAATTCGATATGCCTGGTGCACAAAAACAGTTGCTTTATAAGGATCGGTATCTTTCCCTATAGGGTCAACGTGGATGAACGCAAAGACAAGCAGAATCGCAGCGACCGCACCTCCCGCCGTCCACCATGCCCATTTAGGGACAGCCGGTGACGGAACAGGATTAGGGCAAGGAACAGTGCCGCAAACAATGCTGTCTGAAGCCTTGACCGGAACATCCTGATTGGAAGTAATCTTGTTTCCGTTTATGAAGGTTCCGTTTTTGCTATGATCCTGGATGAACCACTTCCCGTTTTTCATCTCTTTGAAAGTGGCGTGGTACCGGCTCACACTGTCACCGGAAAGAGTGTAACGGTTACGCTGGTTCTTTCCGACACCATAAATGCCTTTGACTTTGGATGGATCCGGAAGGGGAATCTGAGGAATGACACCCCAATTGAGCGAAACCGTGTCGAATTCGATACGGTCTCCGCGATGGACAGGGACATCCACATTCGGAGAAATACGCTTCCCGTTGAGAAATGTTCCATTCTTGCTTCCGCAGTCGGTCAAGAAAATGTCCCCGTTGTCAAGCAAAAGAATCTCCGCATGATAGGAGCTTACGTAATCGTTTGGTATGCAGACTGTGCAGGACGAAGATTTTCCGATGGATATAAGTCTCATAATATTATTGTATTACTGGGTTTTAAAATCATATTCAGATGATAATGACATTCTTTGAGCCGCCATCCTTATTTTTATCCGGCTTCTTTTGATGCTGCGCTTTAGCTTTTGTTTTTAACGAACCAATGGTTTCAGCAGCATCTTTGATTAGTTTTTTGGCGTTATCCAAAGCCCCTTTGTCTTTTTTAATTTTTGTCTCCAGCTCTGTGACGCGACTCTCCGTTGAAGACACTTTGTCGCCATAACTTTGAATGACAACGTCAAGTGATCTCATCAAGCTGTCCGGCTTTACATTTTTGACCGTCTCTTCCACCTGCCAGAAAATTCGTTTAACCGATTCCGCTGTAGAAGATGCCTTGGCTTCCGCAACATCCTTTGTCTCCAGAGTCTTCCTGAGAACATTAAGGGAATCCTTGACAATCTTATGATCAGCGACAATGGCCTTCATGTCATCTTTCATGACATCGATTCTTTTTTCAATCTTCAGCCATGACGCCTCCTCGTTTCCTTGTCTTGCTTCTTTTTGTTCCCTATCCAAAGAGAGTAAAAAGAACGTTCCGCCTCCAAACATGAGTATGGCCGCAATCACGGCGACAATAACTCCCGCATTCCTTCTTGATTCGTTTGGAATACGCCTCCAGTCAAGCTCGGTGACCTGTGCGAATGAAATCACATCCTTCCTTGTCACAGGTACCGGAATTCCCGGACTGATTCTAATTCCATTGATGTACGTTCCGTTGGTACTGCTGTCAACAATAGTCATCTTACATCCGTTTACATTCAGGATAGCGTGACGTCTGCTAACCATCTGTGTAGGGTCGTGCACGATGATATTGCTTGACTCATCTCTGCCGATTGAATAACTCTTCATATGTTTTTGAATTTTATTTTTTCATATTTTGTACCGGCGGCTCTGTACAATGAGTAGTATCAGATTCTTCCGAACCACTTTCAAATCTTTCTGTCCGTGCTTTCTCTCCTTTAGTCATACTTCCGAGTTTGCAACAAAGCGCAACATTTGCCGCCACACTGACAATCAGCAGGATCAGGCACACGCAGAATGCTTTTTTGATCTTATCTTCCATTTTGCTTCTTAATTTAGAATCTTTAGTAGTCTTGACGAGAGCGGCCGTAAGATTATCGTGCTTTCCGCCAGCCCTCAACGCATCATTATGAATGTTCATGGCAAGTGTTTCTGTCACGACTTTGGGATGCTGCCGCTCAGACACCCGCTTGAGCAACTCCTTTTCAGACATTGTTCCCCACACTCCATCTGTGCACAAAAGGAACAGATCCCCTTTGTCGTACGGCAGATCGAAAGCATCAACATCTATATCCGATTTCTGCCCAACTGCTCTTAAAATTATATTTGATTGAGCCGAAAGGCGCGCCTGCTCCTCGGTGATGATTTTCTTTTTGACCATTTCGAACACCATGGAATGGTCGAAAGTCCGAAAGATTTTCCTACCCTTGCGTATCTGGTATATTCTACTGTCTCCCACATAGGCGACAGAGGCCTTTTCTTCGTTGATAAGCAATACCGTCACTGTCGTTCCCATCCCACTGAGACCAGGATTATTCTCCTGAATAGCCAACAACGCGGCATTGGCCGAGGCAATCGCTTGTATAAGCGTGCTTTTGTTGTCGTCTTCGATGTCGTCCTCACTTGCGGGCTTGGACACATAATCTCTTATGATCCTTACAGTTTCAGCCGATGCTGTAGCACCGCCGGTCATGCCTCCCATTCCATCACACACAATAACCAGAAGACCGCGACGTGTCTGGGTGATGCTGCAGGAGTCTTGATTCTCATCGCGCCCGCCGATGCAGCTGACGACGTTGTTCAAAAACAAATTATTGTCTATTCCGAATGTCTCTATCTCGTTTGCCATGGCGTATTAAATTACAATTAGTACGATTATACTTATGATAAGCCCGATCAACAACCCACCCAACACAAAGTACCACCAAGGTATTATGGCCGGCTCCATGGCCTTTTCAATGGCATACTTGAAATCCAACGCTTTTTGAAAACGCTTATCCGGATCCTTGTCTGTGGCTTTCCATATGACATCCATAAGTTTTCTATGCTTCTTTTCAAGAGATTTTGCCATAGGCAGTTTCTTTGTCACCTGATTGACAAGAATCTGAGCTTCAGTGTCAGCATCAAATGGATGCTCCCCGTTCAGAAGGACATACAAAGTCATTCCCAGGGAATAGATGTCACTCGCCGGTGTGGCCTGAACCAACATCTTCTCTCTCATGATCTGTTCAGGGGAAGCATAAAGAGGAGTCCCGACAAAACCTGTGCTTGTGTAGGAATTGGCGCTGGTGACACGCGCGATGCCAAGATCCATCAACTTCACATGACCGGACCTGTCAACCATTATGTTGGACGGCTTGATGTCCCTATGAATAACTCCCTTTGAATGGAGATAATCAAGAGCATTCAACACATCTCCGACAAGCGATGTGACAATCCGGACTTTGTCCGCATCATTTCCGAGACCTCGAACGTACTTGTCAATGTTAACGCCATCGACGTAATTACTTAATATCCAGACATGCCAATAGCCCTCGTCATCTTCATACATGCAGCTTCCCAGCATTTCTACGATATTCGGGTGACTATACGCCAATGAAGCCTCCAGACGTGACCTGTCTCTTACGGATCTCACATTGGCATACTTGTCGAACAATTGTTTGACAGCCACTTTCCGGTTTGTGTCATAGTCGTAACCTATGAACACCTTCCCCATGGCTCCTTCTCCTAACGACGCATTATCCGGATTATAGAAATACCATTTCCATACTCGGTTAAAAACCGAGATGTAAATATTCGGATCGCCATCGAATAACCGGACCGGTATCATTTCTTCTTGCATAAGGCAACGCTATCTGTTGGGTATTATCATAATCAGATTCCTTCGGGAAGATTATACAGTTCAGGATATTCTTCCTGAAGACTTTTAACTCTCTCTTTTAACCTCGTTCTGAAATCCGGATCAAGCCATTCCGAATCATTCAAATGTGAATACGCCATGCACGAAAGTACATAGGCCAACCTCTTGCTTGAAATCTCCGGTCTGCCAACAGAAATGTAATTCTTCACTTCGTCTTGGACAGGTTTTGACCTCCAGAATTTTTTGGCATCTGAATCGGGAATATGCTTCTCACAATCAAGAGATGCCTTGTAAAGAGCTACAGGATGATATGGATTCTCCTCCAGGATTCGCCATATAGAGGACATCGGCTTGTCAAGGATTTCTTGAACATCGGAGAAAGGGTCATGAGGCGATGCAGGTTTTAAAGTATCGCCACGAATGATATTTTCTACAGTATCATCCTTTACACGATTCCGATCAGGCTCTGGCTTAATTCCTCCTCTATCTTTTATCAAAACCAAAACAATGACCGACATGAAGAGAATGCCGCTTCCGATTACAGCATACTTTATCCAGGAAGGAGTCGTGTCATGCCCATCTATGGCAGCCCGCATAATCGAGGCTGACGCATAACGCTTCTCCTGCTGCTTTGACATGGCCTTACCGACGATTGTCCGATATTTGGCGGACTGAATCTCCCCCAGATTCGGTTTCCTGTCAAGTTGTCCCTTAATTATGTCGAATCTGTTGCCTTCAAATGGGAGATACCCGGTCAACAGCCGATAGAACAATACTCCTATGGCATATATATCCGTTGTGAAATCCTGCGCAGACAATTTACCTGACACCAGTTCCGGGGCCGCATATTCTACCTTGCCGACAAAGGTTCCCTCTTCGGACTGCATATCGTCATTTACTGTAAGGGAATCCTGCTTTTTAGCGATTCCGAAATCTATCAGTTTGATCTTTCCGTCTGATGTGATCATCACATTGGATGGATCTATGTCGCGATGAAGATATCCTTTGTCGTGAAGAGCGACTAAAGCGGAGATTATATTCTTAATAATGTATGTGGCCGTTTCCTCCCTGTTTGACACATATCTTTCAGCAAGATCCTTTGCATAGTGTATTTCGTTTCCGCGATAGTCGGTGAATGTTCCCTCAAGGACTTTGTCCAGAGTCACACCATCAAGGAATTCACTGACGACATAGTAACGATTCTTATTGGTGCCGAGCATTATTTCCTCCGTTTTGACAAAACCCAACATTTCCACAAGATTGTCGCTACGGATTTGGATTGATGCTTCCCGAACCGCTCGTTCAAGAACCCGCTCCTTTGTAATCTCATCTCCTTCCGGCAGAATTTCTTTGATGGCGACATCTCGAAAAGCGCCGGTATTCTCATCTACCATGCGGCCACGATAGACAACACCTGTCCCACCGCGGCCAATCGGTTCATCAGTCCGGTCAAATTCATAATAAAGGTGTCTCTGTTTCTCCGAGTCTCCTTGAAGTCTCATTATTACCGATTGTAATGTTTAACGAGTTTTTGTTCCACCGCCAAATGGTTCTGGAGATCCATCAAGCGCACGGGTTCTTTCGCTGCTGGAAGGGTTGGCAAGTCGGCTGCCGAACGAAGGATTTGTCGCGCCGCTGCGACTGGAAGAGGTTCCTGAAGGTCCGTTTGTGATGATGCGACGGTCAACACGACGAGTAGCCGCCTGCTTCACCTCAACAAAATTGTCCGCCTTTTTTAATCCAAGAGATTTTGCGTCCAACAGTATGAACAGCAACTCGTAACTTTTACCAATTGTTATGATGTCCATGCTGTTGCATCCGACAACATCGAAATGTGCGCTCTTCCCATTGACTTTGACTCCATGGGTCGAGCCATTGTCCTTGATGCCGGCATACACATCACCGTCATCTTCTTGATGGACTATCAGAGTGGCGTGTTCGGCGGATACTGTTCCCTCACTAAGTACGACATCGGCATCGTCATTACGCCCGATGATGTTTGAACCCAAATATACCGGCCAAAACTCCCCGAAAGCGGTTCGGGAGATCGAATATAAGAACCCTAACACCGGCTTATCTTTAAGGGTACCGATTGATCTGTTCCCTCCCCTACATTTAGGATCGCCGTCTTCGGATGGGATGAAAGTTTCATTTCCGGGAAAATTCTGACTTCTTTTTTCTGAAGCATCAGAACCTTCAGGTGCGCTTGACGTGTAGTTCTCATCGACACCCGGTACATAAGTTTTGTCTGCCATGGCTATTAATTATTTATTAAAGTTTAATTCATTCACATACCCACAACGAAAGTGTGGAGCTCCACGTTCTCTCAATTGAAGGTTCTGACAAAACCCGAATAAGAAGAACGAATGGAACTCCACACCTGTATATTGAAGCCGGTCAACGAAACGGTGCGCCAAAAGGCGTGCCTGTGTGTGCTTGGCTTGATACACAAGAAAAAAGAGTGCTGTTCGTGAGTCCCTTATTCGTTGGAAACTGTCAGATTTTCAATTGAGGACCGCGTGATCGCACATTCCGTATTTTACGCCGGATCACTCCGACTGCGCAAATATAGGAAAATCTTCGATTCACGCAAAACAGCACTCTGTTTTTTTCGCATATTCGTTTCTTCCATTTGGATTGCCATGTAATTAGATGTTTGACGGACACCGGATCTATCAGTGGCGTGCTGAATTATGAGGACTTTTTGATCACATAGGCGTTGCCGTGGTAGAAAAACCGGCTCTTCCCTTCGATCCGTATCCATTCATTGTTGAATTTAATGTACCTGTCACCGTTGTTCAACCACACGGAGTAAGTGCCTTTGTGATGTCCTGATTCCGTGTAGATCTCGACTGTCTTGCCTGTCCGCAGGTAGTGGTCGCCGCAATCAGCGCAAGCTGGACCGGTCACGTCCGCAACACTCTCATAACCAATCTTGCCGGTGTGAATGGTGACATCGCCGGGAATCCGGACCGCACCGGAGCGGCCGCACAATAGCAGCAGGCAGAGAATCAAGCAATCGGTCTTTTTCATGTCTCGCAACCCTTGTCCGTGTCGGGCACAACTGTTATAGTATTTCATCATTCACCATCCGCTTCAACCCACAACGAAAATGCGGAGCCCCACATTCTCTCAATTGAAGGTTCTGACAAAACCCGAATAAGAAGAACGAATGGAACTCCACACCTGTATATTGAAGCCGGTCAACGAAACGGTGCGCCAAAAGGCGTGCCTGTGTGTGCTTGGCTTGATACACAAGAAAAAAGAGTGCTGTTCGTGAGTCCCTTATTCGTTGGAAACTGTCAGATTTTCAATTGAGGACCGCGTGATCGCACATTCCGTATTTACACCGGACTGCTCCGGCGACGCAAATTTAAGGCTTATAAATCAGAAATCCTATCCGGTCACCCCATTTTTTGTGTGGCTGTAGACGAACCGCCATATCCCCGATGACTGATCGGGCAAATATTGTGCTTAACATTATTGTTATACAGATAAACACAATTGTTTTATTGTCTATGAGAAAAACATGTACACTACTCGACCCGTATTCTCTTTCCTATGCGGAGCGTGGTGTTCACGGACATCCCGTTAAGCCGGCACAGGGCGGACACCGAGGTTCTGTACATTAACGCGATTGACGAAAGGGTGTCACCTGACTTGATTGTGTGGTACTTCGTCTCCGCGGCTTGGGTGTCATTCTCCGCCAAAGTCTGCCGGGGAGGATTTGTCTTGGCCGGAATGCGATGCGTGACATTCTTGACCGCAGACCACGAGCCTGACGAGTACAGAACAATGTTGGCGGTGTCCTTGGGATTGTTCAAGGATCCATCGTTTCCGATGACCATCCAACGCCCGTCTGCCATAAGAAGGACGCGCATGTCGCCTTCCTTCAAACGCAAAGTGTCCTTGACGTCAAGGACCACGTTTTCAGGCATGGCTTCCACGACCTTCTCCTCCTTCCGGCTCACAAAATCCGGAAGAATCCTTCTTGCTCCGAGGAATCTGGACGAATAGTATTCCTCGCTTATGTGAGAAATCCGGATTCCTCCTTTCACCGCGGCATGGATGAAAGTGAAATCCCTGCCGGAACTGTCAAGTTCCATGAATATTCCGACGTGGCCGACCCTGCCGGCGTTGCGCCTGGCGGCGAACACAACCAGATCTCCTTTCTGAAAGTCGGACCAAGAGCCGGTCACTTCCCTTCCCTGCTTTGCCTGTCCTGCGGAGGAACGCTCCAGATCGTAGCCGGATTTCTTATACAGATACTTCGTGAATCCAGTACAGTCGAAGGACTTGGGGCCATTGCCGCCATAACGGTAAGGTGTGCCTATCATCTTCATTCCTTCCTCCACAAGGATGTCCGCCAGCTTTTCCGTTGAGACTGTGACCGAATCCACAGCCTCTACTTCTGCATTATCGGCATTGGCCGCGACAGGAACCATCAAGGCGATTGACAGCAGTACTGCCGATGATATTATGTTTCTCATTTATATTCAACTATATATACTTAGACACAACACGACCTCCCACCAAAATCCTATCAGGCTGGACCTTATTCATTACCAATGAAAATCTTGCCGAGGTCCGCGAATGAGCCGAGCCGGATGATGTTCGGATGCTCGAACTCTTCCGTCATCTCATGCCGCCACAGAATGCGGGAAGGAATATGAATGCCATAACCTCCGATCTCGATTATCGGCTGGATGTCCGACTTGAATGAGTTGCCGACCGCCGCGATTTCAGAAGGAGCCACATGTTCCCCATTACAGATGTCAAGATATTCCTTTATCCCCTTCCTGCTGACGATGATGACCCGGTAGAAGTACTTGTCAAGCCCGGAGCGTCTTATTTTGTTCTGTTGATCCAGCATGTCGCCTTTTGTCATCAAAATCAATCGGTAACGTCCGGTCTTGTCAAGAGCGTCAAGGGTCGTGGCGACTCCGGGGAACGGTGTCGCCGGCAGACTGAGCAGCGATTTCGCACTTGATAATATTCGGGGAAGCCTCTCGCCCGGCACCTTGTAATCGGACACCTTCAATGCGGTCTCCATCATCGAGATGCAGACCGCTTTCGCCCCATAGCCCAGAACCGGCATGTTCGCGGCCTCCGTCCTGTAGAGCGCCTCCGACAGTTCCTCCGCCGTACCATATTCCTTAAGTTCTTCCGTGAACACTTCCTCAGCCTTCTGGAAGTACGATTGATTGTCCCACAGCGTGTCGTCCGCATCGAAGATTATAACCTTGACATCTTTCATCATTCCCATAAAATTTGCGGCTTCGAAATTAGTGAAAAGAATTCAAAAGACAAGGCGCATGGCAACGTCCACTTCAAGCCTTCTGTTTAAAAAGCCTTATGGGCCTGGCTCAGCTGATGGCGGCGGTGTATACGGTACATCCTTCCGTCCTTTTTGAAGCGCGCGCCGGTCTGGTGAACAGTCAGGCGTCGGTCGTCAATATTTGATTCTGAAGTAGTCAAGAAGTTTCTTGTAATAGTCCCGAGCTGTAAGGCAGGTGTCACGGAGGTAGCCTGGGATTGTTTTCCAGTCGTGCAGACCACGGTAGTAGTACATTTTCAACTCATCTGTAATGATGAACGGAACGATGTTGTGATTCAGACATTCCTTGAACATTATCAGGCGTCCGACTCTGCCATTGCCGTCCTGAAACGGGTGTATAGATTCGAAACGCTGGTGAAAGTCAAGTATATCCTCAAAGCCAATCATCTTTTTGCCTCTATACTCTTTCAGCAATACGCTAAGTTCAAGCCCGACTTTTTGCGGAGAAGCAGTCTCCATTCCTCCGGCCTCGTTAGGCAGCCGTTTGTACTCACCGACCGCAAACCAGGACTTCGAGGCATCTGACGTTCCGCTTTTCAGCAATCCCATGAGCCGCCGCATACTCTTTTGTAGAAATGTAATCCATATCTCCTATCGGCACAAATAAACGACAAATGCCGATTCAAAGATAAGTTTTCTTGCCGATATCGGCAAGAAAACAATGCTGTTTTGAGCCAGATTTACCGAAATGAGGGATTGTTAATTAGGGTCTTTTGGTGGGGGGGGGGGGATACTGTAACTTCATATTCTTTTCCTCCAGGAAATTTTTGGGGAAATGCGACCCCAAATCGAAGATTATCCGTAACTTTACGGCATAAGATGATGTAAAATGCCGCGACTGCTTGCGGAATTTGAGCGATTGAAATGGAAAATAAAGAACTTATGCGTAAAGCCATCGGGCTTTCTGTTGATAACGTTAAAAATGGCGGAGGGCCTTTCGGAGCCGTCATCACAAGAAACGGAGAAATCATCGCTACCGGAACGAACAGGGTCACCGCAGACAACGACCCCACGGCGCATGCTGAGGTGAATGCCATCAGGAATGCCGCCAAGGCGCTCGGGACATTCAATTTGAGCGATTGTGAGATCTATACCTCCTGCGAACCTTGCCCTATGTGTTTGGGTGCCATCTACTGGTCCAGATTAAGGAGGATTCACTATTCCTGCACGAAGGCGGATGCGAAGGATGCGGGATTTGACGACTCGTTCATCTATGACGAACTTGCCCTGCCTCAGGAGGAACGCCATCTTCCGGTCGAGACGATGCTGCGCGACGAAGCTCTCGAAGCTTTCAGACTTTGGAACGGCAAAGAGGACAAGATGGAATATTAGGGAATAGCAGCCGAAGGGCTCAATGTCAATGATGAAGATTCCCGTTTTATGTAAGTTTGTACGCTAAAAAAAATGAATATGGAAACGATGAAGAAGATTCTTACAGTCGCAGCGGTGGTTGTGATGGCGGCGGCTTGCCAGGATGAGGGAAGCTGGACCAGGACGGAACGTGAGCTTATCCGTGGAAAAGGCGAGACGATGCGGGTGCTGACGGTTTATGATGAGGCGGACTCTCTGGTGCTGCGCGGGAAGTGTGCTGAAATCAGAAGACAGGAATTAAAAAGCGATGAATATCAAATTCTTGCCAAGAAGATGGTGACGACCGTGACCTCACCCGAGGAGGACGGAGTCGGCATAGCCGGGCCACAGGTGGGAATCTCCAGGCGCATCGTGGCCGTGCAGCGGTTCGACAAGGAAGGCGAGCCTTTCGAGGTCTATCCGAACATCCGTGTCATTTCCCACAGAGGCGAGAAGGAAGTCGGACCTGAAGGATGTCTCAGCATTCCGGGGAAGCGGGGCGATGTGGCGCGCTATCAGGACATTGACATCAAGTACACGTCCGCCAGAACCTTAATCGACACGACCGAAAGCATCAAAGGATTCACGGCCGTGATCTTCCAGCACGAGTGCGACCACCTGGACGGAATCCTCTACACCGACTACCTGGACGACAACGGCATTTAGAAATATTCCTGTCTCTTACTTTTCCGGACAATCCGAATCCGTCCAAAGATTCCAAGGTTTTTCGGGGATGTAGTAGTCCCTGATGCCGTAGTCGATGTCAGCCTTATGGGCCTGGCTCAACTGATGGCGGCGGTAGATCACATCGTTGTGTCACACGCTCTTGACTATGAGCGCATCTGGCTGGGTTTTAAGCGTACCAACCGTTGGATTCTTCAGCGTTCAGGCGGCAGGCACGGGGATGTCTTCACGTCTCCGAAAGTCGTATCGTATATGTCCGAAATTCTTAAAGGAAATCGGACTATTCGAAATACTCAAGCAGACGGGGAGAAAGCACATGACCAGCAGGAGAGTGGCGATGATGATTCTCTACTGCCGGTCATCCAAGCACGACATCCAGAACCATCATCAAGACGAATCCGATGGCGAATCCGATGGTGCCGATGTTGGAATGCTGCCCTTCGGAAGCCTCGGGGATCAGTTCCTCCACAACGACATAGAGCATCGCACCGGCGGAGAAGGCCAGGAAAAACGGCAGGACAGGCGTCATCAGCGAGGCCAGCAGGATCACCAGCAAGGCCCCGACAGGCTCGACGATGCCGCTCAAGCTTCCTATCAGGAACGATTTCCGGCGGGTGTTGCCGGCGGCGCGCATCGGCATCGAGATGATCGCCCCCTCGGGAATGTTCTGGATGGCTATTCCTATCGCGGTCGCCATAGCGGCCGCCGGAGCGATTCCTATGCCGTCCTGCAAGGAGCCGGCGATCACCACACCGACCGCCATTCCTTCAGGAATATTATGGATCGTCACCGCCAAGGCCAGCATCGCGGTCTTTGATATCCCGGCCCTCAACCCTTCCGGCTTCTCATCGCCGATGTGAAGATGAGGCGTGAGATAGTCAACAGCCAGCAGGAAGCACATTCCGGTCAGAAAACCGACGGCGGCAGGGATGACACTCCCCACCCCTTCCGAAACCGACATTTCCATACTTGGGATCAGCAGCGACCAGACCGAGGCCGCCACCATCACTCCGGAAGCGAAACCCAGCAAGGCCTTCTGCACCAGCGCCGGCATCTCCCTTTTCATAAAGAAAACGAACGCCGAACCGATCACCGTCCCCGCGAAGGGTATCAATAAGGTCACCAACACCGCCTTGTCCATGTCCATTCGAATCAATTTTACACGAATGTAGTGATATTTCCCGAAATATGAATTATTTTATGTCATGCGGCAAGGTACAACAAGACGGAATCTTTTCTAAATTTGCGCCCGGTTAGTTAGTATTAAAAAATATGTCAACGGCAGATCAGGTCAAGGGCTCCGGAATGTCCTTGAGAACGTGGATGGCTCTGGTGGGGCTGACACTGTCAGCGTTCATATTCAACACTTCGGAATTCATTCCGATCGCGCTGCTGACGGACATCGGAGGGGATTTCGCTCTTACGGAGGCGAAGGCCGGAATGCTGATTTCCGTCTATGCGTGGGTAGTGATGGCGCTTTCCCTGCCGCTTATGCTGATGACCTCACGGATGGAGATGCGCAGACTGCTGCTCGGAGTCATCGCCGTGTTCACTTCGTTTCAGGTGATGTCCTACCTCTCCACATCCTTCGGGATGCTCATGCTTTCCAGAATCGGAGTGGCGTGCGCCCATTCAATCTTCTGGTCGATCGTGTCGATCATAGCGGTAAGGATTGTCCCCGAAAGTCATAAGCCGACGGCACTTAGCATGATAGTCACCGGGTCGTCAATCGCCATGATCCTCGGACTGCCGCTCGGCCGCGTCATCGGACTGAGCGTCGGCTGGAGGATGACATTCCTGAGCATCGGAGCGGTCGCGCTTGCAGTCTTCATCTACCTGTTCACATTGCTCCCGAAGGTTCCCAGCGGAGGCGGGATGACAGCCCATGACCTGCCGGCGATGCTGAGGAACAAGGTCCTTGTCGGAATATTCATAACCACCGCCGCCTTCGCTACAGGATATTACACGGCATACAGTTACATCGAGCCGTTCCTCCAGCAGGTCGGAAACATGACCGAGAACCAGATCACCCTGACCTTGATGCTCTTCGGTGGGGCCGGAATCATCGGAAGTCTGCTGTTCTCGAAATATTTCCCGAAATACCGGTTCAGGTTCATCAATGCCGCGCTGTGGGGTTTGATAGGAGGTGCGGTACTTCTGCTTCCATCCGCATTCAACGTTTATGTCACCATCGCTGTCTGCGCCATAATGGGAATGTCGGCCACTGCGTTCAATGTGGCGATGCAGTCGGAAATAATCTCGGACACTCCGCCAGGGCAAACCACGGTGGCGATGTCGATCTTTTCGGGAATATTCAATTTCGGCATCGGTACGGGGGCGCTGGCCGGCGGCCTGGTCTGCACTCACCTGTCGATTCCGTTCATCGGGATTGCCGGCGGAGCGATTGTGCTGCTGGCGCTCGGGTACTGGAAACACATTGTTGTTGACAAGTCACTTCGACAAGTTCAGTAACCGGAAATCGACAGGTTCAGTGGCTGCGGAGGCACATGGTCGCCGAGCCTGCCGAAGTGTCGAAGCACCGAAGTGGCAATAGTCATTGATCCGTTTCTATCGGTCATATTACAATAATCTAACGTTTTTATTGTAATTTCGCGCCATGGCACAGACGGACAACACAACCGAGGTTCTGGAAGTCGCCTCGATCGCAGGACACATCCTGCTGGAGAACGGAGCCGAGATCTCCCGCGTGGAGGACACGATGGAGCGGATCGCATCCCATTACGGGGTCGATTCCGGTCATTTCTTCGTCTTGAGCAACGGCATATTCACAACCGGCTCACTCGGAAAGTACGCCAATGTCGAGTTCATCCCCATCCGCGGTATCCAACTCTCGAAAGTTGTCTCCGTCAACAGGTTGAGTTATGAGATTGCCGGAGGGAAACACACTCTGCCGGAAGCGGGGCGAAGGCTGGAAGCCATAAAGGACGCTCCCGCCAAACCGGCCTGGGAGCAGATCGCCGGCTCGGCCTTCGGAGCGATGGGATTCTGCGCCGTGTTCGGAGGCGGATTCCTGGACTGCGCCGCAGACTTTGTAATCGGCGCTCTTCTCTATATCTTCTGCCTGTACGTAAGCGGCTCGCTCTCAAAGATTGTCGGAGGCATCTGCAACGCCCTTGTGGCCACGATCCTCTGTCTCGCATCCTACAGATTAGGCTTCGGAGAGAGCCTTAGCAACATCATCATAGGAGCGGTCATGCCGCTCATTCCCGGAGTCCCGTTCGTGAACGGAGTGCGGGATCTTGCCAATTCCGACTACATCGCCGGGATTACCAGGCTCACGGACGCGATGCTCGGATTCATCTGCATCGCCCTCGGCGTGAGCATCAGCTTCATAGCCGACGGATGGATCTTCGGCGGGATGATAAAGCTCAGCGGAATGACAGTCAATCCGCAGACAGCCGGAATCCTGTGGCAATGCCTCGCCGCCTTCATCGGCACATTCGCCTTCGCGATCCTCTTCGGAGCGCCGCGCAAGCAGTATGTCACGGCAGGAGTGATCGGAGCCATAGGTTGGGTCATCTACCTTCTGCTCACGCGGTTCTGCAGTTCAGGGCCGACCGTGGCCATCATTCTCGCCACCGCGATGGTCTGCATCCTCTCCAGGTTCGCCGCCGTCAAGGACAAATGTCCCAGCACGGTCTATCTCCTTTGCGGAATATTCCCTCTCGTCCCGGGGGCCGGAATCTTCTGGTTCACCTATTACCTCGTCTCCAGCCAGTTCTACCTGTCCGCCACAGCCGGCTTCACAGCCGTCAAGGCGGCGATCGCCATAGTCCTTGGAATAATCGTGGCAATGGAACTGCCGCAGCGGCTCTTTTCAGGGAAGAAGCGATAGTCAATGAATATGCCATCAATGCCTTCGTCCGCATTTCCGGACACAAAGCCACATTACGAACTTCTGGACGGCCTTCGCGGAGTGGCCGCAATCCTTGTGCTATGGTATCATATTCATGAAGGATTCGCATTCGCCGGTTCCGTGAACGGTGTCGGCGACGGTCTGGTCAAGAGTTTCAACCACGGCTATCTGGCGGTCGATTTTTTCTTCATGCTGTCCGGGTTCGTGATCGGTTACGCCTACGATGGCAGATGGAGCAAAGGATTCACGATGAAGGACTTCTTCCGCCGCCGGCTGATCCGTCTGCATCCGATGGTGGTTATGGGAGCGGCGATCGGAGCGGTCGCCTTCCTGCTTCAAGGCAGCGTCCGATGGGACGGGACCCACACCGCCACATCCGCGGTCATGCTTGCACTGCTTTGCGCCATGTTCATGATTCCTGCGGTTCCCGGCTGCCGCTACGAAGTCCGCGGCAACAGCGAGATGTTCCCTTTGAACGGACCTTCCTGGTCCCTTTTCTTTGAATATGTCGGGAATATTCTTTATGCCCTTTTCCTGCGCAGGCTCCCGGTCAAGGCTCTCGGCGCACTGACGGTCCTGAGCGGAGCGGGGCTCACATGGTTCGCCGTCACCGATGTCTCCGGCTACGGCAGCATCGGTGTCGGCTGGACTCTGGACACGGTCAACTTCTGCGGCGGGATGCTCAGGATGTTTTTCCCTTACACGATGGGGATGTTCCTTTCGAGAATATTCAAGCCCGTCGATGTCAAGGCTCCGTTCTGGATCTGCACCGCAGTCATGCTCGCCCTCTTTTCTGTACCGTCTCTCGGCGTCAGGGGCGGAATCTGCGTCAACGGAATCTTCGAGATGTTCTGCGTCATCATTGTCTTCCCTGCCCTTGTCTGGCTCGGAGCGTCAGGAGGGCGGAAAGGCAGCAAAGCCTGCAAGTTGTTGGGCGACATCTCGTTCCCGCTCTACATAGTTCACTACCCGGTGATGTACCTGTTTTATTCCCGGCTGATAAAGACGGAGAAATACTCATTGAGCGAGACTTGGCCTGTCGCATTGGGGGTCATGGCCGTGTGTCTGGGTCTTGCCTTCCTGTGCCTCAAACTCTACGACGAGCCTGTACGCGGACGGCTGTCCGGGATGCGGAAGCGTTAGTCTTCCTCCCCGCATGGCGGCAGCGCTTTCTTCCTGCGGAAGACAACCCGCTCGCTCATGAAGAAGTTCAGCCCTCCGGACACGCAGAGGGCCAGCAGGTTGCACCACACGACATTCCAACGGAAAATCCTCTGGATCAGGAGCAGGAATGCCATCTTGACCAGAAACGCCCCGATGCAGGAAAGGTTGTAGCCGCCGAGATGCCTGAAGAACGACCTTCGGTTCCGGCACGACACCCTGTCTTTCCAGATAAAGAAATAAGCCACAGCGAAATTGGTCACGGCCGCACACTCGAACGAGATCGCCGGCGAGACGATGAACTGACCGAAATAAGTGCTGAAAGCCCACTTGGAGAAAACCCACAGCACAACCGTGTCCACAATCGTCCCCAGAAGGCTCGATGCGGAAAACTCAACGAATCTTTTGACCAAATCAAACAACGGTCCGGACATCGCTTTCAGAAACTGTTTTGAAATTTCGGCCGGTAAATTTACTCAAAAAAACGTGACTTTAGATGAAGATGTTTAAATTTGCGGTTTGTTATGGAAAAGAACGAACTTACAAAAAGAAGGATGAACGGTTGGCTGGCGCTTAGTCCGCTGGCGGTGTTCCTGGTGACTTATCTGGTGTCGTCGCTGGTGGCGCACGACTTTTACAAGGTGCCTGTGGCATCGGCGTTTCTGATAGCGTCCATCTATGCGATGCTGATCACGAAAGGACCGGTGGCTGAAAGAATAGACATATTCTCAAGCGGAACTGGCAACAAGAACGTCCTGCTGATGATCTGGATTTTCGTGATGGCGGGAGCGTTCGCAATGACGGCAAAGGCCATAGGTAGCATCGAGGCCACTGTCAACCTGACGCTTACAGTGCTTCCCGGCAAACTGATCCTTGCCGGGCTGTTCCTCGCCTCGTGCTTCATCTCGATGGCGATAGGCACAAGCGTCGGGACAGTCGTCGCCCTTGTGCCTATCGCCTCCGGGATCGCCGGTCAGGCGGGAATATCCCTGCCGCTTGTCACAGGCCTGATTGTCGGAGGTGCCTTCTTCGGCGACAACCTCTCCTTCATTTCCGACACCACGATAGCGTCCACCACATCGCAGGGCTGCTCGATGTCCGACAAGTTCAAGGCCAACGTCTGGATCTGCGCCCCGGCGGCCCTGGTCGTCACGATCATCTATGTTGTCATCGGACTCAACCACGGAGCCGCGCCACAGATCGGTGAGATTGAATATGTCAAGCTCATCCCCTATCTGTCGGTCATCGTTCTGGCCCTTTGCGGCATGAATGTCCTGCTCGTGCTCGGGATAGGCCTTCTGCTCTGCGCGGTCATCGGCTTCATGCACGGAATGACGTGGCTCGGATTCTTGGGAAGTGTTGGAGACGGAATCTCCGGAATGGGCGAGCTGATCATCGTGACGATGCTCTCCGGAGGAATGTTGGAACTGATCCGGCACAACGGAGGCATAGACTTCATCATCAAAGGCTTGACCGAAGGAATCAAGGGCAAGCGGGGAGCCGAGTTCAGCATCGCCGGACTGGTCGGCCTGTCGAATTTCTGCACGGCGAACAACACGATCGCCATCCTGACCACCGGAGACATTGCCCGTGACATCACAAGGAAGTTCGGCCTTGACCCCCGGAAATCGGCCAGCCTTCTGGACACGTTCTCCTGCGTCGTGCAGGGCATAATCCCCTACGGGGCGCAACTTCTTATGGCCTCGGGATTCGCCGGGATCTCAGCCGCAGCGATAATCCCCTGCCTCTACTACCCTTTCGTGCTGTGCGCCGTGTCATGTTTCTCAATCATATTAAGACTTCCTAAACGCTACTCATGATGGACAGGACGGCAAAGGTGACCTTCGTGACTCTGGTAGGCTCCGTCATCAACACCCTCCTGACGGTCTTCAAGATCATCGCTGGAGTACTCGGTCGCTCCACGGCGATGATAGCGGACGGAATTCATTCCCTTTCAGACCTGCTGAGCGACATCGTGGTGCTTGTCTTCGTCAGGATCTCCGCCAAGGGCCGGGACAGGGACCACGACTACGGCCACGGCAAGTTCGAGACATTCGCCACGCTGATCATCAGCCTGATGCTCATTCTGGTAGCCGCCAACCTGATGTCCGGCGGAATAGGCAAGATCCGCTTGATCCTGGACGGCGGGCAGGTCGAGTCTCCAGGGATGATCGCCCTCTGGGCCGCCGTAACGTCCATAATCCTGAAAGAGGCGCTTTACCGCTACACGATCATCGAGGGCAGGGCATTGAACAGCCCGATGATGATCGCGAACGCCTGGCATCATCGTTCTGATGCTTTATCTTCCGTCGGCTCCCTGCTCGGAATCGCCGGCGCCATATTCCTTGGCGAGAGGTTCGTCATTCTGGATCCCATCACAGGATGCCTCATCAGCATATTCATTCTTGTGATGGCTGTGAAGATGTCCGTGCCGGCGATCAAGGAGCTGCTGGACGTGTCGCTTCCGGACGACGTGGAGGACAAGATCAAGGCCACGGCCAAGTCAACCTCCGGAGTCATTGATCTGCACGAGCTGAAGACACGCCGCGAAGGCCCGGGAATAATAATGGAAGGCCATCTCGTTCTGGATTCGGGAATATCCCTGAAAGAGGCCCACGACATCTCCAAAAAGGTCGAGGCCGCCCTCCGCAAGGAGTTCGGCCCCGAAACCCAGATCTCCCTCCACCTTGAGCCGGAGGATGATTCGGAGTAGCCTCCGCAAAAAAACGACCGTCTTCCTAATTGGCAAGGCCGAGCAGTCTCCCTGAAAACAAAAAAGCGAGTCAGGTGCGATATAACCTAACTCGCTTTGCGGACTCAAGGCGCCGCGGTGTTCAGTCTTGTAAGGAGCCCCGAAAAACCCGGAGCTGTAAATTTTCTAATACTCTTCTTCGTTGAAGAAGAAGTCCTCCTTGGTCGGGTAGTCGGGCCAGATGTCCTCGATGGATTCATAGACCTCTCCGTCGTCCTCAAGTTCAGTCAAGTTCTCTATGACTTCCTCCGGAGCTCCGGAGCGGTTGGCGTAGTCGATGAGCTCTTCCTTTGAAGCCGGCCACGGAGCATCGTCCAGGCTGCTGGCAAGTTCAAGTGTCCAATACATATTCTCGAACAATTAAATTATTAACAATCAACGAAATAAATATTCATACGGCAAATTTCACCGCCATTTGCCCCAAAGATATGCAAAAAATCATAACAATAAGTATTTTTTGCCTAATTTTGTGACCCCGGAAACTTGCCGGCTTCCGGGGCTGACACAGTCTCAACAACTGTACCAAAAGAACGGCGACGTAACATGTCATACGAAAAAAAGGAAACATACGGGGAGCAGACGACCGACCGGATCGCGGCCCACGTCAGGGAAATCCTCAAGCTATTAGGCGAAAATCCTGACAGAGAGGGGCTTGTAAAGACTCCGGAGAGGGTGGCCAAGGCATTGCAGTTCCTCACGCAGGGATATTCACAGGACGGGATGAAACTGATCCGGTCCGCCATGTTCGATGAGGAGTACCGGCAGATGGTGCTGGTGAAGGACATCGAGCTGTATTCCACGTGCGAGCATCACATGATGCCGTTTCTTGGCAAGTGCCATGTGGCATACATTCCCAACGGGAAGATCACCGGGCTGAGCAAGGTGGCGAGGGTCGTGGAGACTTTCGCGCGGCGGCTTCAGGTTCAGGAGAGGCTCACCGTGCAGATCCGGGACTGCATAGACAACGCCCTGCATCCGCTGGGGGTGGCGGTGGTCATAGAGGCGATGCACACCTGCATGTCGATCCGCGGGGTACAGAAAGCCAACGCGGTGACAACCACCTCCGCATTCTCCGGAGCGTTCCTGACCTCGGCCAGAACCCGGAACGAGTTTTTGAATCTGATAAAACAGTAAGCGGAACCTGACGGATATCAATGCAAAAAAATAAACCCACTGATATGTCAAACAAGATAATACTGACAGGCGACCGTCCTACCGGACGTCTCCACATCGGCCACTACGTCGGATCCTTGAGGAACAGGGTGGCCATCCAGAATGCCGGCGACTACAAGAAGATGTTCGTGTTCATCGCTGATGCGCAGGCACTTACCGACAATTTTGACAACCCTGAGAAGGTGCGTCAGAACATCATAGAGGTGGCACTCGACTACCTCTCCGTCGGACTCGACCCTGACAAGGTGACAATCTTCATCCAGAGCATGATCCCGGAACTCACCGAACTGACGTTCTACTACATGAATCTTGTCACGGTGGCCCGGCTCCAGCGCAATCCGACCGTCAAGGCGGAGATCCAGATGCGCGGCTTCAGCCAGGACGGCGAGGAACAGGCTTTCGGAAGCGGACTCCCTGTTGGCTTCTTCTGCTACCCTATCTCACAGGCCGCCGACATCACGGCTTTCAAAGCCACTGATGTGCCTGTGGGCGAGGACCAGAAGCCTATGCTGGAACAGGCTGTCGAGATTGTGCGCAGCTTCAACCGCATCTACGGCGAGACCCTCGTGGAGCCGAAGGCCGTACTGCCGAGCAATGCGGCCTGCCTCCGCCTCCCAGGCACCGACGGCAAGGCGAAGATGAGCAAGTCCCTCGGCAACTGCATCTACCTCGCCGAATCGGCCGACGAGATGCACAAGAAGGTGATGTCGATGTACACCGACCCTCAGCACATCAACGTCAGCGACCCCGGCCACGTGGAGGGCAACACAGTCTTCACCTACCTCGATGCGTTCTGCCGCGACGAGCACTTCACCCTCTATCTTCCTGAATATGCCAACCTCGACGAGTTGAAAGACCACTACCGCAAAGGCGGTCTCGGAGACGTGAAGGTAAAGAAATTCCTGGAGAAGATCCTCAACGAGGAGCTTGAGCCGGTAAGAGTGCGCAGGAAGGAATACGAGAAGGACATCCCTGCCGTCTATGAGATTCTCAGGAAGGGCAGCGAGGATGCCGAGGCAGTGGCCGCCGCGACCCTCGACGAGGTCAAGAAGGCGATGAGGATCGACTACTTCAATGACAAGGATCTCATCGCGGAGCAGGCCAGAAGGTTCAACCGGTAAGAAACTGTTTAAAAATGGCCGGAAAGGCCGCATAAGAAAAAAGAGGAATATTTTTAAACAGTTTCTAAGTTTATCTCCGCGCGCAAAGTCGGCAACAAATGACATATCTGACAAAAAGACTTTTCCGAAACACCGCGCTGGCCATCACTTTCCTGACCGGCGGGACTTTCATGTCCACAGCGCAGATCTACCCGCAGGAAGAGCTGCATTTCAAGGCTCCGGCAGTGCCTCGGCAGATGGTGTTCGCCGGAGACACTGTGCGGTTTGACAGAAGCGACCTCTACGAGAGGATGGACAGGGAACTCATCTCGTTCACTTACATGCACTCCAACTCGATCCTGATGTTGAAGAAGTCCGACCGCTATTTCAGGATGGTCGAGCCTATCCTCCGGCAGAACGGCATCCCTGACGATCTGAAGTACCTCATGGCAATCGAAAGCAACCTCAATCCGAAGGCATATTCAACGGCGGGAGCGGCTGGCCTATGGCAGTTCACCAGAACCACGGGCAAGGAATATGGTCTTGTCATCGACACCGAGGTGGACGAGCGCTACAACATCGAGAAGGAGACCGTGGCGGCCTGCAAATACCTTCGCAGAGCCTACGAGAAGTACGGAGACTGGATGACGGTGGCGGCAAGCTACAACGCCGGACAGGGAGGAATCTCCCGCCGTCTTTCCGACCAGAGGCAGAAGTCGGCCCTCGACCTATGGCTGGTCGAGGAAACGTCACGGTACATGTTCAGGGTTCTCTCGGCGAAGATGTTCTTCGAGAATCCGGCCGCTTTCGGATTCAATGTCAAGGATTTCGAGAAGTATCCTTGCCGTTCTCCCAAAGAAGTGGTCACGGTGAGCGTGGCTATCGCCAGTCTGGTGGATTTCGCCGAAGAGCACGGAGTGACCTATTACCAACTGAAAGAGGCAAATCTTTGGCTCCGGGACAGCAAACTGCTCAACAAAGCCGGGCACACCTACAAGATCATCATCCCTGACGGGAAATAATGATCCTTTACAGCAGCCGGAGGCCTCTATTTCTTCAGACCGGAGTTCAGGAACTTTATGAACCCGTCAACAGAGAGGTTGTAGCCGCGGACGGGGACAAGCTGGTTGCCGTCGGCGTCCAGAAGGGCGTAGTTAGGCTGGGCGTTGACACCAAAACGGGTACGGGCAATGTAGGAGTTGACACGACCTATCTCCTTCAGGGTCTTGCCTTCGGGAGTGGTCATCCATTCTGATTCGTCGAGTTTGCTCTTGTCATCCACGTAGAGGGCCACAAGGACATATTCATTCCTAAGAATTTCCAGCACTCTCGGGTCGCTCCAGACACGCTGCTCCATCTCGCGGCAGTTGACGCAGCCATGACCGGTGATGTCAACAAAAACGGGTTTGCCCTGGGCCTTGGCGGCGGCGAGACCCTCTTCCAAGGTGAAGTAGCCGGTGAGGCCGAGAGGCATCTTGAGATCATACTTCCGGCCGAATTCTGAGATCCCGGCCGCTTCGACAGGCTCGGCGGCCGAACTATCGACACCATCAGTTCCGGCCGCAGAGCTTGCCGAAGAGACATTCCCGGCAGCAACGGTCGCCTCGACAGGCCCGGCGACAGAAAGTGCAGGAGTGTCCGCATAGTTATAGACCACGAAATCCTGCGTCTCCAGCGGAGGGAGATAGCCTGACAAAGCTTTCAGAGGCGCTCCCCACATCCCGGGGATCATGTAGACCACGAATGTGAACACGGCGATCGCAAGGCCCAGTCTCGGAACCGAGATGTGTTCCACAGGGTCGTCATTCTTGAAGCGCAGCTTGCCCAGAAGGTAGAAACCGAGCATCGAGAACGTCACAATCCATATTCCAAGATAGACCTCCCTGTCGAGCAGCCCCCAATGGTAGGTCTGGTCGGCGACGCTGAGGAACTTGAAGCCAAGGGCGACCTCGATGAAGCCAAGCACGACCTTGACACTGTTGAGCCATGAGCCGGACTTGCCCTTCATCTTCTTCAGAAGCGACGGGAACATCGCCAGAACAGTGAACGGCAGGGCGAAGGCTACGGAAAACGCCAGCATCGTGACCATAGGAGTCCAGAACTCTCCCTGTGTGGATTTGATCAGAACAGTTCCCACTATCGGGCCTGTGCAGGAGAATGACACCAAAACAAGGGTCAGAGCCATGAAGAATATGCCTCCGAACCCCTTTCCGCCGGACTTCGAGTCGCTCTTGTTGGCGAGGCTCGACGGCAGTTCGATCTCGAACGCCCCGAAGAATGAAGCGGCGAAAATCATGAACACGATGAAAAACACAAGGTTCGGCAGCCAATGCGTCGCGAGCCAGTTGAATATGTCAGCGGTCACCGCATTGCCTCCGATGATCCAGGTCAGGCCGATGATGACACTGATCGGAACCGTGTAAAGAAGCACGATGAACAGCCCGTAGATGAATGCCTTGAAACGTCCCTCTGCGGCGGTAGCGGATTGCTTCATGAAGAACGACACCGTCATCGGAACCATCGGGAAGACGCACGGGGTCATCAGCATGGCGAATCCCCAGAGGATGGCCTCGATGACAAGAGCCCACAATGACCCGTCGCTTTCAGTGTCCGCTGAAGCGACGGTTTCCGCCGGCTTATCCTCCCCCGTGGCCACAGCCGCCACCGCTGAAGCATCCGTTCCAAGCGGTACGGAAAACGCCCACGACTCCGGAGCCGCGCAGAACCGGTCGTTGCACCCGCTCCATGAGACTTCTCCGGCAACCGTCGCCCCGCTTCCGGTCAGTCTCACCTTCCGGGTAAGCTCGACGGAGTTGTAGAAAACCTTCTCGCCACGAAAATCAGACGGTTCCGTAACCTGCACCAGTTCCCCTTCCAATGAATAGCCTTCACCGGGAGTGAACTCGATGACAATCGGGTTATAGGCATGATCAATCGTGTAGATGTGCCATCCGTCCTCGATCTCAGCCTTGAATGTCAGTTCAAAGACATTCCCGGAGACAGCCTCGCCGGAAACCGACCACTTTGCGGTCGCCTCAGGAGCCTGTGCGGAAGAGACCGCGATCCCTACAAGGAACGCAGCCGCCAACGCAAAAGTTCTTTTAAGAATATTCGTCATAGAGCGTCAAGCATCCGCCGGAGTGTTATCTCCGTGCAAGTAATTGATTATTTTGCGTATGCAACCGAGCGGGTCTCCCTGATCACAGTGATCTTCACCTGTCCCGGGTACGTCATCTCATCCTGGATCTTCTGGGCGATGTCAGCGGAGAGTCTTCCTGCCTGGTCGTCGCTGACCTCCTCGGCACCGACAATCACGCGAAGCTCGCGGCCGGCCTGAATGGCGTAACTCTTCGTGACTCCAGGGTAGGCGGCGGCAAGATCCTCCATTCCCTTGAGCCTCTTTATGTAGGATTCAATGACCTCACGGCGGGCACCTGGACGGGCACCGGAAATCGCGTCACCGATCATCACGATAGGAGAGATTATGGATGTCATCTCAATCTCCTCATGGTGCGCTCCGATGGCGTTGCAGATCTCCGGTTTCTCCTTGTACTGTTCGGCCAGCCTCATGCCAAGCAATGCGTGCGGAAGCTCCGGCTCATCCTCGGAAACCTTTCCGATGTCGTGCAGGAGACCTGCCCTCTTGGCAATCTTCGGATTCAGTCCAAGTTCGGCGGCCATGATCGCGGAGATGTTGGCAACCTCACGGGAGTGCTGAAGCAGGTTCTGTCCATAGGAAGAACGGTATTTCATCCGGCCGATCATCTTCACAAGTTCAATGTTAAGCCCATGAATCCCAAGATCTATGCAGGTTCTCTTACCTGTTTCAAGTATCTCATCCTCAAGCTGTTTCTGAACCTTTGCGACAACCTCCTCAATGCGCGCCGGATGGATTCGTCCGTCGACGACCAGCTGGTGAAGGGCAAGTCTCGCAACCTCCCTGCGCACCGGATCGAAGGCGGAAAGAAGAATGGCGTCAGGGGTGTCATCAACCACGATCTCCACTCCCGTAGCGGCTTCCAACGCACGGATGTTACGTCCCTCGCGCCCGATGATGCGTCCCTTGATCTCATCATTCTCGATCGGGAACGTCGTCACGGCATTCTCTATGGCAGTCTCCGTAGCAGTCCTCTGGATGGTGTTGATGACAATCCGCTTGGCTTCCTTGGAAGCGTTCAGACGAGCCTCGTCCATCGTGTCGTTGATGTAGGCCTGCGCCTCTGTCCTGGCCTCGGCCTTCATGTTCTCGACAAGGATGTTCTTGGCCTCCTGGGCGCTCATCCCGGCGATGGTCTCAAGCTGCTTGTTCGCCTGGGCGCTCAACCTCTCGCATTCCTCGGTCTTTCTGGCAAGAGTCTCCTGCTGCGCATGAAGGCTTGCCCTTACGTTGTCAGCATCACGCATCTTCTTCTGAAGTTCGGAATTCTGCTGGTTCAGAGAGTTCTCCTTCTGCTTGATGCGGTTCTCGGCATCCTTGATCTGGCCGTTCTTCTCATTGATATACTGCTCATGCTCGCTCTTGAGCTGGAGGAACTTCTCCTTGGCCTGATGGATCTTGTCTTTCTTGATGCCCTCGGCCTCAATCTCGGCCTTGGCGATGATCTCGTTCTTCTGTCCTTTCAGAACTATCCTCTGAATGACAATGTAGGTCCCCAATGCGATTACCGCACCGATCAGGACTCCTATAAAAAACTGCAACATAATGCCAATAAATATTTTAAGTATTCAAATCAAAATTTCCCAATCCATCAGGCTCACCAGCCCCCACCTCCTGTCATTCCGGATGGGCCGATTGAAAAAGCGACCGGCAGTCCGGAACGGAAACTGACCGATCGCCCGAAAATATTAAAAAAGCCGTTAGTCGCTTGTCAGAAATCTTAATGAATAAGATTTGAGATCCGCGCCGGTTCAGAAATCCATCGTCACGCCAAAGGCGCGATCCCCGAAGGTAACCTTGGTCCGTCATGGCCGGCTCGAGCAAACTCGGTTCCGTAGAACTTGTTGATTTGAGCACGTGGGACTAACGGCCGTCTTTTCCAATATTCCTGATGTAGGACTCAACATCCTCCTGAAGTTTCTTCGCCTCGGCGTCAGCGTCAGCGAGTCTCTTCTGGTAGGCCAATCTGCCGACAGCCTCATTCAGAGCGACAAAGGAAAGCTTATCGGAAAGGGTCTTGTTCGGGTACTTGGCATCGTAGGCCGTCAATTTCTGATTGATGGCGTCAGCGGCGAGTCTCATCATCCTCTCCATCTCCGGAGAAGACGCCACGAGGGGATACTCGTTGCCCGCAATCTTTATTTTGATGTTCTGTCCCATTCCCTGTCCTCAAGCAAGGCGATGCTCCTGTCAATCTCCTTGATAAGTCTCTCTATCTTTTCCTTCGCGGCGGAACCGTCTCCGGCGACGCCGAACGCTTCTGACAGATGAAGGTTGTCAACCTGTTGTTCCAAATCCTCAATCCGTTTCCTGCAGGACTCATTGTCGGCCTTGCTCCGCTGAAGTTCCTCCTGAAGCCTTTCACGCTCCAGTCTCTCCGCCTCATACAGAGCGATCAACTTTTCGATATCCGTTTTTATCCCTTCAAGCATTTCTGTAGGCCTAAAATCACCTGCTTGATCGCAAATTTAGTAAAATATCTTCATTCGCACAAGCGGATTCCGATGCAGGAATCCGGAGGATTTGCTTAACTTAAGTAAAAATCATAATTTTGCGGCCACATGACAATAATCTCATCATCATGACAATAACAGTGGAGAACAGGGAAATACCGGTGCTGCTCCTGACGGGATACCTCGGAAGCGGCAAGACAACTTTGGTCAACAGAATACTTTCCAATAAGAAAGGCATCAAGTTCGCGGTCATCGTCAACGACATCGGCGAGGTGAACATCGACGCCGATCTCATCCAGAAAGGCGGCGTTGTCGGCACCACGGACGACAGCCTTGTCCCTCTCCAGAACGGCTGCATCTGCTGCACGCTGAAAATGGATCTTGTGAACCAGCTGAACGACCTCTGCCGCACAGGCCGTTTCGACTACATCGTCATAGAGGCGAGCGGAATATGCGAGCCCGCGCCGATCGCGCAGACCATCTGCTCCTTTCCGAAGCTTGTCCCTGAATATGCCCAATCGAATGTCCCGAAACTCGACTGCATCGTGACAGTGGTGGATGCGTTGAGGATGCAGAGCGAGTTCGCCTGCGGAGATGCCCTCAAGAAGGGCAATCTGGAGGAGGATGACCTTGAGAACCTTGTCATCCAGCAGATCGAGTTCTGCAACATCGTGCTCCTGAACAAGGCCTCCGAGGTGAAGACAGAGGAACTTGGCAGAATCCGCGGCATAGTGAAGGCTCTGAATCCGAAAGTGACAGTCTTCGAGTGTGACTATGGTGACATAGATCTTGACAAGATCCTGAACACCAAGATGTTCAACTTCGACAAGACCGCTACTTCCGCCGCCTGGATCAACGCCATCGAGGGAGAAGGCAACGAGCCGGAGCACGATGACGATGACCACGACGAGGGTCATGATGAGCATCATCACCATGATGAGGAAGAGCGCCACGGCGACCACGGCCACGAGCATCACCACCATCACGACCACGAGGGCGGCGAGGTCGAGGAATACAACATCGGGACCTTTGTCTATTATCGTCGCCTGCCTTTGGACATCAACAAGTTCGACTGGCTTGTCTCAAAGAAGTGGCCGAAGAATGTCATCAGGGCAAAAGGTCTGTGCTACTTCGCCGATGAGAAGGACAAGTGCTACCTCTTCGAGCAGTCCGGGGTCCAGAAATCCATCAAGGACGCAGGCCTTTGGTTCGCCACGATGCCGGAGGACCAGCTCCAGGAGATGATGCGCAGGGACAAGAACCTGCGCAAGGATTGGGATCCGGTCTATGGCGACCGCATGATAAAGATTGTCTTCATCGGGCAGAACCTTGACCGCAAACAGATAGCAGATCTGATGGATTCCTGCTTAGAGGAATAAGTTCAGGGCGAAAGCGAAAAAAAGGAAAATCCCAAATTTTGCACGTTACCAAAATTTGGGATTTTATTTTTTCGCTTACGCCGATGATGCTCAATGACATCGAAAAAGCAAATGGTGGATTTTGGCAACGTGCAAAATCCACCATTTTCCTTTTTTTCGATGTCTCCAGCAACTTATGCCGCTTCGACAAGTTCAGCGTCAGGGAATTACAGTTCCGTCAAGAAGCGGTGTTTTCCGGGGGCGAGGGTCTTGGTCTCGCGGGATTGGTCCGGACCTGGAACGAGAGCCGTGGCGGTGGTGCCGGCAGGAATCTCGACAGTCCACTCGAACTTGTCGCCGGTGCGTTTCCAGTTGCTGACGATCTTGCCGTAAGGCGAATCGTAAGAGCAGTTCACCCAGTCAAGGCCTTCGATTGGGTAAGGCTTCAGTTCGACCGACTTGTAGCCCGGCTCGGCCGGACGGATGCCGCCGAGATATTCATAGTACCAGGTCACAAGGTCGCCCAGGAGCATCACGTGGTTGCCGGAGTTCATCGCCGGATCGGCCGTGTTGCCGTTCCAGAGTTCCCAGATCGTGGTCGCGCCGTTCTTCGCCATGTAGCCCCAGCTCGGGTAAGTCTCGTTCGTAGCGATCTTAAGAGCCAGATCCGGTCTGCCGAACTCGGTCAAGGTTCGCATCAGAACCATCATTCCGACTACTCCGCAGCTCACATGACCGTTGCAGTCCACTTCGGTCTTGTGCACGATATGCCCGAACACATCGCCCTCACGGCCTTCAGGGACCATCCCGAAAAAGAGAGGAAGCATGTTGGCGGTCACGGTATTGTTGCCATAGAAGCCTTCCTTCGCATTGAAATACTTTGCGTTGAACGCCTCCCTGGCTGCGATGGCATATTCATTGAATGTCCCGACGTCATCCGGATGACCGGCGATCGGGGCAAACTCCATCATCTTGTGGAGAAGGAACCAATAGAAAGGAGTGGAGATCAGCGGAGCGGCGGTTTTTCTGGACGGATCCTGCGAGTGAATCAGTTCCAACGACTCAGGAGGCATGCACCAGTCGCCGTAGGTGTCCTTTGTCATGATGCCGTCCTGAAGGTACTTGGACCTCATGTGCTCAAGCCACTTCTTCATCGCGCCGTAATGCTCCTTGATGGAACGGTCGTCGCCGAATCGGCGGTACACCATGTCCGCGCCCGTGAAGAACGCTCCCGGCCACGTGAAGTTGTCATTATAGAGAGTCCAATAGGTAGGACACACGTCAGAGATGCTTCCAGCCTCGTTCTGCCCGTCGTGGATGTCGGTCAGCCACTTTGAGTAGAGGGCGTGGTTGTCGAATATGTAGGACTCGCCGTAGCAGCCCATAGTGCGGTCGCCGAGCCAGCCCAGCCTCTCATCCCTCTGAGGACAGTCGGTAGGCATGCCGCGGTAATTGCCGCGGATTCCCCAGAAAGCGTTGTGATAAATCTGGTTGATGACCGGGTCCGAGGTCTCGAAATGGCCGGTCACTGCCATTTTGTCGTACATCACCTGTCCCTCGAAATCGCTGAGTTTCGGCTCTTTCTTCAAGCCCTTGACCTCCACGAAACGGAAACCGTGGTAAACATATTCAGGATGCCAGACAACCGGCTTGCTGTCTTTGGCGACGTACGTGTCCAAAACCTTGGCTGTGCGAAGGTTGGCAAGGTAAAGAGTGCCGTCAGCGTTCAGAATTTCGGCGAACTTCATCGTAAGGGTGTCTCCTCTCTGGAGTCCTTTGGCCTTGATCTGAAGGCGGCCGACCATATTCTGCCCCATGTCAAGGATGTAGCCGTGGTCAGTCCTGGTGATGGAGACCGGCTTCACGATGTCCTGAACGGCGATGTTAGGATTCGGCTGAAGCACCAGTCTGCCGCCCGGAGCATCCATCAATGAAGCCTTGTCCCAGGATGAATCGTCATAGCCGACCCTGGTCCAGCCGGTCAGTTCCTTGCGTGCGTCGTAGGTCTCACCGTCGAACTCGTTGTTGGCGCGGATCGGGCCCTCACAGGTAATCTTCCAGTCCTCATCACTGACAACAGTCTCCGTCCGGCCATCCGTGTAGACAATGTCCAGCCGGTACCAAAGCCTCGGAACTCCGAAACCCTTCATTCCAGGCTCCCTCATCGTGGTGTAGCGTCCGCAGCCCAGGCTCACGGCAAGAGCGTTCCGACCTTTCTTCAGAGCTTTCGTCACGTCAAACTCATTGAAATACACTCTCGTCCTGTACTCTGACACGGTCGGGGAAAGCTCCTGGTCACAGGTGATATATTCCCCGTTGATCCATGTGTCATAGACTCCAAGGCCGCTGATGCGAAGGGTAGCCTCCTTAACCTTACCGTCCAGACTCACTTCCTTGCGGAGGTAACGGGCCGGAAGCACGGTGGAGCCTTTAAGGACATCGCCATCGTAGTTACAGCCTATCCATTTTCCGTCATATTCAGCGGCGGAAACATTCAGTGCGGCGGCAAGCACCACAAAAGTAAAGATGATTCTTTTGATCATTTTTTGAAAATATTAGTGATATTAATTGAATATCAAGCAAAAGTCCCGGTCAATCGCCGGGCCGGCGATGTTCTCCGGCACAAATGACCAATGACCTACCCTGACAGGGTCGCCGATGACGGCAGGGTCTATCACGCGGTTCTGTTTGAGATAGTCATAGAGAATCTCACGGATCTCCGGATAATACTCGACAGTCCTTTCGGCGATCCTGTCCGTGTCGATTCCGATCTCGGCGAGTAGTCCGCCGCCACCGCTGGCGCGGTAGGAGGTCATAGCCACGTTGTAGGTCTCATCGAGGCTGAAAGGTTTCCCGTCAGCCATAGAGGAGATCGCGATTCTGGAGCCGAAAGGCTTTGTCACATCCACGGTATAGTCGATTCCGGCGGCGGAGTCGAAGTTGTAGGTTCTTTCGGCGAACGACCATCCCTCCTGGCCTGTGCGTGGATCATCCTTCCGGACGATGTTCAGAACGTGGTCGGTCGGCTTGGAGACCGTGACAATCCAACGGTTGTAGGAAGCCTCCAGATAATCCTTGATCTCCTGACCGGTCATCGTGATGACATAAAGCTGGTTCTCGAACGGATAGATCGTGAACAGATCCTTGTAGATCAGGGTCCCGGCCTTCACGGTGCCGTCATAGGTCAGCGGAGCCGCGATCGAGACCTGGGCCGGAGCGCATCCGAGGCAGAGCGTGTGGACAAGGTTCACATAGTCACACATGCCTTTGTAGGCATCCCGGGTGCGCATGTCCACCTTCAGCTCACCTACCTCACAGGTTGTGAAGAGCTGCACGGCCTGATAGTCCCCGTGGAACATAGCCTCCATCTCCGCATCGATCCTGTGAGGGTCAACCGGGATGAGTTCCACGGAACTGGTCTTGGAAACGACCTTGCCACCTTTCACCGTGATGTTCAGCGTTCCGTGTCCAACGAAACGGCAATGGCTTCCGGAATTGATGAGTCCGATGCTGTCACAGCAGGTCACGAACGGTCTGTGGTCATGGGAGCAGACCACGAAATCCACTCCTCGCAGGCTCTTGTACAGATCCAGTCCCTGACTTTCCAGAACGGAGCCGTCTCCAGAGCCTGTCCCGGAATGCACGGACACAATCACGACATCCGGCTTCTCCTTGGCCGCAACCCTGTCCACATCCTCCTGCACCAGAGGCACAAGGTTCTCGAACGTCATCCCGCTCCAGAGTTTCTCCGACAGCCAGTTCTTCATGTTGGCGTTGGTGAAGCCAAGCACGACAACCTTCAGTCCACCTTTTTTGAGTACCTTGTACACAGGGAAATACGGCTTGCCGTTGTCCGTGCGGATGGCGTTGCCGGCCAGAAAAGGAATCCCGTAAGACTCAAGGTCACGGGCGATCCGGTCATAGACCCTGTGACCGGTCTCGATGTCGTGGTTGCCGACAGTGACCGCATCGTAGCCCATGCAGGCGACAAGACGCGGATAGACATGAGGAGACAGCGTGTCCACATAGTTGAAGTAGTACGCCGCATTGTCACCCTGAAGGCAGTCTCCGGCATCGATGAAGACCACATTGTCTGCACCAGCCGCGGCGCGCACACTGTCCACGACCGGCTTCACGGCATAGAGGGACCTCTTCACTCCTCCGCCGACGTAGGTGGAATCGAAATAGGTCCCGTGCACGTCATTTGTGGTCAGAAGATGAAGGACATAGTTCCCGTCCCCATCCCTGAAACCTGAAGAACACGACGCAAGCATGAGAAGGCCGGCGACGGTGACGACGATTGACGAATATATTCCTCGCATATTATAAAATATAATTATAGGTATATCTCGATATTCCTGCTCCTTCGCGACCCGGAGGATGATGTCCCACGACCTCCGGAATCCTTTCCGTTCATGACTCTTCCCAGATCAAAAACGACGCTCAACTTCTGCTGGCTGCCATGAAAACCCGATTCGGTGAAATGGAAGACCGCGGAAAGCCTGAGACTGACAAAGTCAGCGATGTAAGGCTGCCAATAGACCTCAGCCCTGTTGTAGCAACCGGAATGCCTCCAGCTCGTCCCGTCTGTCCGGATCCGGAAGAACCGGCTGCCGGGATAAAGATCGGAGCCATAGACATTGCCTCCGGCGTCAAGCCAGTCGAAGTAGGGCATCTGGCTGGTGCCATAGTAGGTGTCATTCAACAATCCGAATGTCCTGTAGGCCAGATTCAGTGTAAACTGCCCGCCGAAAGTCAAGTCCAACCCCGTGTCCCGCTCCCTGTCCTGATGGATTCCTTGAATATAACCGAGTTTCGCGCTCCAACGGAAGTTCCTGACGTCAGAGGTCAGCATAACGAACGGAGAGACGAGCACATTATCCACAACACCCTTGTACTCAAGGGTGTTGGCGAAATGGTACATTGTGCCGGTCCACCCCGCATGGAATAAGTCACCACCCACGCCGAAGTCACCGTAGGTGAAGATCTGGAAACGTTCCCTGCGCTGATGACCGATCATGCCCATCCAGTCAAGGCCGGTCTCACAGTAGCCGCGACGGGTTCTGTACTTCAAAATGACGCCCTCGATGTTATTGTCGTAGAACCTGTTGGACTCGGAGATGAAGACCGTCGGGATGTTCTCGAATGAGGAATATTCCCAATAGGGGTACTGTCCGCCGAAGACGGAGAAGCGGCGCGGGAATATTCCCGCATACAATGAGAGTTTCCCGCTTCGGTGCTGAGTCTCAAGGCTGTACCAGAAGATCATCTCCCTGATGAGTTCCTTGTTCTGAAGGTCATCATTGTCACCCGTAGTCGGGGACTCCCCCATATTCTTCATCACATCCACTCCGAGGGCAAGATTATGGGAGGCCCTGTCCCCGCCGACCGTCACGCCGATGGTGGGAGTCAGCCTTGCGGCATGGATCGTCCCCGAACTTTCGTAAAGGTTGCCGCTGCGCCCATATTCCTTATTGTCAAAATAGTACTGAAAATCAGCACCGTAGGTCAGAGTCGCCTTCCGCTGGGCCACACAGGCGCAGGATGCCGCCAGCAGAAGTGCCGTTATGATTATGCCTTTCCTCATATATTCCGTAAATTTACTTATTATTTTGTAATTTCGCACCTGTATGGAACAACTCAGACTACAGACTCCCGTCGATGCCGGGCGGAGCAGGGTGAGCATCTCATTGAGTGACAAGATCTTCATTCTGGGCAGCTGCTTCGCTGACAACATCGGACAAAAGATGACCGACCTCGGTTTCGATGTCTGTTCCAACCCGTTCGGCACCATCTACAACCCGGTCTCCGTCTGCAACTCCATCGCCAGGCTGTCCTCCGGCATCCCGTTCGCCGGGGACGAGTGCGTTCAGATGGGAGCCGGAGCGGGACTTGTCTGCTCGTTCAGCCACCACACCTCCTTCGCTCGCCGCACCGCCCCTGAGTTCCTCGATGCAGCCAATGCGTCGCTGAAGGAGGCCTCGCGCCGATGGAAGTCCGCCACGAAGGTCATCATAACCCTCGGCACGGCATGGATCTATGAATATTCCCGAACGGGCGAGACCGTCTCGAACTGCCTCAAGATCGACGCGAAGGAGTTCACCCGCCGGCGGCTTTCAGTCAGAGAGACAGCCGCCTTGCTTATGAACATGTGCGCGCGGCATCCGGACAAGTCCTTCATCTTCACCGTCTCACCCATCCGCCACCTGAAGGACGGATCGCACGGCAACCAGCTCAGCAAGGCCACGCTCCTCCTTGCCCTGGAAGATGTCCTCGCCGGATTTTCCCAGAGATGTGACTACTTCCCCGCCTACGAGATCGTGCTTGACGAGCTCCGCGACTACCGCTTCTACTCCCCCGACATGGTTCACCTGTCCGCCCAGGCCGTGGACTATATCTGGTCCCGGTTCGTGGATTTCGCCGTCCCCGCCGCCGAGCTTCCGGAACTGGAAGACCGTCAGAAAAAACTTCTCCGTTCCCGGCACCGCCCTATCCACGAATAGGCGGAACGCCTGAAAGCATTCATCACAGGCAAGGCGTGACAGGGCAATAAAAAAAGAGATAAATAGGAGACCGAAAATTTGTTTATCTGCATTTAAAGATTAAATTTGTAATTTAGATTTCCGAGAACAAACGGTCGGAGATAACATATTTTTTTTGCCAAACGGGGACATTAACAACAAATAGTTAATACAAAACCTTTTAGTAAATGAAAAAGAATCGCACTTACAGAGTAAACGCCATTCTCATGGCGCTGCTTGCGGGATCGCTGTCATTCAGCGCCGCCGCAGCCGTCGGTGAATCCGGTTTACTGCCCGCGGCGGCCGCTCAGCAGCAGCCGGTCAAGGGAACGATCGTCGATGTCAACGGCAACCCGATCCCGGGAGCCAGCGTGATGATCCCCGGCACCACGACGGGAACCGTCACCCAGGTTGACGGAACATTCTCACTCAACGTCGCAGACGGCACGGCAGTCGAGGTCGCCTGTCTCGGCTACACCACCGTCAAAGTCAACGCCAGGAACGGCATGAAGGTGGTGCTCCATGAGGATGCCGAAGCCCTCAGCGAGGTCGTCGTCGTAGGTTACGGCACACAGAAGAAGGCCAACCTCACGGGAGCTGTTTCCACTGTCGATGTCGGCAAGACTTTTGAGGCTCGTCCTGTAGCGGATGCAGCCAAAGCCCTTCAGGGAGCTGTTCCCGGCCTGACAGTCATGAACTCATCAGGTGGAATCGGGTCATCTCCCACCATCCAGATCCGTGGTCTCGGCACTCTAAGCAATAGCCAAACCTCCGAGCCTTTAATCGTTGTTGATGGAGTTGTGATGGAAGACCTGTCTTACGTCAACACTCAAGACATTGAAAGCATTTCTGTCCTTAAGGATGCCGCATCCACATCCATTTATGGTACACGCGCCGCTTTCGGAGTGGTCCTCATAACCACAAAAGCCGCAAAAAAAATGGATCGAGTCAGGGTGACCTATAGCAACAACTTCGGATTCAGGACACCGACCGTTCTTCCTGAATACCCGAATGCCTACGAGCAGCAGGTCGCTTTCAAGCTCGCCAAGGAAAGAGCCGGACAGACCCCGGAACTTTTCGGCATGGTCATAAATGATAACTACATCGCTCAAACCAAGGCATGGGAGGAACGCCATAACTGGAAGAAGTCAGGCTATCGCGAGGTTGTCCTTGGAGACGACCTTGTAATTGCCACAAAGGACACCTACCAGACCAACCCGGACGGTTCTCTCTATCTTGACGACAAAGGGAAACCGGTGAAACTTCAGAGTATCGGTCAGGCAAACTACTATGCTGACTGGGATGTGGCTGGTATTTTCTACAAGGACTGGACACCGACACAGAACCATAATTTTTCAGTTCAAGGCTCGACAGGGAGAGTGTCTTACTACATGTCGTTCGGCTATGACAAAGAAGAGGGAACCGCACGCTTCGCCCCGGAAAGCCTCAAGAAATGGAATGTGACCACAAATGTCACATCTGATGTGTACGACTGGATGCAGGTCGGCGTAAGATTCAATTATGACAAAAAAGACTTCTCCCAGCCATATAGTCTCGGCATAGATCAGGGTTCGCTTCAGTACATCTGGAGATGGGGATCCTTCTTCGGGCCTTACGGAACCTACAACGGTAATGATTTCCGTACCATAGCATACCGCAAGCAGTCTGGTTATGATGTTGACAAGAGTAATTTCATGAGAATCGGCGGGTTCACGAAGATAAAACTTATGGAAGGCCTGACGCTCAACGCCGATTACACCTACAACATCACTGATTCCGACAGAAAGTACAGCGGGAACAAGATTTATGGTATCAACAACTGGGCATCCATCGCAACAGTTGATGGAGATATCGCGACTGTCACACCTGGCTACATGAAGACATACACTGCGGTCGGCACTAATGCGTCACGAAACGTTTCCTATGCCTTCAATGCCTATGCAGACTATGTCAAGACGTTCGGGGACGCTCATAATTTCCACGCAATGGCCGGTGTCAACGCGGAGGAAGGAGAGTTTTCAAGAATCGTCTCCTACCGTCAGGGGCTGCTTGACATGAATCTTCCAGAATTCGAACTTGCGACAGGAACGCAGAACGTCTATAATCCTGACAGTTCAAGTGCCATCTGGCATCCTGCTCACACTCATTGGGGTACAGCGGGATATTTCGCAAGGGTCAATTATGATTATAAGGGAATATATCTTCTCGAACTCAACGGCCGCTACGATGGGTCTTCAAGGTTCCCTTCAGGAAGCCATTGGGCATTCTTCCCGTCGGCATCAGCAGGTTACAGATTCAGCGAGGAAACCTATTTTACTCCTGTGAGACAGTACGTTTCAAACGGTAAACTCCGTGCTTCCTTTGGAGAGATCGGCAATCAGGCTGTAGGAAGCAACATGTTCTTGTCCACGGTCAGCAACAGGGCGGCAAGCAAATCATATTGGATAGGCAGTTCAAACACAACGCAGGTATCTCAGTTTGACTCCCCGACTTTGGTGTCAGACGAACTCTCATGGGAAAGAATCCGTACTCTTGATGTCGGTTTGGATCTCGGATTCTTCAATAATGAGTTGACGGCAACATTTGACTGGTATCAAAGGACGACACTTGACATGCTTGCTCCGGCATCATCCATGCCGGAAACTCTTGGAGCCAGTGCTCCATACACCAACAACGGAACTCTCAGAACAAGAGGTTGGGAACTTTCCATCAACTGGAATCACGTGTTCAACAACGATCTTCTTGTCTATGCGGAGGCATCCGTCGGTGATTTCATCTCCAAAGTCACAAAATGGGATAATGACTCCAAACTTTTGAATTCAACCTACGAAGGTATGACCTGGGGTGACATCTGGGGCTTTGAGACCGACAGACTCTTTACCACGGCTGACTTTACTGGATTTGATGCCAACGGAATTCCTACGGGATATGCGGCAGGTGTCGCAAGTCAGAAGGGGCTTGAGAACGGCAACTTCCACTACGGCCCTGGAGATGTCAAATACAAAGACCTCGACGGAAATGGCGTGATTGATGGTGGGAAAGGCACTGCGGATGATCACGGGGACTTGAAAGTCATCGGTAACACCATGCCGCGCTACCAATACAGTTTCCGTCTTGGCGCAAGCTGGAGAGGCTTTGACATCGATGCGTTCTTCCAGGGTGTCGGCAAACGGGACATCTGGACACAGTCCTCAATGGTGTATCCGACGGTACGTAATGCGGATGCGACGATTTTCGCCAATGAGCTTGACTATTGGAAAGGAACGTGGGACGGTTCAACCTGGACGGTTGAAGATGAGCAGACACAGTTTGGCCGTCTATACTCAGGAGGAAACGAGAAGGGAACGATCGCAGTCATCGAAAATGGATCGAAGAACTTCTACCCTCAAAGCCGTTATGTCTCACACATGGCTTATTTAAGGCTCAAGAATCTTACCGTGGGCTACACTATCCCTCAGAAATATACCCAAAGAATCAATGTTGAAAAGATCCGAGTGTACTTCAGCGGAGAGAATCTGTGCGAACTGATCAACAGGACAAACGGTCCATTCGACCCTGAAACCGGAGGCTACAATTGGTCTACTAACGGAGGAGACGGATCCATCACAAATTCCGTATTCGGACGTGTTGATCCTTTCTATCGTACCTTGTCTTTCGGTGTACAGGTTACTCTTTAACATCATCTAATTAATGGAATATCATGAAAAGAATCATATACACATTCTCTGCTTCGCTAGTCATGATTGCAGCCGTGCAATCCTGCGACAGCATTCTGGACAAGGCTCCGCTTGACTCGTTCGCGGACACGAACTATTGGACAAGCGAATCGAATGTTGAGGTGTATGCAAACACATTTTTCAACAATTTCGTCGGATACGGCAACGGAGGAGGATCCGGATCATATTATTTCCCGACACTGAACGACAATCAGGCCGATGCGTCATTCAGGGATTGGAACTACATCAATTATATAGCCGATAATGCCGATTGGTCCGATCCGTATGTGGAAATCAGAAGAGCCAACATTATGATCAACCGGCTTGGTAAAATGTCCTTGAATGAGGCTACCACCAACCACTGGCTGGGTGTTGCCCGTATGATGAGAGCCCTTCAGTACTATTGGCTTGTACGCCAATTCGGCGATGTGCCACTTATTGACCATGAACTTCAAGTGTCTGAAAAAGATGTCATCTATGCCCCAAGAACCGATCGTGACAAAGTGATGGATTTTGTCCTTGAGGATCTCGACTTCGCATGCGGCAACATCAAAGATGTCACCAATAAGACGGGTTGGAGCCGTGACCTTGCGAATGCCATCAAGGCTGAGATATGTTTGTTTGAAGGGACATATTGCAAGTACAGAGTCAAAAACGATGGACAGAAAGCACCGGATTCAAGCAGGGCGGAAGCATTCCTGAAGGAAGCGAAGACTGCGGCCGCTACGATAATGGCCAAGAGTTATTCTTTGAACGAGTCGTATCAGGGAAACTATAATTCCCTTGACCTCAATGATAACCCTGAAATGATTCTCTACAAGCATTATTACAAGGATGTTCTCATGCACTCTCTGGCAGACTATACTGCATCTTCATCACAAGCGTATGGCATGACAAAAGATGCGTTCAATGCCTATCTTTTCACTGATGGATTGCCAAAAGCGGTTACGCAACTGAATAACTCAGATGTCTCGGACAGATTGATCAACAACCATCTAAGCATCACTGACCTGTTGAAAGTCCGTGACCCTAGACTGACTGCGGCTGTTGATACGGTTCTTATGACTGTTCCTAACGCCTTCAAAGGGAGATTCAACAGATCAGATGATCATGCACAGACCTCCTCAACAGGTTATGGCGTGTTCAAATATGACTCAAACGAGCTTGCGACCAACTATCGCACAGAGGTCGGACATAACTACACTGATGCACCTCTATACTGGCTTTCAGTTATTTATCTTGAATATGCCGAGGCATGTGCGGAATTGGGGAACTGTACACAGAATGACCTTGACATTTCCGTCAACAAACTCCGGGATCGTGTCAATATGCCGCACATGACCGTTTCTCCTGTCGCAGACCCGGCAAATAACATGAATGTCAGTTCGCTTATATGGGAGATCCGTCGTGAACGTCGTGTAGAACTCATGTACGACAACAATTTCCGGTATTGGGATCTTAACAGATGGCATCAACTTGACAAACTTGACACCCAGAAATACCCTGACATCAAATTGGGAGCCAATGTCAAGAATGATCCTATGTCAGTGAACAGCGGGGACATCACCGTTAATGCTGAAGGTTACATCGACGCATATCCAAAGAATGACAGAAAATATGACTCGATGTACTATTTCTGGCCGGTACCGACTTCAGAGATTGCCATTAACAAGGCTCTGACCCAGAATCCGGGTTGGGATCAATAATTTCTTTAGATTGGCACCCCATAAGCGTGACCGTGCAACCCGCGGCCACGCTTTTTTGCCATCCGTAAAATGCCTCATACTTTTACTACGAAAGAAAAATATTTCTGTTTCTTTTGAATCGTATGCATTTCTTTTCATTATTTACGTTTACAATTCTGATATTGCGGGCAGGTTCCGGAAGGCGATGATGAATATGTTTTGACTCCTGTCAAAGTGATCTGCATCATGAACTACGAGGATGCCCATCCGGATTCTCCCGAGGACAAGATTCTCTATCATTACCGCATTCAGGAGGTTGATACCTCAGAGCCATTCGGTAATCAAATTTCATTCTATCTTCTTGAATTGCCGAGGATTATGCACTATGCCGATGAATATGACAGCCCGGTCGCAGGATGGTGCCGAATATTCAGGAATTTCGCTATCTTTGCCAAATCGAGGTCGAAAGATGATGAGAGATTTGGCAAGTTGGAAAAGGCGATGCGGCCATGACAGATGTTGCCAAGTCTTTGTTGGCGCTCGGCATGCCAATCGAGCAGATAGCGCAGATCGCAGATAAAGTCACTTCCACAAGAATAGACGGCACCTTTACAAACTGAAAGAGGACTTTTCAATGGTCGTCCTCTTTTTTATCAGTCATAATTCTCTCTAAAGAACAAATTCCTGAGGCTGTCACCAGAAAACGAAAGTAGGAAGAAAACTACTTCGTTTTCCTCCTACTCGATTGTAAGTGCGACAATCCTGTTACCAGCCAGGATTCTGGGTGATATTCTTGTCGAGAAGTATCTGACCTGAAGGGATTGGCTCCAGATAGTACTTGTCATTCCAGACTCTGTCAACAGTTGATCCTCCAGCATTGACTGCGGAAGTATTGTATGGTGACTTATAACCGTTCAGGAAGAAGTTGTTTTTCTCTATTTTCTCCCAATCATCGGCATCCTTCACGGTGTTTCTGTAAGCCATAATGGCATCCTTGGAAGCGCCCAGATAGCCGTCGGGGTTCTCTTTAGTGTCAAGATTCTTTCCAAGCGCCCAACGCATAAGGTCGGCGTTGCGGAAGCCGTCTGCCATGAGCTCGCTACGGCGGTCGCGGCGGAGTTCCTGAAGAAGAACATTGGCTGCCGGGTCATCAGGGTCTTTGGTAATGGCCACCCCATTTACGGAGCATCCCGTTGTACCCACCAATGTGAGGGCCGGGATCTCTCCGTGTCTTACCCTAAGCAGGTTGACCGACTTGTCAAGGTCTGATTGAGTGATGCTTCCAAGCTCGGCGCAAGCCTCGGCATAGTTTTCGAGAACCTCGGAATATTGGAATATTGGTCCGTCGGTGTCGTTGGACGGTGCGTTCCACGTTCCGTTCTTCTCGTACTCGTCCTTCTTCGAATAATCGAGGAACTTCCAAGTCCAGTAACCTGTGGTCGAGACAATGCCGTAGGTGTAGGACAGGTTAACGACAGGGAGAATCGCTTCATCGACAGCAGCGTTCAATCTCTTATCCCTGTCAGTGAACACTCCCTCAAGGGTTTTATCATTGTAGGATGGTACCATGTGGATAGGAAAACCGTCTGAGGTGGTGTAATTCTCAACCGCACTCTTGGTAAGCCCCCAGGTTGGAGTCGAAGAGTCCACATAGCCGTACTGAGAATGAGCAAGCGTCACATTACCTCCGTTGACATTGGCCAGAGTATAGATCTTATAAAGAAGAACTTCCTTGCTTCCGGCCAATGAAAGTGAGGTGTACATGCCTTTGTAATTAGTGGTGACCTCATAGAGTCCGCTGTCGATAACCTTGGCCGCCGCCTCTTTTGCTGTTTTGTAGAATGTTTCCGGATGTCCGCCGCTCAGGTTGTGGTACTTCTCCCATGCGCCTTCATATAGGGCAACTCTTGAGAGCAGAGCAGCTGCAACCATGTTGTTGACCGTGTTGGTGCCGGCCTCGGATGGAGAGTAGCAGTTGTTCATCGCGAACTCAAGGTCTGCGACCACATTGTCCATAACGGTCACGCGGGAATCGCGGGAACGTTTGATGTTGTCCTCTTTAGTGAAGTCGAGTTCATCATCAACCCACACGACATCTCCGTAGGTCTTCACCAGATTGAAATGGTATAGCGCGCGGAAGAATCTTGCAACGCCTCTCCAATGGTTCGCCGCTTTCTCGCTGAGATCTGGGACAAGGTCAACCCTGTTCAGCAGGATGTTGGCTTCCCTGATTCTATCATAAGGAGTGTTCCATGACGATGCTGAGTTAGGAATATTCTTCGTGAATTCCGTGAAGGACTCCGTGGCATAATCATCAGTAAGAGATTCTGCATGATACTGACCTTTGGTCCAACCACTTCCGTAGCTCATCTCACTGAGGTATCCGTAGAATTTCCAAGAGAATATCTCAAGTGCTGATTCTGATGTCCAGTTGGTGGCATCGGAATTACTGTCCAACGGTGTCCTGTCGAGATAGTCACTGCAACTGCTGAAGCCTAATGCAGCAACTGCACCTACCGCCAAAGTGTAAAATATCTTTTTCATAATTGTTTTCCGTTAATTAAAATGTAATCTGAAGACCACACGACCATTGGCGGTTGAACGGCATGGCGCGTCCTGCATATGTCATGTCGACACCATTACTGTACGTAGATGACCAACCACCTGTACATTCTGGATCCATCACACCATCGATGTGGTCAAATGTGAGAAGATTCTGTGCGCTGAAATAGACACGTAATTTTTCGACATTTACTTTTTGGGTAAGATTCTGAGGAATCGTGTAGCCGAAAGTCAAGTTCTTTACTCTGAGATAGGCAAGGTTGTTGAGATACTTGGTCTGAGGCGCAAAGTTATTGCAACCGGAATTTCCTGGAAGTCCGGACAGGGATCCGAACGCACCGTTGATGTAAGGACGAGGGAATTCCGCATTCTGGTTGTTTTCTGTCCAGTAATCAAGTTGATTCTCAAAGATGTTCATCTGTGCTCCGGCAGCATGAGGAATGAACAGTGATGATGTTGTCCACATGTCACGTTTCCCTACGCCCTGGAAAAGAATCTCAAAGTCAAACCCTTTATACATCGCACCGAGACGGAGAGAGTACTCATAGCGAGGAAGAACATTTCCGATGCGCTTAAGGTCACCATGGTCATCAATTGTTCCTTTACCCGTGTCGATCTTCTTGTCACCATTAAGGTCTTTGTACTTGATGTCTCCGGCTCCGAATCTGAATGAGCCGTTCTGGAGATATGACTGGTCAGGAATGTCTGACTTGAGAGTTCCGTCAGTGTTCAGATCTGATGAATTGAAATACCGATCAGTCTCGAATCCCCAGATCTCGCCGAGCTGCTTTCCTTCATACCATCCCTGAAGAGCGCCGGTAGTGTTGTTCCACTTGGTGATTTCAGATTTTGAGTCAGAAAGAGTGAATGTTCCGTAAACCGCAAAATCCTTGTTGAAAGCATGGTTGTAGTCAATCTGAAGCTCCCAACCGGTTGTCTTGAGGTCTCCACCATTCTCAAGCGGTGCGCTGGAGATACCTACATAGCGGATGATCTCATTACCCGCGACAAGCATGCCCACATTCCTTCTGAGATACCAGTCGAACGTGACGTTGAGTTCGTTGTCAAGGAAGCCTGCGTCGAAACCGAAGTCAAGCGTGCGAATCTTCTCCCATGTCATGTCGGAGTTGACGGCGGCCGGAGTGGATACAGTCGATTTCTGGTTGAAGTCTGATCCAAGCCAGGAAACGGTTGTAGTGGACAGGGTGGCGATGTACGGGTACCAATCGGTCAGCGCCTGATTGCCTACGGAACCATAGGAACCGCGGAGTTTCATGGTCGGTACATAAGGCTTGATGTTCTGCCAGAAAGGTTCCTCTGAAATCCTGTAACCTGCGGATGCGGAGGAGAAGAATGCCCACTGCTTGCCAGGACGGAACGCAGATGAGCCGTCATAACGCCCGTTGACCTCGAGGAGATATTTCTCTTTGTAGTTATAGTTGATTCTTCCGAAGAAACCTGCCGTCGCGCGGTCTTTCAGAGTTTCGTTGATGGTGGCTTCCTTGTTGCCCGTGATGAGGTTCAGCGTCGGAATGTCCGCATTCTGTACCCCGTTGGCTTTCAGACTCTGAGAATCATACCTCAAATCCTCGGCGTTGGCTCCGACCTTGAGGGCGAAATTATGCTCGCCGAGAATGTCGAAAACGTAATCGAAATACGCATTGTAAGTGTTGGTGATTTTGTTCACGAACGTTCTCTGTACAAAGTCGTTAGTGGTGACGGCTGTTTTCTTTGGGAAACTCCAGTTGGCCACATAGTAAGGCTGACGTATCGTCCTGTTCTCATAGAAGTAACGGCCTCTTGTGTAGTCTCCGTAGAATGAAAGACCCGGTGCGATGTTGACCTTGACGTTTCCTCCGATGGTGAGGTACTGGTCATTTGAAGAGCAGATGCTCTCGTTTGCCACGTAGGCATTGCCGTGGCGGAAATAGAGTCCTTCTCCTGTCGCGGCGCTTTCGCTGGCATAAGTTCCGTCAGACAGCTTGCTTCCGTCTGAAATTCCGAATGGGAAGAATGCAGGGAAACGCATGGTGTAGTAAATCAGCCCCATCGCTCCGTTACTTGCCTCATAGCCGTAAGGGTAGGTATATTCTTTTTCAACATACATCACCTTGGTACCGATGTTGAGCCAGTCCTTAACCTGTGTGTTGGTTGAAAGGTTGACGTTATACCTGTTGATGTCGTTCTCCTTTGCGGCCTTCATTGTGCCTTCGGACTTGTTGAACCCGAGGCCGATGTTGTAGTTTGTCCTGCCTGTGTTGCCGGAGACATTAAGATTGTGGGTCTGGGAGAACGAGGTCTTGAAGATTTCCTTGTTCGGGTCGGAAACCCTATAGTAATAAGGAGTGCCGTTGATGAACTCGTAGTCCTCTCCATATTTATAGACAGGGTTGCTGAGGTTTCCGGAATAGTTGTCGAACCATTTCTCTATGCCGGCCCCGATTGTGTCGTAGTACATTCCGAATGCTTCGATTCGGCTGCCATCGACATTCTTCTGGGCAAGGATTCCTTCCTCCAATTGCGCGAGGATTCCTTCTTTGTCGGTGATGTATTTAGGAAGTCCGATAGGCTGATTCCAGGAAAAGTTGTTGGAATAAGTAATGGATACCCTGTCCTTGGCACCCGAACCGTCCTTGGACGTGATGAGGACAACTCCCCATGCGGCACGGGAACCGTAGATTGATGCGGATGCCGCATCCTTGAGAACGGAGATGCTCTTTACGTTGTCAGGGTTGACGAAAGAAAGATCCGGAACCTCGACTCCGTCCAAGAGGATAAGTGGAGTGTTGTCGCCATTGATGGATCCGGTTCCACGAATCTTCATTGTTGGAGAAGCGTTAAGGTCATTCGTGTTATAGGTGATTGTAAGACCTGGAACAACTCCCTGAAGACCTTTGGACACATCTGTAATCGGCTTGCTTCCGAAAGTCTTGTCAACATCCACGGCGGCGACAGCACCGGTCATGTTGACCTTTTTCTGGGTGCCGAAGCCAACGACAACCACTTCGTCAAGATATTCGCTGTCCTCGTGGAGGACGACCTTCATGCCGTTCCTGGCGTTGACTTTGACGGTGGTGTAGCCGAGACAGGCGACCTCGACTGCCGTGCCGTCTGCGACGTTGAGTGAGAATGTTCCGTCAACCTGGGTGACGGTTCCCGTCGTGGTGCCGGGGATCATCACGCTGGCTCCCGGGATCGGGTTGCCGTTGACATCGACGATCGTTCCCTTGACCGGCTGCTGCTGAGCGGCCGCCGCGGGCAGTAAACCGGATTCACCGACGGCTGCGGCGGCGCTGAATGACAGCGATCCCGCAAGCAGCGCCATGAGAATGGCGTTTACTCTGTAAGTGCGATTCTTTTTCATTTACTAAAAGGTTTTGTATTAACTATTTGTTGTTAATGTCCCCGTTTAGTAAAGAGGATGAGAGGTCGAGGAGGCTGACTAAAGCGGAACCACCGGGGCCGTCACGAAGTGACTGGAGGATAGAAAATGAGAGAGGGTGAGTAAAGTTGCTTTTACTCACCCTCTCTCTGTGGTGTCGGGAAGAATCGAACTGCCGACACATGGATTTTCAGTCCATTGCTCTACCATCTGAGCTACGACACCGTTCCGTTTGGGATTGCAAAGATAGGCATTTTTCCTTTGGTTGCAAATTTTTCCGGGAAGAATTTGTGCTTTTCTTCGCAGAGTGGATGTTTTTGGTTAAATTCGCCTTTATGACTGGCAGGTCTTTCATACAGGTGATTCTTCCGCTCCGGCTGGAGTGGGAGCCGTTCTATTGTACGGAAGTCGGAGTGATCAATTCACTGGAAGACGCGTCCGGCATGTCTTCGGTCACTTCGACAGGCTCAGTGACCAAAGGCGCAAAGGACAGAGAACAGGTAAAGATAGGAGACCGGGTGCGGGTGAATTTCGCAGGGAAGGAATATGTCGGTGTGGTGAGCGCGGTGGATGCGGGGAAACAGGCTGAGGCTATGGGAATTGTGGACAGGGTGAAGCCGGTTGTCGGAATGGCGGAGGGGCTGGAGCCTGTCACATCAGAGGAGATCGCGCTTTGGAGGCGGATCGCAGAATATTATCTGTGCACAGTCGGGGAGGTTTACAAGGCGGCTTATCCGGCGCAGAAAGTCGAAAAGGAAGTTGTGCTGGCACGTAAGAAGGCTCTCAAAGCGGAGAGGGAGGAGAAGAATCGGACCAGGACCGAGGACAAGATAAAACGGCTTAAAGAAAGAGTGGAGAAAAAGGCGGAGTTGGCAGGGAAAGCCCGGAGACAGGAGTGCAGGGAGCGGTACTTGGCGGAAAAGGAGGCGCTTGAGAGAGAACTCGGAGTGTTGACGGGGAATGTCGCTTCGATGGTTGGTGAAATGGCTCGGCAGAACTCTCCGACCATCGAAGCGATGGTGAAAACCGGGAAAGAAATCGTGCTGTCAGCGGCGCAGGAGGAGGCATATTCAAAGATAAAAGAGATTTTAGGGAAGGGAAAGCCGGCGCTGCTGCACGGGGTGACGGGATCGGGAAAGACGGAGATTTACCTGAAACTGGCGCAGGATGCGCTGGCAAAGGGGAAGAACGTGCTTTATCTGGTGCCGGAGATCGCCCTCAGCCGGCAGCTGGAGGATAGGATCGGCGAGACATTTCCGACAGAGCTGCTTGTCTTCCACTCCGGGGAGACGATGTCCAGAAAGAGGGAGACGGCGGCGGTCATGAGACATTGCTCATCGCCGGAAGGAATCGGGAATGCAAAGCTCCAAAATTATGTGGTCCTCGGAACGCGAAGCGCCATCTTCCTGCCGCACAAGGAGTTGGGATTGGTGATCGTGGACGAGGAGCATGACACATCCTACAAGCAGGACTCCCCCGCACCGAGGTACAACGGACGGGAGACGGCGATAATGATGGCGAGGATATTCGGCGCCGATGTGGTCCTCGGGTCGGCGACCCCGTCGCTTGAGTCCCTCTACAACTGCAGTGTCGGGCGCTACGGACTTGTGCCTCTCAAAAAACGGTTCTACGACACCGCTGACTCGGACATCGAGATCATCGACACCATCGCCGAACGCCGCAAGAACGGAATGGTCGGCGACTTCTCCAGAAAGCTCATCGATCACATCAACGGCTGCCTCGCAAGACACAGGCAGGTGCTGATCCTCAGGGAGCGTCGGGCATATTCCCCGATAGTGCAGTGCCAGGAATGCGGCGAAATCCCGAAATGCCGCCGCTGCAACGTCAGTCTGAGCCTGCATAGGCGCGCCGATGGAAGCGAAAGACTTGTCTGCCACTACTGCGGCAGGGTGTATGAATATCCAGGAAAATGCCCCAAATGTGGCGGTGAATTGAAGCCGTTGGGATCCGGAACACAGAAGATCGAGGAGGAGGCGGCAAAGTTGTTCCCGGACGCCAGGATAGCCCGCCTGGACAGCGACACGGCGCAGAGCAGGAAATATGAGACCGACACCATACGACATTTCTCCAAAGGGGAGATCGACATCCTTATCGGCACGAGGATGGTGGCCAAGGGATTCGATTTCAGCGGATTGTCCCTTGTGGCCATGCTTCAGGCCGACTCGATTCTCGCTCAGGAGGACTACCGGGCGGACGAACGGGGACTCCAGCTTCTGGAGCAGTTCAGGGGACGCTGCGGAAGGCGCGGGGAGAAAGGGCTGTTCGTCATCCAGACATCGCAGCCGGAACATCCTGTCTATCAAAGCATCGAAGGGAGACTGGACGGAGACGGAAACATGACAAGGTTTCTCGGTGAAAGAAAGATGTTCGGCTATCCGCCATATTCACGGGTAATCGGAGTCATCATCAAGGATTACAATCAGGCAAGGGCGGATCTGCTGAGCCGAGAGCTTGCGGAGGCGCTCCGCAGTGCTTTGGGTGTCAGACTCGGCTTCGCTCCCGGCATTCAGAACGGACCGAACGTCATAGGGCCGTATTCCCCGGCTGTTGACAGAATCTCCAATCAGAACATCCGGCAGATCAGGGTGTTGCTACCTAAAGACAGGTCGCTGACGAAGAACAAGGAGACGTTGGCGGCAGCGGTTGAGCGTTTCGAGAAGGAGAAAAAATATTCGGGTCACATCGCACTTGATGTCGATCCGGCCTGACAGCAGTCGCCCTTGTTGATAACTTCGACTTCGGCATATTCCCATATTCCGGAAATTTTGAGTAACTTTGGGGTTCGAACCGCGTCCGACGCACCTCTTGTGGTGGCGATGGATCAAGACTTAAATTATCACAGAATATGGGAAAAGTCATAGCAATAGCAAATCAGAAAGGCGGGGTGGGAAAGACCACGACCGCCATCAATCTCGCCGCGTCGCTCGCGGTGCTGGAGAAGAAGGTTCTCATCATCGACGCCGACCCTCAGGCCAACACCACGTCCGGGCTGAATTTCTCTCCGGACAACGACGAGAAGAGGACAATCTACGAAGTGATGATCGGAACGATTGACATCAAGGACGCTCTTATCCAGACGGAAATCCATGACCTACAGATGATTCCGTCGCACATCAACCTTGTCGGAGCCGAAATCGAGATGATCGAGGAGGAGGACAGGGAGACGATCCTGAAGAGAAGGCTCGCCCCGATCCGTGACAACTACGACTACATCATCATCGACTGTTCCCCTTCTCTGGGACTCATCACCATCAACGCCCTTTCGGCCTCCGATTCCGTGATGATTCCGGTGCAGCCGGAGTTCTTCGCCCTTGAGGGACTGGGGAAGCTGCTCCAGACCATCAGACTGGTGCAGAGCGGAGTGAACCCGTCCCTGACGATCGAGGGGTTTGTCGTGACGATGTTCGACGGCAGGACGAAGGTCCATGCGCAGGTCGTGAACGAACTCAAGGAGCATTTTCAGGACATGGTCTTCAACACGGTGATCCAGAGGAGCATACGCCTTAGCGAAGCGCCTTCGCACGGAAAGCCGATCATCCTCTACGACGTGGTCTGCAACGGTACCACCAACTACATGAATCTCGCCAAGGAGGTGCTGGAGAAGAACGAGAACAGCAGGTAGCCAGACTCTTGCGAAAGCAGATCACTATGGGCAACAATAAACAGGAAAGCAGGCTGGGCAAGGGACTCAGCGCATTGTTAGGGGACATCCAGACAACCGGACCGGAAAGGAAGCCGGTCGGCTACATAAACAAGGAGATCGCCGGGGCGAAGCCGGAGCAGGACTACGGTGACGTGCTGCGCATCCCGGTGGATCTCATCGAACCGAACCCGTACCAGCCGCGCATGGCTTTTGACGGGGAGGCTCTCGAGGAACTGGCCGAATCCATCAGGACATTCGGGCTGATCCAGCCGATCTCGGTGAGAAAGCTCAGGAACGGACGCTACCAGATCATCAGCGGTGAGCGCCGGTTCAAGGCCTGCAAGCGGGTGGGGATGGACATCATTCCGGCCTACATCCGCACCGCCGACGATCAGGGAATGCTGGAGATGGCCATCGTGGAGAACATCCAGAGGCAGGATCTCGACCCGATCGAGGTGGCGATGAGCTACCAGAGGCTGATGGACGATTGCGACCTGACCCAGGAGATGATGGCGCGGCGGGTTGGCAAGAAGCGCGCCTCCGTGGCCAACTACCTGAGGCTTCTCAAACTTCCGACCAAGGTCCAGCACGACCTCAAGACCGGACTCCTCAGCATAGGGCATGCGAAAGTGATTCTCGGAGTGGAGGATCCCGGCATTCAGGAGCTTCTGTGCGACCTCGTGATCAAGAACGGGCTCTCCGTGCGCCAATTGGAGGAGCGGGTCCGCAAAATTGCGAAAGAAGATTCCGGCGAACCTGAGCCGAAGCGGCAGGATCTTCCGGATGAGTATTTCAAAGTCCTTGAGCGCATCGGCAAGTTTTTTGACAACAGCATCAGCCTTAAGCGCTCCGCCTCGGGGAAAGGGACGATGACGATCAAGTTCGATTCTGACGAGGAAGTGCGCCGTTTCCTCAAGGCCCTTGAGGATTCCAACATCTAAGACACACAATGAAGAATCTGATTCTCAGGACACTTCTGGCGTTGGTCTGCCTTGCCGCATTCTCCACCGGGGCCAAGGCCCAGTTCAGGGAGGAGGCTTTCAGCCAGACCTACAACGATCCGAGCGACACAACCTCGGCAAGGGATTCCATCGACAGGATGTGGTCTTTCAGGGAATTCTTCAGAGGTGTGAGCCACAAGGACACCACATTGAGAATCGGGTCGATGTTCGCCGGCTCCATGGTGTTCATCGGGGCGGAACAGATTCACAACAGGCAGTACTGGAAACTTCCCGTCATCTACGGAGGTCTCGGCGCATCCGTCGGGATGGGCATCCACTACCAGAACCGCTACAAGTCGTCGAAAAGCGCCTATGACGCAGCCTTCGCCCTTGACCCGAACACAACGTTGACGGTGGACACACGTTCCAAGGACATGGCGGCATACATGTTCGCCAGCGCCGGTCTTATCTATTGGGCGACCCTCATGGACGGTGTATACAACTACAAGAGGGATGCGGGGAACCAGCCTGGGAAGGCGACCATATATTCAATCCTCCTCCCGGGACTCGGCCAGGCGTACAACGGCGAGTACTGGAAGATCCCTGTCTATTGGGGGATGCTGATCGGCTCGTACCACTACTACGCCACCAACAGCAAGAACTACAAGAGGTTCAAGAGAATCCACAACGAGGCCACGGATCCTGACGGAAACTATCAGGGCAGCATCCCCGCCGAAAGGGCGCTGTACTACAGGAACGTGTACAGGCGCTACAGGGACTATTCAGTGGTCGCCATCGTCGGAAGCTACCTGCTCCAGATAATCGACGCCAACGTGTTCGCCTACATGCAGGACTTCGAAGTGGGCGACGACCTCACGATGAAAGTCACCCCGGCCATCATCTCCCCCTACAACGAATATGTCTCCCCTTACAATGAATATGCGGTCGCGCCCGCAGGCCGTTCCAATCCGCCGTTGTGCGGTTTCGGGACAGGGGCGTTCGGCGACAACGCCATCGGGATCAAAGTCGGTCTGAGATTTTAACAAAAACATTCGAGGATGAGAAAAACCACCCACGCCACGCTGCCCATCATATTGCTCTTGGTTTTCCTGTTTCAGGGGAACGCCGGAGCGCAGGTTTTCAGGAGAAAGGTCAAGGAAGAGAACCGGGAGCTCAGGCTTCAGGTCGATTCCCTTCGGAAAGCCCTGGACGAACTTAGGCGGGAAAGCTTTCTGAAAGACAGCATAGCGGGCGAGATGATAAACGTTTACGAGGAGAACAATCTCAAGACCGCCGCCGGCCTCGATCCGGAGGAGTACACACAGGAGATCACGGACAGCCTCCTGAGCATCTGGTACCTGCATCGCCAGGCCAGGAACAACAATGAGGGGACAGGCTACGACATGGATTCCTTACGGTTCACGTCAAATGTCCCGGACGACGTCATGAAAGCCAGGCTGGAGAAAATGAACTCATTCATCACCCTCCCCTACAACGACAAGGTACGCAACTACATGATTCTCTACTCGGAGAAGATGCCGACCAAGATGAGCGCGATCCTGGGCCTCTGCAAGTACTACATGCCGATCTTCGAGGAGACTTTCAGCAAGTACAACCTTCCGGACGAGCTCAAGTACATGGCAGTCATAGAATCCGCCCTGAACCCGGTGGCGGTGTCAAGGGCAGGAGCCAAGGGCATGTGGCAGTTCATGTTCCGGACAGCGAAGCTTTATGGTCTGGAGATCAATTCGTTCGTGGACGAAAGGCTTGATCCGTTCAAGTCGGCAGACGCCGCCGCGCGCTACCTCACGGACTCCTACAATGTCTTCGGGGACTGGAATCTGGCGATCTCTTCCTACAACTGCGGCTCCGGCAACGTCAACAAGGCCATTCGCAGGAACGGAGGCAAGAGGGATTTCTGGTCGGTTTACAACTACCTTCCCCGCGAGACAAGGGGCTACGTGCCGGCTTTCGTCGGAGCCATGTACGCCATCAGGTACAGCAAGGAGTACGGTCTGGTCCCGGCTGACATGCGGATGCCAGCCCAGCTGGACACGTTCGAGATCCACAGGAACCTGCATTTCAAGCAGATCAGCGAGTTGGTCGGCATCTCCGTCGATGATCTCAGAAACCTTAACCCGCAGTACATCAAGGATGTGATTCCCGGAGACAGCAAGACCTACATCCTCCGCATCCCCTACAACTACTCCGGCGACTTCATAGCCCACGAGGACTCGATCTACACCGACAAGGCTTCCGAATATCTCAACCCGCAGACCCTCGTGCATTCCGGGAAGTCCTCCGGCGAGACATATTCCTCCGACGGCACGATCATCTACAAGGTCAAGAAAGGCGACATGCTCGGAAAGATCGCCGCAAGGTACCATGTCACGGTGAACCAGCTCATGAAATGGAATCACCTTAAGAACACGAACCTCAGCATCGGACAGAAAATCCGCATCTACAAGTGATGCAGCCCGGGTCAGCGGTCAAAACGTCATCACGACCTGAATCTTCGCCTCCGAGACAGAAGGCTTCGGGACTTTCATGAATGAATATGCCAGCGTGGAGGCTCTGAAATAAAGTTTCAGAACCTTGTACGCCCTTTTGTCGATCACGAACTTGCACCCCGCGACTGCGGACAGACTCCATCCGCTCCCGTAATAGGCCGGGACAGTGAAGCTGCCCGGAGCGTCTCGCTCGTAGGAATATATCCGGTCATCCCAGTTGTCCACAATGAATATGGTTCCCCTCAGATAAGCGCTGAGCATGTCTGTTTTCCGGCCGCCCTCCAGATAAGCCAGACCGGCCGGAGAACGGCACAGGAGTCCCTCCACCCTGCCTCTGAGCTTCCACGCCGGCTTGTCGGACGGACCGTAACGCGCGGACAGTCCGGAACTGGACCAGTCCAGATCACACCTCGCCCCCGTACGATACTTCAGGATTTCCTCATAAGGACGAAACCGTTCTGTGACCCTTACGGAAAGCACGGATGTCCCTGTCAACTGCAACGGCAGTTTGAAAAGGATCCGGATCTGCCTTTGGGAGCGGTCACTCTCCCTGACAGACAGATCAGCGGTCAGGAAGGCTCCCGCCCTCTCCACGCCGACGGCGACGCCGTACTCATCCGAAGTCTTCGTCCAACCTCGCATTCCTCCGGCGTAATCCGGACTGAAGTCCGCGGAGTAACCGTGGACGGCTGACGAGAGCCGCCACTCCCCTCCCAAAGGAACCACGGTCCCGAGAACCATCCCCGGGCTTTTTCCCGCAAAGTCCCAGGCGAGTTCCCCGAAGTAATCCACCCCGCGCCGGGAGTAGCGGAAATCTCCGGACAGTTTTCCGGTCTTCGGCTTCGCCGACACATTCATAGGTTCTGTCAGGCAGTAGCCGGTAATGGAGAATTGCCCGTTCCGGGAATAGCAGGTGATGTTCGCGCCTGTCATCAAGGAGATCCCGGCCGGTCTGCCGCTCTCGCACCATGAGCGCAGACCGGGGAAGGAGACGAACGTTGACAGAGCCGAGCGGCCGGCCGTGAAGTCAGCCGCCACTCCCCTGTGGCTTCCGATTCCCGACCATGACCATGACGGAGACAGGCCGGAGGGTCGCTTGCCGAACGAGGCGGAGGATGACAACCCGGACAGGGACATTCCGCTCCATAAGGCCAGACCTTGGCCGAAACGCGCGTTGAAGTCCCCGACCATGACCTTGCCAAGCCGTCTCCTGCCGTAATATGTCATGTTCATAGACCACGCCGACGGCGGAAACCGCTCTTTGTCTGAATATTTCGTCCTTGCGGCGGATGAGAATTCGAACGTCTCGCCATAGTTCATTCTGTACTTCACACCATAGTTGAATGCCTCACCCTTGACCGCTGAACGTGCCAAAGCCTCGTGGGTAAGACGCTTTACGCCGGCTTCCGTCTGTCCGGGCAAAGTACTGGAATCAAATGAGATGAATGGCTTTAGAGCATTGGCGTAATCCTCTCCGAAACCGTCAACGGCGGCAAGCTCGGAAACGGAGAGCACATCGCCGTTCCTGGAACGGTAGTCCATCAGGCTTGCGGCCTGGTACCGGCTCAGAAGGCCGCTGGAGGCCATGCGGCTTCCTGAGACAAGATTGATTTCCAAAGGATCGAAGGCGAAAGCGGCGAACCTTTCCATCTCCTGTTCGTCAAGTTCCTCCTCGGAACCGGCTCCGGTAAGATAAAGGATGGCAGCCATCCGTCCGTCATCCTGGGCCGTGAGAGCGGTCTGCGAGGCAGACAGCAGGAAGATGCCGGCGATGAAGTTTTTCAAGACATTCATGACTCATTCAAGTTCAGGCCGGCAAGATAGGTCAAGAAAACGTAAAAAACGAAAAGAAAAATAAATCATAGGCATGTTTTTTCTGTTTTTTTAAGGAATATTGCCTAATTTTGTTTCTTACCATAAACAACGAACCGCAAATGAGCAACGTCAGACTATTTGACAAGTCCTTCAAGCCGTTCATTCCGAACGGGCAGCTTGAGAAAGCCATCGACAACGTAGCCGAAAAAATCAACCGGGATTTCACCGGATGCACAGATTGTCCGGTACTTCTCTGTGTTCTGAACGGCTCCCTCATGTTCACGTCCGAGCTGATGAAGAGACTCTCGTTCAACTGCGAGCTGATCTGCATCAAACTCTCCTCCTATGACGGGACCCGCACGACAGGCAATGTCCGCGAGACCATGGGAATGACCAGAAGCATCGAGGGCAAGCGCGTGATCGTTGTGGAGGACATCGTGGACAGCGGCAACACAATCGTGGCCCTGAAGGAACTGCTCAAGGAGAAGGGAGCCGTCGAGACGAAGATCTGCACCATGCTACTCAAGCCCGCCTCCTACACCAAGAATGTGAAACTCGACTATGTCGCCATGGAGATTCCTGATGACTTCATCGTGGGTTTCGGACTCGACTACAACGAGCTTGGAAGGAACCTGAAAGACATTTACGTATTGGACACAGACATGAAATATTTTATCCTGTTCGGCCCTCCGGGCGCCGGGAAAGGCACCCAGGCCTCAGCAATGGTTGAAAAGTACAATCTCTGCCACATTTCCACCGGGGAACTTCTCCGCGGTGAGATCTCCAAAGGCACCGAACTCGGCCTCAAGGCCAAAGCCCTCATCGACGCCGGCGAACTCGTCCCGGATGAGGTTGTCGAGGGTATGATCGAGAACAAGTTCAAGACCGTGACGGGAGTCTCCGGCTTCCTTCTTGACGGATTTCCGCGCACCATCGCCCAGGCGGAGGCTCTTGACAGGATGCTCGGCAAGAACGGCGAGGCCGTAACCTCCGTTGTCTCAATCATGATTCCGGACACGATGATCAAGGAGCGCATCAGTCACAGGGCCGCCATCGAAGGCCGCGCCGACGATGCCAGGGACGAGACGATAAACAACCGCATCAAGACCTACCACGAGAAGACCGAACCGCTTGTGGAGTACTACCGAAAAGCCGGCAAGTACGAGGAGGCTGACGGCACAGGAACCATCGAGGAGGTCCGCGGAAGGATCTTCTCGATAATGGACAAGGCGTAGAAAAGAATCTGACCTAATCTGTTTGGAAGACTACTTGTACAGGAAGCGCTTGATGCTCATCTTCGGGGTCTTCTCAAACGGCTGGTCCACGATCTCCACCTTGGTGATCTGGCTGTAGTTCGGAAGCTGCCTGTCGGAGTTGATGCGGATCCTCTCCGGCAGGTCGGCGATCGCCTCCTGGTCAAGCCCGTCCTTGCGGAGAGCCTCCTGGTCGAGATAGACGAGGGCGACAAGCCTCGACGAACGGTCAACCACAACGGACTCCTGAACGTAAGGCTGGTTGTTGACCACAGCCTCGACCTCCTCCGGATAGATGTTCTGGCCGTTGGCCGAAAGGATCATTGACTTGCTGCGGCCCTTGATGTAAAGATTGCCGTCGGCGTCGAACAGGCCGAGGTCACCGGTGCGGAGAAAACCGTCTTCGGTGAATGCGTTGGCGGAAGCCTCCGGGTTCTTGTAGTAGCCGAGACAGATGTTGTCCCCCTTCGCCTGGATCTCACCCACAATGTGCTGAGGGTCATCTGAATCGATCCTCACGACGGCGCAATCGACAGGCTTTCCGCAGGAGCCGGCGGCATATTCATCACTTCCGGCATAAGCCAGCAGAGGTGCCGCCTCGGTCATGCCGTAGCCGACAGTGTAAGGAAGATTGATCTTCCGGAACCACTTCTCGATCTCCGGATTCACCGGAGCGCCGCCCATGATAAACTCCTGGACCTCTCCGCCGAAAGCGCTGATCATGCCCTCGCGGATCTTGCCAAATATGATTTTGTTGATTCCGGGAATCTTCGTCATGAACTTTATCACCGGCTTGTCCAGCATTGGCTTGATTTTCGACTTGAAGATCTTCTCCATGACGAGCGGCACGGTGATGAGCTGGTAAGGCCTGACCTCCTGAAAAGCCTTCATCAGGGTGCTCGGAGTCGGGGTCTTGCCCAGCCAGTAGATGGAAGTGCCGTTGCACAGAGGGTAGATGAACTCGGTCACAAGGCCGTACAGGTGGGCCATCGGGAGCATCGAGATCATCCGGTTCCTGTCCGAAGTGGGACGGTGGACCTGACTGTACTCGATCGTGGCGCTGAAGTTCCTGTAGGTCAGCATCACGCCCTTAGGGTTGCCGGTCGAGCCGGAAGTGTAGTTGATGACGGCGAGGTCGTCCCAATTGTCGGTCGGATAGACCACGTCCTCCGGGCCGAACCCGTCGGGATACTTCCCGGCGAGAAGATTGTCGATTCCGTTCCAGAGAGCCTCGATCTCAGGGTTGGCGCAGTAGAGGATCTTCAGGTTGTCCACATCCATCACGACCTTGACCTCCGGCATCCTGGCGATGTCGAGTTTCGACCATTTGTCGGCGTTGGTCAGAAGGGCCAGGCTGTCGGAATGGCTGACAAGGTTCTCCACGCTGTCCGGTGTGAAGTCCGCGAGGATCGGCACGATGACCGCCTCGTAGGTGTTCACGGCCAGATAGGACATTCCCCAACGGGCGCTGTTGCGGGCCCAGAGGGCGACGTGCTGTCCTTTCCGGAGGCCGACCTTGTCGAAGAAGATGTGGAACTTCTCGATCAGGGTGGCCATCTGGGAATATGTGAACGACTCCCCGCCCAGAGTGTTGAGGGCGGATTTGTTCCAGTATTTTCTTGTCGCGTTCTGCAGTCGGGTAAGATAATGGTCCATATTCGGAATTTTAAATCAACTCGGCAAAATTAATCGAAAGCCGTTGATTCTTCAAAAGAATAAATATTATATTTGCGGAAACTGGTTATATGTGGCGAAATCATGAAGAAAAAACCTATCGTTGCGCTGATTTACGACTTTGACGGAACTCTTTCTCCAGGGAACATGCAGGAGTTCGGTTTCATCCAGGCCATCGGGAAGACCCCCGAGGAGTTCTGGAGGATAAGCGACGGACTTGCCGCGGGACAGGACGCGAGCAACGTTCTATCCTACATGAAGATGATGTTCGACGAGGCAAGAAGGAGCGGCATCACCCTCCGGCGGAGCGACTTCCACAAGTTCGGCCGCCACATCAGGCTCTTCGACGGCGTGAGGGAATGGTTCAGGATCATCAATGAATATGGTGACGCGCGCGGGGTCCAGATCGAGCACTACATCAATTCCTCCGGCCTGAAGGAGATCATCGAGGGCAGCCCGATCGCCGGGGAGTTCAAACACATCTTCGCCAGCACCTTCATGTACAACAAGGACGGCGAGGCTGAGTGGCCTGGAATCGCTGTGGACTACACCGCCAAGACCCAGTACATCTTCAAGATCAACAAGGGAATATTCAGCGCCCACGACAACAAGATGGTCAACGAGAGCGTGGCCGAGGACAAGAAGAGAATCCCCTACCCGCAGATGATCTATTTCGGTGACGGGGAGACCGACATTCCGTGCATGAAGATCGTCAAGATGTTCGGCGGCCACGCCGTAGCCGTCTGCGACGAGGACAACCCGAAAAAGAAAGCCTTCGCCAAGACCCTCCGGCACCAGGGCCGCGTCAACTTTACCGTCCCAGCCGACTACACCAAGGACAGCCGGACCTACAAGGTAGTCTGCGCCATCATCGACAAGATCAAGGCCGACTGCGAGCTCAAGAGCCTCGCCAAGGCCAGATAGAGACCTGAGTGTTCCGGTTCCGAACCCGCCGGAAGAGGCTACTTCCCGTAGCGGGAAAGAATCGGTCCGTAGGCGTCGATGCGGCGGTCACGCAGGAACGGCCAGCCTCTGCGGACATATTCAGTGCGGTCAAGGTCGATGTCAACCACCTTGGTTCCCTCCTCGTCGGTGCCGAACTGGGTTAGGATCTCCCCCTGCGGACCGGTCGCGAATGAATATCCCCAGAAATCCAACCCCACGGTGCCGCCGGAAGGATCGTCCTCGTGGCCGACACGGTTCACGGTGATGACAGGCAGTCCGTTGGCCACGGAATGTCCCCTCTGGACAAGCTGCCATGCCTGCCTCTGGGTCTGCTGCTCCTCCTTGGAGTCGGTGCCTACTCCGCCGATGGCCGTAGGGTAGATCAGCAGCCGGGCACCGCCGAGGGCCATCAGCCTCGCGGCCTCCGGGTACCACTGGTCCCAGCAGACCAGCACCCCGAGGCTTCCGACGGAAGTCTGAACCGGCTTGAAGCCCAGATCCCCGGGCGTGAAATAGAACTTCTCGTAGAAGCACGGATCATCGGGGATGTGCATCTTGCGGTACTTGCCGGCTATGCTGCCGTCCTTCTCGATCACGACCGCCGTGTTGTGGTAAAGCCCAGGGGCGCGTCTCTCAAAAAGCGAAAGGACCAGCACGATCCCGAGCCTCCCGGCGAGGTCTCCGAAATATTCAGTTGAAGGTCCAGGGATGGTCTCCGCAAGATCGCAGAGCGACGCATCCTCGGTCTGACAGAAGTAAACCGAGTTATGAAGTTCCTGAAGAACAACCAGTTTTGCGCCATTGGCGGCGCATTCGCAGATGTTCTCCGTAAGTTTGGCGATGTTCGCCTTGATGTCCGTCGAGCAGCTCTGCTGCACCATTCCGACTTTCAGGATGTTCATGTCGATTCAAATTTACGTTCATGTCCCCGCCATCGCGCGGGCGACAGTTCCGCAAAGTTAGCAAAAGGGTGTCATATTCGAAGAAAATTTGTATTTTTGAGCCGTATGGCGCCTTCGGGCGGAAAACGGACTTTTGCCATGGACACGATTCATCAGAGATTTCCCCAGTACGATGAGGCCGGCCAGGCTCTTATCGACAAGGCTTACGCCATCGCCTCCGAGGCTTTGGCCGGCGAGACACGCGGCGACGGCCATCCTTTCATCGAGCATCCCGTCAACGTGGCTCTGATCGCCGCGGACGAGATCGGCCTGCAGGCCGACTGCGTGGCGGCGGTGTTCCTCCATGAAGCAACCAGGATGCATCCCGAGACTGATCTCAAGGCCGGCGGATTTCCGGAGGATGTGTACACGATGGTCGAGGGTCTTAACAAGATCGCCACGATCAAGCCCAAGGACACACGTCTTGAGGCCGAGAGCTACAAGAAGCTGATCGTCCAGTACTCGACCGACCCGCGGGTGACAGTCCTCAAGATCGCCGACAGGCTGGAGGTCATGCGCCATCTGGAGATGTTCCCGAAAGCGTCCAGGGAACGGAAGATCCTTGAGACCCTGATGCTTTACATCCCTCTGGCCCACCAGCTCGGGCTCTACAACATCAAGAGCGAGATGGAGGACATCTACTTCCGTTTCGCCGAGCCGGAACAGTACAGGGCCATCACCAACAAGCTCAAGGCCACGGAAAGGGACCGTGAGAGGCTGACCGAGGAGTTCATCGAGCCGCTCAAGAAGACCCTTTCCGATGACGGCATCCATTACAAGCTGAAGATCAGGACCAAGACGGCATATTCCATCTGGAGAAAGATGCAGAAGCAGAAAGTTCCGTTCGAGGGGGTATATGATGTCTTCGCCATCCGGTTCATCATCGACTGCGAGCCTGACTCCAGGACGGAGAAGGACCTCTGCTGGAAAGTGTATTCCTACGTGACCGAGGAATATGAAGCCGACACCAAGCGTCTGCGCGACTGGGTGACCAATCCGAAGCCGAACGGCTACGAGTCCCTGCACATCACCGTCAAGAACAAAAGCGGAGCCTATCTGGAGGTTCAGATCAGGACAAAGAGAATGGATGACGAGGCGGAGAACGGCCAGGCGTCCCACTGGTCCTACAAGGGCATCAAGCACGAGGCCCAGCTGGACAAATGGCTGACATCCGTGCGCTACGCCCTTGAGCATCCGCACGAGGGAAGCCCGGAGGAGCTTCCGCAGCCTCCTTCAAAGGAGATCTTCGTGTTCACTCCCTCAGGGGAACTGAGGATTCTGCCGGCGGGGGCGACCGTGCTTGACTTTGCCTTCAACATCCATTCAGGGCTTGGAGTACGCTGCGCCGGAGGCCGCATCAACGGCAAGGCGGTGTCGATCAGAGAGAGGCTCAAGACGGGTGACGTGGTGGACATCATGTCCGGCAAGAACCAGAAGCCGTCCTCCGACTGGCTGAACTATGTCGTGACCTCCAAGGCGCGCAACCGCATCAAACAGGAACTCAACGAGGAGGAATATAAAAAGGCGGCCCAGGGCAAGGAACTTCTGGGAAGGCGCCTCAAGAACTGGAAGCTGGAACTTCCGGACGAGGTGATCGCCGAGTTCCTGAAGAAGCTCAAGTACGGTACCCTCAACTCGTTCTACGCCGCCATAGCCGACGGTGACGTGGATGTGAACGATGTGAAGAACTACATCCTTGACCGGGACAGGATAGCGGCGGAGGCCATCGAGGCGGCAAGGGAGGCGGAAGCCGAAAGGATCGAGGCCAGATCCGCGGATTGGGGGAACAGGCACTCATCGGATGACATCCTGGTGCTCAACGCCCGGGATCTCAAGGGGCTGGATTACAAGATGTCCAAGTGCTGCCATCCGGTGTTCGGGGACGACGTGTTCGGATTCGTGACCAGGACGGAAGGCATCAAGATCCACAGGATCTCCTGCCCTAATGCGGCGCGGCTGATCAGCACCTATCCGTACAGGATCCAGAAGGTCAAGTGGGCCGACTCCCCTGCCGGGGGCAGTTTCCAGAGTTCGCTTAAGATCACAGCCGACATGGAATCCTCAGTCATAGGCCAGATCACCGAGATCGTGAACACCTTCAAGGCCTCGCTCAGGACGTTCAATGTCAGCGAGAACCGCCGGAGCGGAACCTACGAGATCACGATGAGGATCTCCGTTCCGTCCAACATGGAGCTCGACAAGGTGATCTCGCAGATCAAGACGCTCCGGCACGTGACGAAAGTCTCCAGGATTTGATATTGTCGCCTCGACAAGCTCAGTGACCGCACAAATCAATCCTTCCAGACCTTTAAATATTCCTGAAGGGCCCACATCTCGTCGCGGTAGCGGGCGGCCTCGCTGAAGTCCAGATCGGCGGCGGATTTCTCCATCCTGCGCTTGTCCTCGGCGATGGTCTTCTGGATCTGCTCCCGGCTCATCGACCGGATCACGGGATCCTGAAGCACGGCCGCAAGGTCCGCCTTGACGAATCCGTCCACGTAGGCGGTGTTCCCGTCCCTCTTCGAGTCGTGACCGAGACCCACGGACACAGATCCACGGCCAAGGTCGCTCGGGTCAGGAATATAGGTCGGATCCGAAACCGAATCCGCGGCGCTGACCCTTCCGCTCGGCCCGTTCTTGACACGGGGATTGACAGTCTTCTCCGGCTCTCCATAGAGTTCCGACACAAGAACGTTCCTTTTCACCTCAACCTGCTTAGGGGTGATGTGATGGAGTTTGTTATATTCAATCTGCCTGGTCCTGCGGCGGTTGGTCTCGCGGATGGTCTGCTCCATCGATTCGGTGACGGTGTCGGCGTACATTATCACAAGCCCGTTGACGTTCCTGGCAGCCCGTCCGGCGGTCTGGGTGAGCGCCCTTCCGGAACGAAGGAAGCCCTCCTTGTCGGCATCCAGGATCGCCACAAGCGACACTGTAGGGATGTCCAGCCCCTCGCGCAGGAGGTTCACTCCGACAAGCACGTCGAAAAGCCCGTTCTTGAAGTCCTCTATGATCTCGACACGCTCCGAAGTGTCCACATCGGAATGTATGTAGCGCACGCGGATGTCTATCCTGTCCAGGTAGTCGGTCAGTTCCTCGGCCATCCTTTTGGTCAAGGTCGTGACAAGCACCCTCTCGTCCTTCTCCGCCCTCTTGCGGATCTCCTCCACAAGGTCATCCACCTGATTCTTGGTAGGCCTGACCTCGATCGGAGGATCCAGCAGTCCGGTCGGCCTCACGACCTGCTCGACCACAAGACCGTCCGAGCGTTCCAGCTCATAGTCCGAAGGAGTGGCGCTGACATAGACCTTCTGGTCCGTGACGGAGTTGAACTCGTCGAAGGTCAGGGGCCTGTTGTCCGATGCGGCCGGAAGGCGGAAACCATATTCAATGAGGACCGACTTGCGCGCGTGGTCGCCGCCGTACATCGCCCTGATCTGCGGAATCGTGACATGGCTCTCGTCGATGAAGGTGATGAAGTCCTTCGGGAAGTAGTCGATGAGGCAGAACGGCCTCTGGCCCGGCTGGCGGCCGTCAAGGTAGCGGGAGTAGTTCTCGATGCCGGGGCAGTAGCCCATCTCCTTGATCATCTCAAGGTCGTTCTCGACCCGCTGCTGCAATCTTTTGGCCTCCAATCCTTTGCCAATTTCATTGAAATATTCGGCCTGCTTCTTGAGATCGTCCTGGATCATGCTCACGGCCTTGATGCCGCGCTCCCTCGTGGTCACGAAGTTGGTGGCAGGGAAGATCGGGACCTCGTCCAGAGACTCGATGTGTGCTCCTGTCAGCGGGTCGATCAGGGAGAGGGAATCGACCTCGTCCCCGAAGAACTCGATCCTCACGGCCTCGTCCGCACCTCCGAGGAACACATCGACCGTGTCTCCCCTAACCCTGAACGTGCCTCTCTTGAAATCCACCTCCGTGCGGCTGTAGTTGGCGTCGACGAGATGGTAGAGCAGACGTGTCAGACTGCGCCGCTCCCCCTTGCGCACCACAACCGACTGTGCGTGGAAGTCCTCCGGATTGCCGATGCCGTAGAGGCAGGACACGCTGGAGACCACGATCACGTCCCGCCGTCCCGACATCAGGGCCGAGGCCGCGCTGAGGCGCAGCTTGTCGATCTGGTCGTTGATGCTGAGGTCCTTCTCGATGTAGGTGTCTGTGGTCGGAAGATAGGCCTCCGGCTGATAGTAATCGTAGTACGAGACGAAATATTCAACGGCGTTGGACGGAAAGAAGTTCTTGAACTCTCCGTACAGCTGCGCCGCGAGGGTCTTGTTGTGGCTCAGGATCAGCGCCGGCCGCTGGAGCCTCTCGATGACGTTCGCCATCGTGAAGGTCTTTCCCGACCCTGTCACTCCCAGCAACGTAACATCCCCAACCCCCTGTCCAAGCGCCTCGCAGAGTCCCTCTATCGCCTCCGGCTGATCCCCCGACGGCCTGTATGATGATTCCAGACGAAATTTCATGGCTTGCTTCCTGCTCCTGTTCGCAGTTCACAAAAATAACAATATCTTTGCAGATAATAAGAAGCTGTTTAAAAATGGTTCCCGAATTTGATCATGCGGATTTTTTGAGACAGTTTCGGCTTTGGAAGAGGGAGCGTAGCCACAGCTACGTGACCGGTGAGAAAGATGAGAATGGCCGGAAAGGCCGCATAAGAAAAAAGAGGAATTATTTTAAACAGCTTTAAACAGAGGATGAATATGAGACTGCCTGCCGAATGGGAGAGACAGAGCGGGGTGATGCTCACCTGGCCTGACGGGACGACACCCTGGTACGAACTGGAGAAGGTGCAGGAATGCTACGGGCGGATCATCTCCGACATCCTGCGCTTTGAGAAAGTGCTGCTTGTGACGGCCGACATAAAAGCCGCCGCCGGAAGGCTTGCCGAACTCGGGGTGGACACCTCCGAGATCCTTTTCCATGAGTGTCCCGTCAACGACACCTGGGCGCGTGACCACGGCGGGATCGCCGTCTATGGCGACAACGGGGAGAAGTACATCTACGACTTTGTCTTCAACGGCTGGGGTCTCAAGTTCGCATCCAACCTTGACAACGGGATCACCAGGAGGATATTCTTTGACAGAGCTTTCGCAGACGAGGTGATGTGCGTGGACATGCGCCCGTTCGTCCTGGAGGGCGGCAGCATCGACACTGACGGTGCCGGCACCCTGATGGCCACCTCGGAATGTCTTTGCAGCGACAACAGGAACGAGTATCTCACCCGGGAGGAAATCGAGGGCGAGCTGAAGCAGGCGTTCGGTCTGAAGCGTGTGCTATGGATGGACAGCGGAAGCCTTTCCGGCGACGACACCGACAGCCACATCGACATCCTGGCGCGCTTCTGCGACCACGAGACGATCGCCTACCTCAAAAGCGACGACCCGGATGATCCTGACCATGAGCCATTGATGAATATGGAAGCGCAACTCCAGTCCTTCAGGACACCCGGCGGGAAACCTTACAGACTTGTTCCTCTCCCGAAGCCGAAGCAGATGTTCCTTGACGGCTACCCTCTCCCCGCATCCTACGCCAATTTCCTGATAATCAACGGAGCGGTTCTTGTCCCGGGCACAGGCTCGGAACTTGACGAGGTTGTCCGCGTCACCCTCCAGGAAGTGTTCCCGGACAGGGAGGTCATCATGATCGACTGCCGTCCTCTACTCTCCGGCCACGGCGGCCTCCACTGCGTCACGATGCAGTTCCCGGAAGGCTGGTTGTAAA
>CAVHWO010000033.1:0-2049 GCA_963639865.1 bacterium | reverse complement strand
CCCCCGACCTCCTCCGGCGGCTCCTCCTCTCGCGGGTCCGTAAGAGGACGGTGGATGATCTGGGACAGGTGTCAATGCCCGGGCATATCGCAGAATATAATAGAATATAATAGAATACAGACTGTTATGAATCCGCTGAAAAGACTTTCCGAGTGGTATTTCTCCCGCAAGGCTCTCCCGTGCTGGGGCGTGCTAGCCATGGATTGCGCCGCCGTGTACGTGTCGGGGATCCTGGTGTACTGCGCGCGTCATGGAGGGCTGTCGCTCGCAGTACACTTCTGGCAGGTGACGGCCGGCCTCATGGCCTGCCTCGTCGTGTACGCCGTCTCGTTCTTCGCGTTCCACACCTGCAGCGGCATACTGCGCTACTCGAGCTTCGTCGACCTGCACAAGGTGGCGTATTCGACGGCCGCCGCGGGCGCCGGCGTGTGTCTGCTCCACCAGTTGCAGGTGCGCGCGGGGCTTACGCCGTTCATCCTTGTCCCCCGCTTCGGGAGCGCCGTGCTGATGTTCGTCGCGGCCACCATGATGATGTGGGGCCTCCGCGTGGCGGTCAAGTACGTGTACGACACCTTCCGCGGTGGCGGTGGCGACGGCGTCAGGGGGGTGTTCATCTACGGCGGCTTGCGTGACGTCACGGCGATAGCCAAGAGCCTCTGCAATGAGACCCCCCGGCGTTATCTCCTCCGCGGCTTCGTCTCCACGGACGAGACGTCCGGCGGGACAAGGCTGATGGGGGTGCGTGTGTATCAGGACGGGGACTCCGTCGTGGAGACGATGAAGGGATGCGGTGCGTCCGCCCTCATAGTGTCCTCTTCCCGGCGGGAACATTTCAGCGGCCGTACGGCGCTCGTCGACGCCCTGACGGAAGCCGGCGTCAAGATCCTCGTCACCGCGTCCGAGGAGGAGTGGTACGGCAGGGGCGGCGTGTCCCGTCATCGGCTCCGCGAGATCGGGATCGAGGACCTTCTCTCTCGGGAGAGGATCGAGGTCGACATGGGCGCCATCGGCTCGATGCTGCGCGGGAGGCGCGTCCTCATAACGGGCGCCGCCGGAAGCATAGGGAGCGAGATGGCGCGCCAGGTGGCGATGTTCAGCCCCTCGGAGCTTGTCCTCGTGGACCAGGCGGAGACCCCGATGCACGACATGCGCCTGTTCATGGCTGAGCGTCATGGGGACGTCCGTGTGGAGACGATAGTCACGGACATCTGCCGAAAGGAGAGGATGGAGGGGATATTCAGGGAATACGCCCCCGAGTATGTCTTCCACGCCGCCGCGTACAAGCATGTCCCGATGATGGAGGACAACCCCGCGGAGGCCGTCCAGAACAATGTGTTCGGCACGCGCGTCGTCGCCGACCTCTCCGTCCGGTACGGCGTGAGGAAATTCGTGATGGTCTCCACTGACAAGGCGGTCAACCCCACGAACGTGATGGGCTGCTCGAAGCGCATCTGCGAGATCTATTGCCAGAGCCTCAACAGGGCCGTCGCCGAGGGCGAGGTGAGGGGCGTCACGCAGTTCGTGACCACGCGCTTCGGCAACGTCCTCGGCTCGAACGGCTCGGTCGTCCCCCTGTTCAGGGAGCAGATCCGCCGCGGCGGCCCCGTGACCGTGACGCATAAGGACATGACCCGCTATTTCATGCTCATCCCGGAGGCGTGCCGCCTTGTCCTGGAGGCGGGCACCATGGGGAAGGGCGGGGAGATCTTCGTCTTCGACATGGGAGAGCCCGTCCGTATCGCGGACCTGGCGCGGAGGATGATAGACCTTTCCGGGGCGGGGGACGTGGAGATCAGGTACGTGGGCCTCCGAGACGGTGAGAAGCTCTACGAGGAGGTCCTCAATGACGCGGAGCGGACCGTCCCCACGTGCCATCCCAAGATCAGGGTCGCGGCGGTCAGGGAGTACCCCTATGGACTCGCGTTGAGGAACGAGGAGGAGCTTTACCGTCTCTCGCTCGAGGCGGACGACATGGCCGTGGTCAGGAAGATGAAGGAGATCGTCCCGGAGTACAGGAGCCGGCACTCGAAATATGAGGCGCTGGATGGC
>CAVHWO010000032.1:0-16925 GCA_963639865.1 bacterium | reverse complement strand
CGCGCCGAATCCGCCCCTCCTCTCCACACAGGCTCATATCTCCGTCACACGGATCTGCCAACGCACATGCGATTTGCATGCGGGAACGGGAGGAGTCCGCATATAAGAAGCCAGGCGGCGGGACCAAATCCCACGAGGGGAACAGCGGACTGCCGAGGGTACAAGGCCGGCGGAGACCTGCCCCCGAATCTTGCACGTTACCAAGATTCGGGGGCAGGTCTCCGCCGGCTTCACAGGGGCTTCGTGATGTTCAGGGCGGAGGGATTACTCCGGGTACAGGAGGTAGGGCTGGCGGCGGGACTTGAAGGATTCTACGGCTGGGACCCAGCGGGCGGAGATCTCCGCGGCGGAGGAGCCGGACACGATCATCGGGCGGAGCCAGTCCACGCCGGCGAGAAGGTCGAAGAAATTGTTCTTCCCGAAGAACTCCGCGGACATATTCAAATTGCGGCAGGCGTCGATGAGATATTCAAAATTGATCTTTTCCGCCCAGATCTTGCAGAGCGGCTTCGAGCGAAGGTTCACACCGTGGCACTCCTCGTCGAGGAACTGCGGGGTCTTCGCACCGGGGATGCTCCGCGGCACGAAGGAGAATGGGCAGCCTGTCATCGCCGGGTGTCCATACACTTCGAACGGGAATTCCGTGCCTCGGCCGAGGCTGACCACAGTCCCCTCGAAGTAACAGGTCGATGAATAGAGGTACACCGCCCTCATGTCCTTGATGTTCGGCGACGGGGGCAGGACGAGGGCGTAGCGGGTACGGTGGGTGTAGTTCAGGCACGGGACGACGGTCAGGTCGCAGACACCGTTCTCCAGCCAGCCTTCGCCGTTGATCATCCGCGCCAGCTCCCCGAGCGTCATTCCGTGGACAGTCGCGACAGGCAGCCAGCCGACTCCGGACTTGAGGCTCATGTCCAGCACAGGGCCGTCAACGTAGAAGCCGTTCGGATTCGGACGGTCAAGGATGACAACCTGCTTGCCGTCACGGGCGCAGGCCTCCATCAAGTGGTGCAGGGTGATGTAGTAGGTGTAGTACCGCAGCCCGACATCCTGAATGTCAACCACAAGCACATCGAACCTTCCGGTCTTGTCCTTGTCCGGGATCCTCGACCCGCCGCCGTAAAGCGACAGGATCTCCACACCCGTCTTCTCGTCCACACCGCTTCCGACATGCTCTCCGGCATCGGCGCTGCCCCGGAACCCGTGTTCCGGAGAGAAAATCGTCCTGACATCCACGCCCCTCTCAATCAGCGCATCGACAATATGCTGCCCGTACTCGATCTTCCCGCCCGGCACGGAAGGCTCCAGAAACGGGATCAGCGAGATCTCGTCGAAAGTTTTCCGGTCTCCGAGCTTGCCGGAGTGATGTTTCCTGCCGGTACGCTTCGACAGGCTCCGGGACCGGGGAAGATTGCTCCGCAACCGGTCGGTGTGCCTGTCTGACCGCGTCGGCAGACATTCCGGGAAGCATCCGCCATACTCCGCGAGCGCGTCAGCCAGCCTGGAGCCGCTGACCCTGTCCCCGACAACCCCCGTCCGGTTGCTGAACACCGCCACCCTCTTCCCCTTCAGCAAAGGAAGATACTCCTCGAACCTCTCATCCCCAAGAACCACTTTTCCTGAATATGTCCGGGCGGAGGCCGCGCCGACCGGCAGCATCGCCACCGCAATGACAATCAAAACCTTAAAGCCACATCTCATGATCATGTCCGTTTCCGAGGCTCAAGTTACAAAAATCTGTGTGAAAAATTTTGATTCTCCGAAATAATCGTTACCTTGTGTGACAGATCATCATGATATGATATTTGGCAAATAAAAACGGGCGTCTGTCCCTAAAACAGATGCCCGTTTTTTGAAAAATCGCCGAGGGGAGGTATTTGAGAGGGAGCCGATTGTTCTACAGCCAAATACTAAAAATCATAATGAAAAAGAGAACAATTCAAATCTTCTTATCTTCTTTCACATCTCCATTAAAGTAGAGGTAATCAGACTTGTTCGAGTCAGGGCGTACAAACGCCTCCGTTTCGGCAGGATTGAAAGAGTGCGAAGCCATTATCGCAAGTATTAGGGTACTTGTTGACAAGTGTTGAGACTCTGAGCCGCAAGGCTATCCGCTTTATCCCCTCGGTTTTTAATTTCGACAAAGACAGACAAAAACTCTGGAAGATCCCGGAGTTTTTTCAGAATTATGGAGGAACTCGGGGTCAGAAGCAAAAGCCACCCGCAAAGTTCCTTCAATTTTTACTGCGTCGAACCGCCGACGAGGTCGAGAATCTCTGAGGTGATTTTGCCTTGGCGGCCTTTGTTGTACTCAAGGGTGAGATCCTGGAGGAGTTCGTTGCCGTTGTCGGTGGCGAGCTGCATCGCGACGGTGCGGGCGGCGTGCTCGGCGGCGGAGCTGTCCAGAAGAGTCGAGAAGATCCCGAGACGGACCACTTTCGGCAACAGAACCTTGATCAGTTCCTCCGGAGACGGCTCTATGATCAGGTCGGGAGTTCCGGCGGCAGAAGGAACCGGTGCCTCGACAGGTCCGGCAACCGGCTGGGGAGCCACTGCGGACGAGGCCGGCACTTCGGCAGAAGCCTCACCCGAGACGGAAGCGTCCGGAACAGAACCTTCCGAGGATGCCACCGCCGCAGAGGACGGCACCTCGGCAGAAGCCTCCGCTATCCTGCCGGCATGAAGGTCGGCGGTGGCGCAGGTCAGGGAGAGGGGCAGATAGGTCTGCCGGACCGTGGGCTGGGAGGAGGTGGACTTGTAGTGATTGTACACGAGTTCCACCTTGTCGAACCGGCCGGAGACAAAGCCGTCCAGCAGTTCCTGGGCCAAGGCCGAGGCCGCCTCGTAGGACGGAGACCCGGACATCTTCGTGAAGTCGGCCGGACTCGGGAAACCCAGCTTCCTCATCGCCTCCGCCATCTTGCGGCCGACGGAATAGACCACGATGTCGGAAGGCCGGAGACCCGCGGCAAGATGTTCATTGACCACCGCCGCAGCCTCCCGGACGGCATTGGAGTTGAACGCCCCGCAAAGCGACGAATTGGAGGCGAAGGCGACAACCGCCACCCTGCGGACCTTACGCTGAACCATCAATGAATATGCCCCCTCGGCCGCCGCCCGGTCAGATTGGTCCGACAGACCCGACAACCGGTCAGAGCCATCTTCCGAAGCCGGAGCGGACACGTTCATGGAACCCATCAGGTCGATGAGCATGCCGTGCAGACGCTTCTCGTACGGAAGCATGTTCCCGATCGCCTGCTGCGCCTTGTGCAACTTGGCGGACGCTACCATCTTCATCGCCGAAGTGATCTTCAGCGTGCCGCCGACCGATGCGATCCTGTCCTTTATTTCCTTCAGAGACGCCATCTTATGAATATCTTCCTACTTGTTTCCCTGTGCCAGAACCGATTTCACCACCGCAGCGGCCTCGGCCTCGATGATCCCCGTGATGGTCCCGTCGATCCTGCCCTCCGCCAACGGCTCAAGGACATCAGCCTGATGCGCCGCCCTCATCCTCGTCAGAAACTCCGACTGGAACAGCGGAACCTGCTCCACACTGATGTCTCCCATGAGGGCATGCGTGCCGCAGTAGAGAACCGCGACCTGCTCCCCCACCGGCATCGGAGAGTACTGCGGCTGGATCAGAAGCTTGTTGTTCTTGCGGCCCTTGTCGATGGCCATGGCAGTCACCTTGTCCATGTCGGAGGAGAACTTGGAGAACGACTCCAGCTCGTTGAACTGCGCCTGGTCGATCTTCAAGGTACCCGCCACCTTCTTCATCGACTTCACCTGCGCGGCGCCGCCGACACGGGACACTGAGATTCCGACATTGATCGCCGGACGCTGGCCCTGGTTGAACAGCCCCGACTCCAGGTAGATCTGGCCGTCGGTGATGGAAATCACATTCGTCGGGATGTAGGCGGACACGTCACCAGCCTGGGTCTCGATGATAGGCAGCGCCGTGAGCGAGCCTCCGGCCTTGACCTTGCCCTTCAGGGAGTCCGGCAGATCGTTCATCCGCTCGGCTACCTCCTGCTGGTCAATGATCTTGGCAGCCCTCTCAAGAAGCCTTGAGTGCAGGTAGAACACGTCTCCCGGGTAGGCCTCACGTCCGGAAGGACGGCGCAGGATCAGGGAAACCTCACGGTAAGCCACAGCCTGCTTGGAGAGGTCGTCATAGACAACAAGGGCCGAGCGGCCGGTGTCACGGAAATATTCCCCGACAGCGGCTCCCGCGAACGGAGCGAAATACTGCATGGCGGCGGGATCGGCGGCGGTGGCGGCGATGACGACCGTGTAGTCCATCGCGCCTTTGGACCGGAGGGTCTCCACGATGTTTGCTACCGTTGAGCCTTTCTGTCCCACAGCCACATAGATGCAGTAAACCGGATTGCCGGCCTCGTAGCAGGAACGCTGGTTAATGATCGTGTCGATGGCGATGGCCGTCTTCCCTGTCTGGCGGTCGCCGATGATGAGCTCCCTCTGGCCGCGGCCGATAGGGATCATCGCGTCGATGGCCTTCAGCCCCGTCTGGAGAGGTTCGGTCACAGGCTGACGGAAAATGACGCCCGGAGCCTTGCGCTCAAGAGGCATCTCCGTAAGCTCCCCTTCGATCTTTCCCAGCCCGTCAAGCGGCGCGCCAAGCGGATCGACCACTCTTCCGAGCATCTTCTCGCCGACCTTGATGGAGGCGATGCGTCCGGTCCTGCGGACCGTCATCCCTTCCTTGACCTCATCCGTCGGGCCGAGCAACACGGCTCCGACGTTGTCCTGCTCAAGGTTCATCACCACGCCCATCACTCCGCTCTCAAATTCGAGCAGCTCACCGGCCTCGGCGTTGCCAAGGCCATACATCCTTGCCACACCGTCGCTTACCTGCAGCACCTTGCCGATTTCCTCGAACCGGAGGGAGGTGTCGATGTCCTTCAGCTGCTCCAGAAGCACCCGGGAGATTTCACTTGGTTTTATGTTGTCCATACTAAGAAGCTGTTTTGAAATAATTTCTCTCTTTTTTTATACGGCCTTTCCGGCCATTTCCATCTTCCCCATCGGTCACGTAGCCACGGCTGCGCTCCCTCTTCCAAAGCCGAAACTGCCTCGAAAATTCCACATGATAAAATTCGGGAATCATTTCAAAACAGCTTCTAAACTATTCTTCTGTTCTTTTCAATGAATTGACGCCGGATGATGTCTATCTGACGGGAGACGCTGGCGTCAAGGACGGTGTCCTCGACCTCGAAGACGAAACCGCCTATCAGGGACGGGTTGACCTCGGTCTTGAGCAGCAGCCTGCAACCGGTCTTCGCCTCGATCAACGCCCGAAGACGGGACTCCAGGGTCGGTCGCTGTGGTTCGGCAGGCTCACCAACCGAAAGGGCAGGCTCAGGATCTGAGAGGGCCGGGCCGGAAGCCAGCAACGACGGGTCGGCGACCGCAAGCCGGGCGCGCATGATGTGGCGGGAGTGGTAATATTCAGTGAGGAAGGTCGTCAGAATCAGCCGGATGTCTCCGATGCGGCGGTTGCGGATCAGCAGAGCCAGAAACTTGCGCAGTTCCGGAGCCAAAGCCACCCCGGCAGAACCGCCGGCCTGGGAATCCGACCCTGATGCCGGAGGAACCGGCACTCCGGCAGAACCGCCGGCCGGCTGATGATCCACAGCGGCAGGAGAGACCGCAGCGTCGAAAAGGGAGATCTTCCCCGCCGGAGAGACCGCAGGATCAACCACGGCGCGCCGGAAGTCCACAGACTCGTCAAGGGCCTTCCCGATGGTCTGAACCTGATCCGCCACCACCTCGCCGGAGCCGGTCTCGTCAACCAACTTCAGCAGAGCTGTGGCATAGCGTGTCGCGATAATCCCTGTGTTCATTGCATCAATTCTTCAACTCCCCGGACGAGGAGACCTCATCCACAAGCCTGTCCACAAGAGCTGACTGCCCGTCAACGTCGGAAAGGCTCTTCTTCAGGACCTTCTCCGCCACACTGACCGAAAGCAGCGCGACCTCCCTGCGGACATCCCGCAGAGCGCTCTCCTTCTCGGCGGCGATCTGCGCGCGGGCCTGTTCCAGAAGGCGGGAGGCCTCCTCCCGGGCCTGAACCTTGGCCTGCTCGACGATGCTGTCCCTCGAAGCCGCGGCCTCCTTCAGAATCCGGTTCTGCTCCTGTCTGGTCTCCTCGATCAGGCGGGACTGTTCCCCGGCCAGATCACGAAGCCTCTCCTCCGCCTCCTTGGCCGCCTTGATGGAATCATTGATCCTCGCCGCCCTCTTCTCGACCGAGCCGGTGATCATGGGGAATCCCCACTTGGCCAGCACGAAGAAGACGATGCCGAAGATCAGCGTCATCCAGACAAGCAATCCGAAATCAGGAGTGATGAGTGACATCGCCTACTTCGCGATAAGACAAACAACGATAGCGAACAGAGCCGCACCCTCGATGAGGGCGCTGACGATGATGGCCGTCATTCTGTAGTGGTCAGCCTTCTCCGGCTGACGGGCGCCTGCCTCAAGGGAAGCAGTACCGATCTTACCGATGCCGATGCCCGCACCCAAAACCGCGATGCCCGCACCGATCGCCGCACCCAGCTTACCGAGTGACAGACCTGCCTGAAGCAACATTGCTGAAAGTAACATAATCCTTTGGTTTTAAATTAATATTTTATATTCAAAAAATCTCTCTCATTCCGCCTCCGGCTTCGGCCTCGCCAGCCCGATGAAGACAGCTGACAGCATCGTGAAGACATAGGCCTGGATGAACGCCACCAGCAGTTCAAGGCAGTCCATGAATATTCCCAAAACAATCGCCACCGCTCCGAGTCCGCAGTTCAAGACGGTCCCCATCTCCGCAGTAAGGAAAATCACCGCCACGACTCCCAAAATCATGAAATGCCCCGCGAGGATGTTGGCGAAAAGCCTGACCATCAGACTGAAAGGCTTGGTGAATATTCCCACCAGCTCGATGACGGGCATCAGCGGCACAGGCACCTTCAGCCAGGTCGGAACCTCAGGCCAGAAGATGTCCTTCCAGTAGTGGCGGTTTCCGGAGAAATTGACGGTGAAGAAGGTGAACAGCGCCAGCACGAGCGTCACGGCGATGTTGCCGGTGATGTTCGCTCCGCCGGGGAAGAACGGGATGATTCCCATCAGGTTGTTCAGGAATATGAAGAAGAACGCCGTCAGCAGGTAAGGCGAGAACTTCCTGTAGTCCTCTCCCACGCAACCTTTGATGACATCGTTCTCGATCATCGTCACAAGCATCTCCATAAGGCCCACGCCGCCTTTGGGAGCCTCCTCCCGGGCATCGTGCCTCCTGTACCACCGGGCGGTTCCCAGCACGATGAACAGCAGCAGGGCGCAGTTGATCATCAGCCCCAGCACGTTCTTCGTGATGGAGAAGTCCCACGGCCTGGCCTCGGTGCCGTCGGCGGAAAGCTCGACAATCCTGTTCTCGTACCTGCTTCCGGCTGGGGCGATGCGGAAGCCTTGATACTCCCCGCCGTGCTCCAGATGCCTGGAACTGAACATGTGGAAGCCGTTCCCGCTCTTGCTCACGACGATCACCGGCAGCGGAATGCTGACGTGGTGGCCATTGACAGTGGTGATGTGCCACTCATAAGCATCGCGGACGTGGCCGTAGAGGTACTCGTCCATGTCGAAGCCTTTGTCCTGAGCTCCGGCAGACTCGGCGGCATGATAAAGCGAATCCTGAGCCGACCCCGAAGCCTCCGCGGCCAAAGACAACGGAAGCAGAAGGCTGATGAATATGCAAAACCACTTTCCCATCACAGTTCCACGCATGCGACAATGTGATTGTCATTGATTTCCACAAAGCCGGAGGAGATGTCCAGACTTTCCTCCGTCCTCTCAGGGGTCCTGTACGTCACCTGTCCCCTCTCCAGCGAGGAGACAAGAGCGGCGTGATCCCTCAGGACCTCGAAACGCCCCTTCGAGCCGGGAAGTTCGACGGAGACCACGGCGGCATGGACCAGCGTCCTCTCGGGCGAGAGGACATCCAGAATCATCTCCGTTTTTTTCTCTGACATATTCATTCGGTCTGAAAGATTCCTACTTGGCCTTGGCAAGGATTGCCTCGCCTTTCTTTATGGCGTCGTCCAGGGTGCCGACATTGAGGAACGCCTGCTCCGGCAGGTAGTCCATCTCGCCGTCAAGGATCCTGCGGAAGCCGTCGATCGTGTCCTGGATGTCCACCATCACGCCCGGCACGCCCGTGAACTGCTCCGCCACGGCGAACGGCTGCGACAGGAACCTCTGCACGCGGCGCGCGCGGTTCACGGTCAGCCTGTCCTCGTCCGAAAGCTCGTCCATGCCGAGGATGGCGATGATGTCCTGAAGCTCCTTGTTCCTCTGGAGAATCTGCTTTACCCTCTGGGCGGTGTCGTAGTGATCCTGCCCCACGATGTTCGGGTCGAGAATCCTGGAAGTGGACTCCAGCGGATCCACAGCCGGGTATATTCCCAATTCGGTGATCTTCCTGCTCAGCACCGTCGTCGCGTCGAGGTGCGAGAAGGTGGTCGCCGGAGCCGGGTCGGTCAGGTCGTCCGCAGGCACGTAAACCGCCTGGACGGAGGTGATCGAGCCGTTCTTGGTCGAGGTGATGCGCTCCTGCATCTGCCCCATCTCGGTGGCGAGCGTCGGCTGGTAGCCCACGGCGGAAGGCATACGCCCCAGAAGGGCGGACACCTCGGAACCGGCCTGGGTGAACCTGAAGATGTTGTCTATGAAGAAGAGGATGTCCCTCGGACCGTCACCCTTGTCGCTGTCCCTGAAAGACTCAGCGAGGGTAAGTCCGGAAAGGGCCACGGAGGAACGCGCTCCCGGCGGTTCGTTCATCTGGCCGAAGACCATCGCCACCTGGGACTTCTCAAGTTCCTTCCTGTCAACCTTGGACAGATCCCAATGACCTTCCTCCATCGACTTCACGAACTCGTCGCCGTACTTGATGACCCCTGATTCGATCATCTCGCGCAGCAGGTCGTTGCCTTCCCTGGTACGCTCCCCCACTCCCGCGAAGATCGAGAATCCGTTGTGCTTCTTGGCGATGTTGTTGATGAGTTCCTTGATCAGTACGGTCTTGCCCACGCCCGCACCGCCGAAAAGGCCGATCTTTCCGCCTTTCAGGTAAGGCTCCAGAAGGTCGATGACCTTGATTCCGGTGTAGAGTACCTCCTGCGAGGTCTTCAGGTCCTCGAATTTCGGAGGCTCACGATGGATCGGCAGGGAATTGTCCCCGCTCAAGTCCCCGAGGCCATCGATGGAATCCCCCACGACGTTCATCACACGTCCCCTGATCCGCGCGCCCGTGGGCATCGAGATCGGAGCGTTGGCGCTCACGGCTTTCATCCCGCGCCTCAGGCCGTCCGTCGAGTCCATCGCGACACACCTCACGGTGTCCTCTCCGATGTGCTGCTGAACCTCAATGACCAAAGGTCTTTTGCCTTCCCCTCTGTCGATGTCGAGCGCATCATGGATGCGCGGAAGTTTCGACTCGTCGGATTCCACATCGAAATGGACATCCACGACCGGGCCGATGACCTGGGCGATGTACCCTATGATTTCTTTTTCTGCCATCTTTGAATATGGTTGTTAACTTGCCGCCCATGCGGAGCGGCCATCCACGTGCTGAAAATTCTGCGCCAAATTTAAAGAAATTTCCCCAAATGACAAAAAAGCAGGCCGATTTTAACATCGAACCTGCCTTTTTTCAGACTTTTTGATATATTCTTAGAATATCTTCACGGATTATTTGAGTTTGGCGTAGCCGTAGCGGGCGGTCTCGCCGAGCTCCATCTCGATCTTCATGAGACGGTTGTACTTGGCGATGCGGTCGGTGCGGCTGAGGGAGCCGGTCTTGATCTGGCCGCTGTTGGTGGCGACGGCGATGTCGGCGATCGTGGTGTCCTCAGTCTCGCCGGAGCGGTGTGAGGTGACAGTCGTGTAGCCGTGGCGGTGAGCCATCTCGATGGCGTCGAGAGTCTCGGTCAGAGATCCGATCTGGTTGACCTTGATGAGGATGGAGTTGCCGGCACCCATCTTGATGCCTTTCTCCAGGTACTTGGTGTTGGTGACGAAGAGGTCGTCGCCCACGAGCTGGCACTTGCCTCCGATGGCGGCGGTGAGCTTCACCCAGCCTTCCCAGTCTTCCTCGCTGAGGCCGTCCTCGATGGAGTCGATAGGGTACTTGCTGATGAGCTGCTCAAGATAAGCGATCTGCTCCTCTGTCGAGAGCTTCTTTCCGGCAGGATCCTTGGCCATTCCGGTCTTGAGCTGCTTGTAGTCGTAGAAGAACTTGTCCCCCTCCTTGAAGCAGAACTCGGAGGCGGCGCAGTCCATGGCGATGGTCACGTCGGCACCCGGCTTGTAGCCGGCCTTCTCGATGGCCTCCATGATGCAGTCGAGAGCGTCGTTGATGCCGCCCAGCTTCGGAGCGAAACCACCCTCGTCACCGACAGCTGTGGAAAGTCCGCGGCCCTTGAGAACCTTCTGGAGAGCGTGGAACACCTCGGCTCCCATCCTGACTCCCTCGGCGATGCTCTTCGCGCCCACCGGACGGATCATGAACTCCTGGAAAGCGATAGGGGCGTCGGAGTGGGCTCCGCCGTTGATGATGTTCATCATAGGGACAGGAAGCACGTGGCCGTTGGTCCCGCCGATGTAGCGGTAGAGAGGGATGTCAAGGTAGTTGGCGGCCGCATGGGCGACAGCGATGGAGACACCGAGGATGGCGTTGGCTCCGAGATTGCTCTTCGTGGCGGTGCCGTCGAGCTTGATCATGGCCTCGTCGATGGCCCTCTGCTCAAGGCAGGACATGCCGATGATCTCCGGGGCGATCTTCTCGTTGACGTTGGCGACAGCCTTGAGGACACCCTTTCCGCCGTAGCGCTTAGAGTCTCCGTCACGAAGCTCAAGAGCCTCATTCTCGCCGGTGGAGGCGCCGGACGGCACGGAGGCCACACCGATGACGCCGGATTCGAGTTCAACCTCGCACTCGATTGTAGGGTTTCCTCTTGAGTCGAGGATCTCCCTTCCTGTAACACGTACAATTCTCATGATGAAAGTGATTTTATTATTGTTATTCTCAAAAAAAGGCCGGGGTTTGAAACCCAGCCTTTGTATGTTTTCAATTATCAAGCCAAATTATTTGACAAGGCAGACAGCCACACGGTTCTCCTCAGGAGTCTCGAACGGATTGACTGTGTCACCGAAATATTCAGTGATGATCCTGTCCTTCGCGATGCCGGCCTCGGCGATGGCCTCGGCGACACCTTCAGCCCTCTTCTGGGAGAGGAACTTGTTTCTCTTGGCGGTACCGGTGGCCTTGTCGGCGTAGCCGGAGACGCGTACCTTGGTGTCAGGATTGGCCTTGAGGGCCTCGACAACCTCGTCGATCTTGAGACGCTCGCTGTCGCGGATGTCCCAGGTGTTGATGACGAAGAGGACGTTGCGGGTGAGTGACTCGAAAGCAGGAACGACCTCGACAGGTTCCGGTTCCGGTTCCGGTTCCGGTTCCCTTACGACCGGTGCAGGAGCAGGGGCAGGCAGCGGGGCCGGAGCCGGCTTGGCCTTTCCGAAGCTGAATGTGAGACCGGCGACGGCCTTGATCTGGAAGTCAGCCTTCGAGCCTTCCTTTGAGTTGAAGTGGTCGTCGATGAAGCTGCAGTTGCCTTCGAGGTTGAGGGCGAGAGCGTCTGTGAGCCTGATGTTCAGACCCGCGCCCGCTCTTCCGGCGAACATCGCCTTGCCGCCGTCCCAAAGGTAGTTGGCGTTATTAGGGAACCTTGACTTGAGGTCATTGGCCTCGTCGTTGCCGAAACCGTAGTTGAGGCCGACTCCACCGAAGATGTAAGGGTTGAGGGTACGGTCGCTCTTGTAGCCGGCGAAGATGGCGGCGACATCGGCCATGAGGTCAAGTCCGCCCTCGACATAGTTGTACTTGTAAACCGTGGTAGGTCCTGAGATGGCACCCTTACCCTGCCATCCGTTCACGTTCAGTCTGGCTCCGAAGACAGGAGAGAACTGATAGCCGAGCGAAACGGCCGCCGAAGGTGAGATGAGGTCTCCGAAAGACGTCTCTCCGACAGTGTGGGCGGCACCTGCCTGAAGCTGCATGAACCAATAAGGATCAAATTCCTTCTTCTGTGCGTTCGCAACGGACAGAGAAGCGACAAGCGCTACGCTTGCGAGAATTGTTAATATACGTTTCATAATCTTTATGAATTAATTTGCGCTTTAACGGTGCGAAATTAGTACATTTTTTCCATTCTGCAAAATATAACATAATGTCAATCGGCATTGTTCATGCCTTTCCGCAAAATTTCCGTTTGTCACATTGACAGAGCCGCAACCAGTCCGGTGTCGAGATAAAGTCGGGAGCCACCTTCTCGCGCGATTTCTTCAAGGGTCTGGATTTCCGGGGGAATCTTTCCGGGGCGGACAGCGGCAGAAAGACCGTCGTCTATGCCGGTGACAGGCCGTTTGCCACTTCCGCCGGACATGCGGTTCCTTGGCGGAGCCTGAATCTTCAGCAGGGGACCGAAAAGTAGAGCCGTCGTTCCCGACGGGAACGGCGGCGGAAGGAGCTTACCTCTTCAGGGAGAGGAACCAGTCGCCGCTTATGCGGTAGGCGTTGAAGGCGAAGCTGACGGACGTGGCGGCAGCTGAGGCGGCAGTCTCTGTGGCGGTCGAGGCGGTTGTGGCGGCTGTGGCCGTCGAGGCAGTCGTGGCGGTTGAGGCTGTTGAGGTGACCGGCCCGGTCCCGGAATCCGCCGGGGTGGCGGGGCCGATCAGGAGGCGGTACTTCACGGTGTTCTCGTTTGAGGAGACGATGTCGATGCCCACACGCTCGAAGGAACGGACGCCAAAGGCCTTGAAGGTCTCGGAGGTACGGGCGACCATCTCGGGAGTGAGGTGTTTCAGGGTGGCGTCCTCAACGTAGCCGACATTCGCCAGGGCCTCGTCCATCCGACCGGCAACCATCAGGGCGATGCAGCTGTCGGCTCTGGCCAGCAGGACGGCGGTGTCGGCGGCGGTCAGGGATGACAGGTAGGCCTCACCGCTCTGGAAGGAGCCGTCCGACGCTTTCCGGGAGCGGCATGAAGATGCGGCCGCAACCGCAAGGATGGTCAGTACGGCGGCAATGGATGTTCTTACTATGTTTCTCATGTGTTTGCTGTTAAAAGTTACTTAAAAGCTGTTTAAAATGGTTCCCGCATTTTTTATGCGGAATTTTCGAGACAGTTTCGGCTTTGGAAGAGGGAGCGTAGCCGCAGCTGCGTGACCGATGGCAAAGATGAAAATGCCAGGAAAGGCCGTGTAAGAAAAAAGAGGAATTATTTTAAACAGCTTCTTAATATAGAAATGAGGCGCGCCGTTTTTTCCGACGCACCCCAAACTCAATCTACATCACGGATTAGATGGTGTCGTTGATCTTCACGTCAACGTAGGTGCGGATCGTGCCGAAGGCGTAGGTGACCTCGATAGGAATCCTCAAGGTAGCGCCGACGGTGTTGTAGTTGTTGTTCTGGTAGTGGATGAATCCGAACTGCTTCCTGGCGGCCTTCGCAGCATTGGTGACATCAGTATCACTCCATGTGTAGCTGTGTGATGGGATATATCCGTAGCGGGAGTAGTTACCATAGTTGATTGTCACAGTATTGTTTGTGACAGGAGAACTAAGCCTATTGTAATCACCGCTGTTGTGATAGGTGATGCTGCACTTCGTAGTCACGTCGGTGAGCTTGGTCGTGCCGAGCGTGCCGGCAGTACCACCTGCGGACATGTCGGTGGTGATGTTGTCGATGTCAACCTTGATATTTTTCACGCCGTAGTAGCCAAGATACCACAGATGGCTGTAGTCAGGCGTTCCGTCCTCGGCGTAGTTCACGAAGTTGGCGATCCGGGCGGAGTTCTCAGGATCCGACTCGTCGTACCTCCAGTCGCAGAACTTCAGCAGGCCGAAGACATCGAGGTTGGACCCGTCACCGGCGGCATTGTCTCCGTCGACGAAGGCCTTGGTGTTCACGCCATCGACATTCAGAGGCCTGAGGAAGTGGTACTCGTCCACGTTGCCCGTGGCGGACATCGCCACACCGCAAGGAGAGTAGGCCACGACACCGATGTTAGCGAAGAGCTTCGCATCAGCGCGGTTGGCGCATGAGTACTCGTTGAGGAGCTTGTTGGCGAAGGTAACGTCCTTTACAGTGAAGCTCCCCTCGACATTAGCGAACATCACCTCACCCGTAGTCTGATTAATTGAGGCGATGGCACGCTCATTCGAACCTTCCTTGCAGTAAAGCTTGACGTTGGTGTAGATACCCTTGGAGACATCGGCAGAGAGGGTGTCCTCGACAACGGAGATCCTGGAGTTATCCGTGATCGTCTTGTAGTCAACGTCTGCTACGTTTCCGGAGAGATACGCGTCATAGATCTTGGTCTCTTTGACATAAAGCTGGTACTCCGTGCCGTCATTGGCCACGAACTTATCCTGAACAGGAGCGAAGTAGAACTTGTAACCGCCCTGGCCTTCAACATGGTTATCATTGACGGTGCCGTTCTGATGGCCGAAGATGACGTCTGTGAATGAATTGTAAAGGTAGCCAGCTGCATCCTTAGGAGCGTTGAAGACAGGGCTGTTGTCATAGTAGTTCGCGTTGGTCGCCCATACACTGTTGAGGTTCACCACCCACGGGGAGACAGGGGAATTTGCCTGTACCGGACGGTTCACGTTGATGCGGGCCTTGGTGCCGCCGTCGTACCAGTTGGCGTCAAGCTTGACTCCAACGGAGCCGGAAGGCTTGGTCACGGTGACTGTGAGAGGCACGTAGATGCCGTCGTACTTGTTGACAGCGCCAGATGTAGGGATGAACCTTACGTAGATCGTGTGGGCATGTCCCACCTTCTTGTAGATCTCGGAGAGTTCGGCGTCACCGAGAATCCACTCGAACACGTTGGTCGTGGCAGATGAGGCCATCCATTCGTTAAGGATGCGCACTTCGCCCACATACTCTCCAGATGCGGCCTCAGAGAACTCGCCGTTGGCATTACGGACATACTGCTTGGCGACATTATCAGGATGACTACCCGTCGTGGCAAACTCATAGTTCGTAACGAATTCCTCATGGGAGGAAGAAGCCTCGCCGGAGCGGCGGAGGACATTCTCGATGACCTCACCCCATGTGATAGGCCACTCGACTGAATAGCACTCGAATCCGAGCGTCTTCTCAAACTTCTTGGCAAGGTCGTAGTCGGAGTTCTTGACGATCTCGATCTTGATGAAGCCCACGAGGATGACGTTGCCGGCCTTGTCCTCAAGCGTCACGCGGACGAGAGGCTTCCTGCCCACGGAGGTAACGTCCCTGTTGCTGACATCGCGCCTGCCATCGGCGGTCACGGCGCAAGGGGTGAAGATGTGGCCTTCAACGAGGGAGGCGTGCTGGCTCTGGGATGTCGTGTAGTTACCCACGGTGTAGTCGATGAGCTCGTACTTGTAGTTGATGTAGTCCAGAGGCTCGATGCCTACGGATTCGCAGAACCCGCCGAACTCAACATCCGCAGCAGCCCTTGAGCTTTGGGAGCGCACAGTCACGTGCGAGGTCACGATCTCGTCAAGGTCAAGGGTCTTGTTATAGGCCACCTGAAGACCTGGAGCGGCCTCGATGGCTAATTTCGCCGTGGCGATGAGCTTGTACTCATCGCTGCACGCCACATAGCCTGTGCTGTTGACCGTCTCAGTCACGACAAGGTGATTGAAATCAAGAGTGGAGGCATACAGGGCTGCGAAGTCGGAGGTGACGATGCTGTCCTGGCCCACCTTCGCCTGGAGAGCGAAGACTGACAGGGCGCTCGAAGCGTGGTTGAGACTGGAGCCGGTACCTGTGGACTCAGACGCGGCGATGCCCGCGCCGTTGGCCTTGAGACCGACCGTGAGGACGCCGCCCTTGGCGCCTACGAAGCCCACCTCAGGGGCGGCCTTGCTGCCTCTCGTCACGATGAATTCCTTGTCGTCGCACACGAACGCATAGGTCGCGGCGGAGATGTCGGCGTTCGAAGGGTTCAGCTTGTAGCTGACAGGGAAGACAGGGTTGATTACCTCGCCTTGATGGTCGCCATCATCCTCGGTGGCCCACCATGCTCCGGAGGCTACGGATGCCGGAAGGGCGTAGCTTGCGCCATTATCGCTCGCAATAGTTCCGGTTTCTTCTGAGGCATCATCGCCCTTTATCGCATCGTACTGGAAATAGGTGTACTCGGTGGCGGCTACTCCGTCCACGTAGAGTTCAGGGACGAACACGAGGGAGGACAGCTCTGCCTTGAGGTTCAAGACGATGTCTCCGTCGGCGCTCGTCACGCCCTTAAGGGTGAGGGTCTTGCCGTCCTTGCTCAGTTCGGCGGTCACCGCACCGGAAGGAAGGCAGGAGATTGTGGTCTTCTTGCCGCCAGGATTCTCGGTCGAATACTCGATCCAGAAGCCGTCCTCCCCAGGGACGTAGTACTTGTAGTCACCCTTGTCACCCTTGTCACCGTCATTGCCGTCCTCACCGTTCTTGATGGTGTAGGACGAGCCGTCGCTGAAGGTGATCGTGAAACCGTCGGTGACCGGCGTGACGCTCTTGATGCTCAGACCGGCGTCGATCTTCTCCTGAAGCGCCTTGACAGTCGATTTAAGCTCCGCGTTCTCGTCGCGCAGCTCATCGATGTCCTTGCTGTAGTCCGTGCAGGACACGGCTACACCTGCGAGGCCCAATGCAAGAGCACCCGCAAGGAACAAATTCTTAAACTTTTTGTTCATAGCTAAAAACAAAATTGAATGATAAATAAAAACGTTAATTGTTACTCCTAGTGATAAATGCTTTTTTCGCCCTTTTCGCACGATTTCTTCACCGAAAACCTTGCTTATGAAAATTTAAACCCAT
>CAVHWO010000031.1:0-13591 GCA_963639865.1 bacterium | reverse complement strand
GATTTCAAACACTTTGCATTATTCCTCCAAAATCCATCCGTATGTGGGCGAGTTTTCATATCTTTGTGAAGCTATACTGTGTGATATTTCTTAAATAATATAATTTTATGGAAGAGAGTAATAAGCTCAACCGCCTTAAGGTAGCTCTCGTTGAGAGGTAGAAGACATCCAAATGGCTTGCTGAACAGATGGAGAAGAGTGAGACCACGGTGTCACGCTGGGCTTCCAACAAGAGCCAGCCTTCAGTTGAACAGTTGTTTGATATAGCACGTATCCTGAATATGGATGTGAAGGATCTGCTGAACTCAAATCTCAGTAACAAATAGTCGCGCTATGGCACAGGAAATCAAATCAGAAGAGATTGTTCTGAATGAGAACGAGATAGTTTGCCTGCTCACCAACAAGATTGTCAAGGTTTCAGAGAAGGAGAACAATCTGCAATATATGATTCAGATGATGTCTGAGGAGTATGGCTTCCCTATGGAGGATATGCAGCGGGATTTCTCTTTCAAGTATGAGACCGAGGATGGGAAGAAGAAAACGGCGAAAGTTACTCTTGCTATTTTCGAACACGGGAAGGCACACGTACAGGAAAATATGATACGTGCCATTGTGGTGGCAAAGGATGCGAAGGTGAAGGATACGGACAAAAACGGCGGCGTGATGCCCTCTCTGGAGAATGTTCTCACGTATACTAACTGTGACTTTGGGTGCTGGACGAACGGAGAGGACCTGAAGTTTATCGCCAATATGAAAGATGAGTGGGAACAGATGTCCATTTGTGATTATACCGATTTCCCTTCTTTCGGGCAGAGCTTTGCCGACTTGATTGAGCAGGGAGATAAGGCAGCTCCAAGGAAGCCGGCGAATGAGTCTCTGGTGAAGACTTTCAAGCGTTGTCACGATTATATCTATGCCAATGAAGGGATGAAGAAAACGGCCTTCTGGGAGCTTCTGAATCTCATCTTCTGCAAGCTATACGATGAGAAGCGCCGTTTCACCGAGGCCAAGAAAGGCATAAGCTACAGGAGAAAGTTCTGGGTTGGAGCTATGGAGCAGAATACAGACGAGGGTAAGGCTGCGGTGGCAAAGAGAATCAAGGACCTTTTCGCAGAGTTGAAGGCCGACGGTTCATTCAACGATGTGTTTGACGGGAACGAGCAAATAAATCTTTCGGATGCCGGATTGGCAAGAGTGGCCGCCGAGCTTTCAAAATACAGTTTCCTTGATGCAACTGTAGATGTGAAGGGTACGGCATACGAGACCATTGTTAGCAACACCCTCAAACAGGAAGCCGGACAGTTCTTCACCCCGAGAAACATTATCAAGTGTATGGTGGAAATGCTGGATCCGGATGAAAACACCAGGGTACTGGACCCGGCCTGTGGCAGTGGCGGATTCTTGGTGATGGTGCTTGACCACGTGCGGCACAAGATTGTGAAGAGACTTTATCCGGATTTGGATGACCTCCACAGGGAGGCAAGAATCAACACTCCAGAAGTTAATGACCTCACGAAGGAGTATGCCGAGGAGATGCTCTTTGGCTTCGACTTCGACCCGGATTTGAAAAAGGCGGCCAGAATGAATATGGTTATGGCCGGTGACGGGCACTCCAACATTTACAACATCAATTCGCTCGACTATCCGCACGGAGACAGGCCCGATGTGACCAAGATTGCCCCGGCAGTGATGGAGAGCATCAAGCATAGCAAGGACAAGGATTTCCATTTCGACACGGCTGACGACAATGCCCAGGGCAAGTTCGATATGATTTTCACGAACCCGCCGTTTGGAGCGAAGGTCGAAGTTGATCCTGCAATCATAGAGAGGGCTAACTATGAGCTGCAGAGCAACGCTCCGGAAGTCCTGTTCATTGAGCAGTGCTACCGGTTCTTGAAGCCCGGCGGCAAGATGGGCATCGTCCTTCCGGACGGCATTCTCGGCAATCCGAATATGGAGCAGACAAGAATATGGATATTGCGACACTTCAAGCTGCTTGCAAGCGTTGATCTGCCGGTGGAGACGTTCCTTCCACAGGTCGGAGTGCAGGCCTCCCTGCTCTTCCTCCAGAAGAAAACCGGCGTCGAAGCCCTTATCCCCATCGAGGAAGAAGACTACGATGTCTTTATGGCGATAGTGGAGAAAGTCGGCAAAGACCGTCGCGGCGTTCCAATCTACAAGAAAGACGATGACGGTGCTGAGCTTCTCTTCCCTCATACCAAGGAGTGGATAGGCTACACTGAAAGTGGTCGTGAAATCGTCCGTCGCCGCAGCGAACGCATCAAGCATCTGGATGATGATTTGCCAGGAGTCGTTGAATCATATAAAAATTTCTGGAGGGGCGGAAATGAAAACGGCTGTGATTCGGAGTAGTGATTTTTCAACCAACATCAATGAGCGATTTGATGCAAGTTTTCATCTGAGCGAAGGCATTGCAGTAAAGAGGCTTATCCACAAATCGCCTTACCCTCTTACAACTGTAGGTAAGGGTTCGAAAGATATTTTTTATGGTAATCGAGCAAAGAGGACTTATGTTAGTGACAAGAAATATGGTATCCCATTTCTAAGCAGCAGCGACATTCTCAAAGCAGATGTTGAGAGTGTTAAACTTGCTTCCAAAAAATACACTCCATGCATTGAAAAATTAAGATTACAGGAAGGCTGGATTTTGGTATCCCGATCAGGCACAATAGGGAATACGGCATGGACAAATAAACAACATGCTCAGAAGCTTGCTTCTGAGCATGTCATTCGGATAATTCCGAATGACATCCTCAGAGGTGGATATATATATGCCTACCTATCAACAAAATATGGCCATTCTCTTTTGACTCAAGGTACTTTTGGTGCAGTCATACAGCATATTGAGCCGGACCATATAGCATCAATCCCCATCCCTTGTCTGCCTGACACTTTTCAGACACAGATTGATGGTTTAATCAAAGAATCTGCTCACCTGAGGGAGGAGGCGGCAATCGAACTTAGAACTGCACACGAAATTTTAGAGAGATCTATCCCCTTACCACTATTTAAAAGCAAGAATAATGTCTCCTTTCAAAGTATCGTGACTTCTTATACTCACAGGTTTGAAGGACAGTACTACACTTCGGCTAATAGAAGCATTTATGACTTTCTTACGCAAGGTGAAGATTGGAAAACTCTCAGGGACTATTCCGACAAAATATTTCGTCCAGGTATTTTTAAGAGGGATTATGTGAAGCAAGGAATTCCATTCTTGGGTGGTGCTGATATAATGTTAGCAACTCCCAAAAGCGATAAGCAGCTATCAATTAAACAAGTCCAATCAATTCCTGAGCTTAAAGTGTCTGAAGGGTGGATTCTTGTTACCTGTGGCGGAACAATAGGCAACTCGGTTTATGTTGACAGACAATTAAGTAAATGTGTCGTATCTCAACACGTTATACGAATAGTTCCAAAAAGTAATGTAAAAACTGGTTTTTTGTTTGCTTTCTTATCATCTCATATCGGCTCTAAACTAATCACGCTCTATTCGTTTGGATCAGTAATCCCCCAAGTTGAGCCCCATCACCTTGAAAGAATTCCTATTCCCGACATAGACACTAACATCGTGAATCAAATCGATGATTTGGTGAAAAGTTATGCAAAGAAGTGTTCTGAAGCAAAGGAGAAAGAACTCAAAGCTATCTCTCTAGTCGAAGCAGAAATAGAGAAATGGACTAAACAATAGATTCTTATGGCAAAAGTAGTCTATCCTATACATATGGACGGTGGGCCCAATGCGGGCGAGAAACGCCTCATCGACTTCCTAAAGGACAATCTTCCGGACAGTTATTATCTGGTGCCGAACGGAGAGTACGCAATAAGGTCTCCGCAGGGAATGGTAAATTACTGGGAATATGATTGCATAGTGGTGGCTGCTCACGCCATCTACCATATCGAGAACAAAGATTGGGGCGGAAACCTGATTGGCGATGACTTCGCGTGGTTCATCAATGGCGTGGAGAGAAAGAATCCATACCCAGGTGCAACTCTAAAATCCAAGCTTCTTGCAGGGAAGCTCGGAAACAAGAATCCAGACTGGAGAAAGGCCAGAGTGTTCACGGCCATTACGCTGAGCAATCCTTCCCAGTCGAAATTCGGTCTGGACCCCCACTGCGAATGTTATGACCAGATATTCCTTCTGAATGCCATCCTGACAGAGTTCATCAAGGACTATGCGAGAGCCGGCAAAGCGCAGGACTGCATTGCGGAGTTTCAGAAGGATATTGTCAATTATCTCAGCGGAGAAAGCTCCGTGAGATCAATGTCTCAGAAAACGGAGATTCTCAACTACAAGATTCTGGAAACTCTGCAGAAGACAGAGACTTTCACAGAATACCTCTGCCAGCCGAAATTCTTTGTCGATAAGCGCTACAAGGTGAGAGAGTATCCTCTTGATTTCCCCGACAAGACTTCGAGCGAACTTGACACCATACGCAATCGGGCGGCCAATGCCAGCTATGCACAGTCGAAGATGAGCCATTGTCCGAACATCATCACAAGTCAATGCCAGTTCAATGATGAGCAGACTGCATTCTATGAGATATCAGAATATATGGATGAATGCACGCTGCGGGCAAGGCTCCGCCAGAAAACATTCACCCAACTTGAGAAGATAGGCATTATTCTGGATGTCGCATACGCCCTGAGTGAAGCTCACAGCAAGTCTGTTTTCCACAGGGATGTTTGTCCTGAAAATATCTACATCTTGTCGAATGGTTCCGCTGCGCTGGCTAATTTCGGGCATTCGTGGTTTGTGGAGCATAATGATATGCATTTTACCGTAGGCTCGTCACTTTCAAAGGAAGACAGTTCCCCATACGCACCGCCGGAATTCAAGGATGAGGATGTGAGCGCAGCAAGTGACTTGTATTCTCTGGGAGTCATCATCTACGAACTGATGACCGGGAAACTGCCTTTTGAAAGCACTCTGAAATTCAGGCTTAGCGGTGGCGTGCTCAAGGATGAGCAGCTGCCTTCACATATAGAAAACAACCTGCCGCAGTGGCTTGACGAGATCGTCAAGCATACTATCGTGGCTGACATGGACAAAAGGTGGTGCGACATCAACAAGGTGATTGCCGCCATCAAACAGGGCATCATCAGTTCTGCCAATGCAAACGGCGGAGTCGCTGTCGTGAGTGAACATTCTGATGATGAAATCAACCTTGCCGACCTCAAACCGGGCATTTCGGTTACTCCAGAACTGATTCTGTATGACGAATTGGGCCACGGGGCTTTCGGGCGCGTGTTCAAGGCTAAGCACACTCTTCAGAACAAGTTCTATGCGATGAAGATTTTCGACAGGGATGTGTCCGCGTCTGAAACCATCAATGAATTTGAGGCGCTACAGGATCTTGACCACGAGAACATTGTCAAGTTCACATACAACGGCAGGACCAGTCAGGGACTTTTTTATACATTAATGGAACTTCTGGACGGCGACAATTTGCGCGACTATGTTACCGGCAGCATCAGACTTCCGGTAAAGGAAGTGTTCAATATGGCCGAGGGGATATTGAAAGCTCTTGTGTATATGCAGGAGAAGGTGCCCCCTGTTTTCCACAGAGATATCAAGCCGAACAATATCGTATGGGACCGGAGATCAAGATTCGTTCTGATTGATTTCAACATCTCTACGACTACTGAGGACAAGACTTTTTCCGGAACGCTTCCATATATGGCTCCGGATCTTATCCTTTCCAGCCAGAAGATTGACTGGGACTGCTCTGCCGACACATTTGCACTAGGCGTGACGATGTATGAACTACTGACCCAGGCATACCCATGGCCGGGCAGTGACCCTTGTCCAAAAACCGGAGTACCGCCGACCGATATCAGAAAATATAATGACAAGCTTTCCGATGCGTTCGCAAAATTCGTGATGAAGGCTATCGCCACCGACAGAGCCAAAAGGTTCATAACTGCCAAGGAGATGTTTGATGCTTTGTCCTTTATCGGATTCTCCGGAATATTGAAAGATCAGCCTAGCGTTGTCAATACGACTTCAAGAAAGGATAGTGTGGACATTGTTGATTATCTCAATTCACTTTACAGCCAGAGCAAGCACGGGAACAGCGGTACAAGAGCCGGCAGTAAAGGGTTGGAACTGGATAAGTTGACATACTCCGAGACGAAGCTTGACAAGAAACTGATTGCAGATATAGAGGCGCTGAAATACAAGCTTATCATCATCACAGGAAATGCGGGTGACGGAAAGACTGCTTTTATCCGACATATCGAGGACAGAGGTCAGTACAGGCAAGCTTTCACTAACAAGAACGGCTCTACATTCCAACTTGGCGGTCTTCAGTTCCAGAGCAATTATGACGGTTCTCAAGATGAAGAGGCGCGGGCTAACAATGATGTACTGAATGAGTTCTTCGCCCCTTTCTTCGGTCTCGATGACTATTCAAAAGCATCCGAGGGACGAATCATTGCAATCAATGAAGGCCGGTTGATGGACTTCCTTGGAACGCAAGACAAACTCTCCGCCTTGAACAAGAACATCGAGGATTTCTTCTATCAAGAGGGACATACAGAATTGCTTCCCGGCTTGATGGTAATAAACCTCAACTTAAGAAGTGTCACAGCCGGAGATAAACAGAATCCTTCATTGTTGTCACAGCAACTTAAGAAGCTCACTGATAAAAACCTTTGGACAAAATGTCTTGATTGTCCTATCGCAGACAAGTGCTTTATCAAGTACAATGTGGATACGTTCCAGGACAGCAGCGCCGGAGATGAGGTCATAGAGAGGCTTGAGTGGCTAATGAGAGCCATTGTCTACAAGCGTGAGTTACATATAACAATGCGTGATTTAAGGTCATTCATTGCCTTTATGTTGACGAGAGACTTCTCTTGCGATCAAGTCATTAAACTGGTGGAATACATCCGCACGGAGAATATGCCAGAGTATTATTGGCAGCATTATTATTTCAATATTACTGCGCCGGGAGCCATACCTATCGTGGATTACTATCCGTTCCCGACCACAGAATCCAGCGACCGTCTGATAAGGATGCTTCGAGAAACGGATATCGCCAAAGTCGCTCTTCCTGCTTTCGACAGAGACTTATACTACACAGATAAGAAGGACGAGAACTACCTGATTTTTGGGGATAGAGACCAGAACCTTCTTGAGGAATTCAACGCAAGGAACGAGAAGCTTCCTGGATGGGAGGTAAATGAATTGTCTTCCGACATTGTCACTAAACGTCATCAGACTTATATACGTCACCAATACTTCGAAGGGAAGTTTGATTACAAGCGCAGACTTCCTTATCGGTTCATAGACAAGTTTTGTGAACTTATGAAGGGCGCTGATGAGGAAAAACTTACAGAGACCAAACATAGCATTGCCACCGCAATATCGGCAAGCGAGGGCTGCGACAATTCTGCGCTTACTACGGGGTATCTCATATTGGCCAGCAACCATATCGGGGACAAGATTTCGAAGAGCTACAGGAGATTCCGACTGGACGAATTCGAGCTGTTTGTCAACAAGACCGATCATCTGACCAAGTATATTGAGTATGAGAGCGACAGCTTCATTTTCAGGCATAAGAAAGATACATTCATTCAGTTGACTGTTTCTCTTGATCTGTATGAAATGCTACAGTATATCAAGGACGGATTCACCCCTTCCGTCAATGACCTGAAGGGTAAGTTCATCGAGTTGCAGATTTTCAAGAATCTGCTGGAGAGCAAAACCTATAACGAAATCCTGGTGACAAAGAACAATAAGAAGTTCTCAATCATCAGGCTGGATGAGAATAAACACATTATCATTGAACCTCTTAATAGCTGACATATATGATTATTCGATTAAAGAAAGGAGAGGTTGTTTTCAGAAATCCTGACATTTTTGCCGTTGATACCAAGATGGTCAACCTCGACAGGGTTATGACTAATCTGTTTATGCAGATATATTCTGCAGGAGCTCCGGTAAGCCTCGCAGTCAAGACAGAACACAATATTGAGTCCCTCATCAAGTATGTGAATAATCTTGAGGACAAGGGACTGGTCTCGGGGGCGAAGTCAAATCCGGATGCGGTTGAAGACTGGCTCAGAAGCGACCTCCTTGAACTGGTCAACCGAGGCAATGTTGTGAAAGAGAAAGTATCCAGTTTAAGACCTATGCACCTTATGAGCTTCCGAATCCAGAACAGGAAGTATTGCAGACATTACAATACTGCTGATCAGCTTTATATGATGCTGAAAAGCAATCCCGGAGTTTTGTCTGAACTTAAGGATTATCTCCGGAAGGGATGGGATCTGAGCACAAATTCTATGGTAGGGTCCGAAGCACTGGATGTTGATACAACCGGTATCTTATACCTTACAAAAGAGCTGAAAGACAAAAAGGGACTGAACACGGAAACAAAGGACGTGAAGCCATTCCTTGAAAATCAAACAGAACTTTTCAATGATGATATACGCAGGCTGCTTGAATACAAAGACAAGTTGCCGAGAACGGTGTTTATCGAGTACCTCAAGATACTTTGTGGGTTTCATCTTGCTCTGTATACTATGAAACTCGTTTATCTGCTGCCTAAAATGGTGGATGCCGGCACCAAGGATGTTGAGGACGACTGGTCTCTGGTAGTTGATATGACAGATAATCTGGACAGCGCTGTGTCTCCTTATGCCTGCAAGGATGCGGAATATATTGCCAATCTGTATAGAAGCTATGTGCGTTCTACATTCGTAATCAACCTTTGCCAAAACAGACTCAGGGCATCAGGAAGCAATGCTTCAGTGGAGAATGCCATCGCCTATGCCAAGAATGAGCTCAAGAAAGATGATTCATACTACGAATTTGCTTTGCAGACCGTCCGTAACGGACTTGAAGATGATGATGCCAGGAAGGAATTTGATGAGATACTACAGTATTTCGACAATAATGATTATTTCGACAAATATGTTCACCTGCTCGAAAAGTCAAACCTTGGCACGACCCAGTACAAATATCTCGGACAGTTTATTGATGCAGTGACGATGAAGAATACGACTTCGATGCTGTTTGCCGACAGTCGTTCGAAGAGACATCCTCGCCGTGGCGTTCTTGGTTCAAAGCTGCTTGAGACTCTCGTCCAGCTTCTATTGCTACAGAAAGATGAGAACGGTGCATATCACACAAAGTCTATGTCCATCGATGAGATTACAAAACTTATCAGAGACAGATATGGATTGATAATCAATGGTATTTCTGAACCCCGCTTTGCGAATGCCGATGTTATGGTACACTATGCCTTCAAGGTGAACAATGAGGCATTTAAAGATAAGCTCCGCCAGATTGGGTTCTATACGGATTTGAGCGATGCTTGCATATTGCAGAAAATCCGTCCACGTTATAACATTTAAGGATGATGGAAGATATTAGAAGTATTTACTATTCTAAATTTCTTAACCTGATTGTATCATCTTATGAGAATCAGATTAAGAATGCGAAGCCTGGGCATTGTATGAAGATTGAGGGGCTGCCTCTTTCTGAAATGCAGAAGCTTATAGAGATGTTACGTCCTCTGAAGCAGGACTTGCTACTCTATATTCTTTCGGACAGCCTGACGGGGGATGATTATATCCATGCGACAAAACTTATTGAACTCCGAAATAATACAGAAAAACCTCTGCTTGTGCTTATACCTGCGAACAGCAGCACATCAGCAGAAGATTCTTATGGTGATGCCACATTCCAGAATCTGTCAGTTGCAGATCTAATCGGTTGCTTTTTTCATAAACTCAAGGAAGAGATTCCTTCAGGGAAAAAATATATCTGGAATGAAGTAGAACAGTTGTTCAAATCCTACCACATACCAATTGATACAGCCATCTATTACCTCCTGTTCGTAAATCTTCATCATTATGCTGATGAATCTTGGGGGAACGGGCTTTATCTTGCAGGGATGATTCCTGACAGCATTCTGGTCTCTTCAGGAAAACTGAGAAGGAGGTTCGCCATCAATATCGAAACTTGCGCTAAAGTTTTGTGTGATTTTTCATATACGCTTGCTGACCGTGTGGCGCTACTTCCTTTGCTGCCCAATACCATTCAGACGGAGATACTTGGATTCCTCAACAAAGAACGGGAGCTGAAGGATAATGTTGCCGTGTGCGGAAAAATTTATTCTGACTACCCGGATCTGAACTTTGCGAAATGGAAGACAATTTATGATGAAGAGAGAACGGAGGTGAAAATTCTTGCGGATGTCGTTCCTGGCGTGGATCCACGAAAGGAACTTGTAAAGAATCAGCAAGGTGACCTCGTACTGAATATCCCTCCAGAGAAGAAAGGCAAGATGTCTGTTGCGATTCTATGCGAGCCTGCGCCGAAGGATAATCCTGACATAGACGCATTTATCATTTCAATGATAAGTAGAGATGACTTTTCCGACCTTGGCATCGTGAAAAAATGCAAGATCGGGACGAATAAGAACGCCCGTCGCAAAGTGTCAGTCAATATTCCGAACGGGGCATTCGAAGATGGTGAATATCTAATTGGCGTTCACGCTGTAAATGCAGACGGAATTATTCTGGATACTGCTAATCCTTTCAAAGAAGACGCCGTTGAGAATAGCTGGCAAGAGGAGAAGAATGTGGACTCTTCCCTTCAGAAAGAGCAATTCAGGCAGAGACATTCTGTGGCTTATTCAAACGAATCCATTGTGTTTACTTTACAGAATAACGGCGAAGACTATGAAGGATCCGAACTTGGTCGGCGTGCAAAGGTGGATTATTACACACAGGCTTTTATCCAGAGACGCATAGAAATTCTCAAAGAAAAGTCTCAGGTTCTGCTCGAAAATCAGCTGCCACAGATAGAGGCAACTGGAACACAATGGAAAGAGGGTCAGCTTAACAATATATTTCAGTTTGATTTCGGTCCGGCACGGGCATATCAAATCCAGATTTCAAAGAAACTGCTGTCAATAGAAGCGACTTTTTTGAAATATGGCGGAAACCTCGGTAGAATAGAGGCACAGGTCAGTGCCAATCCTACCGATTCAAAACTTCAGAGTCTTGTCTTTAAACCTCTTGATACGACTGTCACAGTACCCGTAGAGTTGGCCTCTGCCCGTAAGAATTTGTTTGATAAGATTATGGAATCTGCAGATAACGGGACGGGAGTCATAGCGACTACGGATATCAACACAATTGTAACTGAAATCAAAGAGTATGTGACTCTATATAATCAGTGGCTTGCGTCTATGAACGAGAGCAAGCTTAGTGCGGCTATGGCAGTGGAATTGCAGAACATTGACACCGTACGCCTTATGGTAGAACTCCCGGACGGTAATTTTGCACCAGTAAAGATGATTTCACCTATTCACCCACTGCGTCTGGCGTGGATGGTCAACCTGTTCGAACTATTCCAGGATTGGGAGGAGAAGACCCGGGAGCACGAAGTATACAAGAAGGATTGGGCACGTAAACTTGAGAAACTGTTTAATGGCAACATCCCAATGGAAATAGCGCCACATATTCTGACCGAAGGTTCTCTCGAGGATCCTTATCAGTATGTCGGCGAACTGACTTTCGGATGGGGGCTGTTCGTCAAGCCGTCAAAGGACGGCGATGATTCATTAGCCTCTGAATTCAGACAACTGAAATCCTATATCTCGGAGGTGCTGAACGTTTCTTATGAAAAGCGTATTGACAGCGATGTCAATCACGAAATTGTTTATAATCATATCAAGAATTACGTAAAGGCGCATCCTTACACTGAAAAGCTCGTGATAAACTTATTCAATGCAGGTGATGCCAGCGTGTTCGCTCTCGCTCTTGTCAAACTCGAACGCGAATTGCCGAAACTTAGTTATGAGATTAGAATATTCTCAGACGATTCTCTTATCCAGCCCGGCGAAGCATTGAAGGATCTTGTCAATCCGGAAAGCAATATTTCCGAGTATGCCGAAGCCTTCAGTCAGGCATCGGAGAATAGGCTATTCCCTAAACTCAGGTTCTCTCGCAATAGCATTAAGGAGTTCATCAACAATCACGGCAAGTATCAGGCTCATTTGTCATTCTTGGTAAATCCATTCCCTGTGACTACTGAACTGGTCAAGCCGGATTCTTTGTCTCGGTCATTCTTCCTAAACGGAACGCTTTGCCGGAGTGTCGTAACTGTAAATGATTCAGGAAAGAGTTTCATATGGAACAGGTATTACTCGGAGAAAACTATTCCGAACCCTGTTTCAGAGTTCGCAAATGTACAGATTGGATTGTTCGCAGTTCTTCAGAGCATTACTGGACATGTGATGTCAACAACGCTCGAGGAATCTGTACCTGCAACAAGCCTCACCCTGCGAGAGAATGATGCAATGCTGCTGTCATTCATACACGACATTTCGGATTGGGTGGTGACATTTGACAAGAATATGGGACCGGAATTCTATGATTTGCCTTGTATGGGCAAAGATGAGGCTCCTTATCTGCTGGATTATGTTCCTGGGCAGGAAACACTTGGTGTTTCGTCGTACCTGACTACCAGACCGACAAGCGAAGTCGAAGGATTGATGGCACCTCACTTCAAGGAGTTTGGTATCAATATCGATGATAAGGAGAGGTTTCGGACTCTTCTTGAGGATTTAAGGACAGTCAGCAGTTCTTTATTGATGCAGGTCAACAGTACCCAAAACAAGGCCTTTGAGGTACTTGGAGTGACATTCACTAAGAGATTCCTTGTAAAAAAGAATCTTATGCAAGAATCCTTCCTGATCCCTATTGATCTTCACAAGGAACTGTTCCTACAACTAGATAGTGAGAGCAAGGAAAGAGCCGACAATCTGCTGGTAAACATCGATATTGAGAAGCGTGAGATTATTTTCACGGTAATTGAGATAAAGTGTCGCAAATCGCTCACGCAGGAAGCTGCCGAAGAGTTGCATAATAAGATAGAACAGCAGATTCTTAACACCATATATGCGCTTAAGTCTCATTTTGAGATTGCGCCGGACGGGTACGACAGGCTCGACAGAGAATTAAAGTCTCTTGAGCTCAGGACCCTTCTGGAATTCTATATCCGCAGAGCCTGCCGATACAAGCAGCTGAATCCTGCTGTCGCTATGGAATTTGTACAGTTCTTGAGCACGCTGAATGAAGGGTACTCGTTACGGTTCAAACAGCTTGGAATCATTTACAATTTCTCTCAGACAGAAAGGCAGATAAAGTCTTTCCAAGGAGATATGACATTGTACACTATGGGTTCTACCGTCATCAACGATATTCTGAATGTGGACTCTTCGCTTGAGACAAAACACCTTGAATCTCTTGATAAGGATTTTACAGAGTTCTTTGAGCCATATAGGACTGTCACTCGCGAAATGCCTACAGAAGCAGAGTACTCAGAATCAGAGTATGAGGAAGAAAACGAACCTGTTGCAAAAAAGCCCGGGGCTGTCGAACAATCACCTGCTTCCTCACAAAGAAAGTACACCATTGATAAAAGCGATAAAGAGGAATCTGGCAGATTGGAAGATAATCCGATAGTTGAGTCTCAAAATAGCAGATATGGGTCTAGTGGGTATACTCAGACGCAGATTAACCAATTTGAGGACAATCTTAATTA
>CAVHWO010000030.1:0-110641 GCA_963639865.1 bacterium | reverse complement strand
AACCTCAGCCATTGGACAGGGATGCAATCATCGCGCAGAGGCTCTCTCTATTCCGAGGTCTTTTCCGTGGGCGCGAAGATGTATATGCCAAACGCTGGGTGAGCAAGGATGGCCAACGTGCTGGGTACAAACCGGTGTGTGATTTTACTAATGAACGAGGCTGGTGCATCAAATTCGCATATGGTACAGCAAATTGTTCGAAGTGTCAGGTCCGTCAGGACAGGCCACTGACAGATGAAGTGATTGCCCGCCATCTCAACAAGAACGCAGGAGAAGAAGATGTCATCGGCATATATCCGATACTTGATGACAACTCCGTCTATTTTCTCTGCGCCGACTTCGATGACAAGACCTGCAAGTACGGATACAAGGAGGATGTCCTGTCCTATGTGACTGTGTGTCGCGAATTGGGAATACAGCCTTGCATCGAGCGTTCGCGCTCAGGCAAAGGTGCGCACGTCTGGATATTCTTCAGTGATGCTGTGCCGGCAATCAAGGCAAGAAAACTGGGATTCGCCATCCTCCGCGAGGCGATGAACCGTAATGGAAGAATGGATTTGAACTCCTACGACCGTTTCCTCCCAAATCAGGATTTCCTCCCGAAGGGCGGTTACGGCAACCTCATTGCTATTCCCCTTCAGGGAATGGCCAGACGAAGCAGCAACAGCGTCTTTGTCGATGACAATTTCATCGTCTATGAGGACCAATGGCAGTCCCTGTTATCGATTCAGAAGTTGAGTCCTGAAGACATTGACAAGCAAATCAGCTCTCACATATGCGAATTGGAACTGTCGAAATCGTCCGAAGACAATGTGATGAGAATGAACGAGCCTTCCATCGCTTCGGAAGTGCTTGGGTATCTGATTGAAGACTGAAGAATAACATTGAAAACAAACAACACTGCCGTTATGACTATCCACGAGCTCCTCAACATCCGCCTCAACGCCAACGGCGTGGCGGATATGCTGCGATAGCTGAAGGAAAAAGACGAGAAGGCCAAAAAGACCGGGGTATATAAAACCCACTCGCTCATATCCGTCCGTGACCTTATCAGCATCTGGCCATCAAGATTGAGAAGCCGGAGGTTCACATCGAGAAAATGAAGGCCCTCGCCGAAAATCGCAAACTATACAATATGAAGGAACTTTCCGAGCGTCTCGGCATCTCGCGTCAGACGCTTTACAACTGGCGGGATGAAGGCTGGCTTGTGATGGATGGTGGCAAAGTCCATCTGCCCAAGACTATCGAACTCTGGGAACTTTTCATCAGAATCATTTGACACATTCCGAGTTCTCATAGACTCTTTTAGAGTCAAATACTACCAAATAACACCAAATAAACTTTCCGTTGGACACTCTGACAGTGTATTGCGGTATATACTCTCGGAATTTTGTAGATTTGCCCACTGGAGGCACGCAGAAGGCCGTTCAGTATAGTACGATAGCAGGGGAGTTTCGTAGAAATAATTTACGCACAACCTTAGCATTTATGTGCGTAAAATTGTGCGTAAATCGCTTAATTGATTGATTTTCAATCGTTATTGCGGAGAGGGAGGGATTCGAACCCCCGGAGCCTCGCAGCTCAACAGTTTTCAAGACTGCCGTAATCGACCACTCTACCACCTCTCCTGACTTTGTCCCCCACGATTAGGGAATGCAAAGGTAAATAAAAAATTGTGTTCAACAAAAATAATTGTGACAGAAAATCTCCTTGGAAAATCTTGCACGTTACCGGAATTTGCCAAGGAGATTTTTCACTGACTTGTGCTATTCTGGCATTTAGAAGCTCTATATATTCATAAATGCCTTCATCCCCGGAATGTCGGTCCTGGAAAAGGACTTCTGGTCGCCAGTGGTGAGGTTCTTGATCTGGACGGTTCCGGCCTTGGCCTCGTCGCCGCCATTGATGGAGAGGAACGGGATGGATTTCCTCTCGGCGTAATCGAACTGCTTCTTCAGTTTGGACGGTTCCGGATAAACCTCGACGGAAACTCCCTCCGAACGTAGGGCGGCGGCTACAGGAAGGACATAGCGAAGTTCGTCGGGACCCATGCAGGCGAACAGAAGAGTCGTGCTGGAAGCCAGCGATTCCGGGAACTTGTCCAGACCTTTAAGGACATCATAGATACGATCCGCACCGAAACTGATGCCGACACCTGACATGTCAGGGAGACCGAATATTCCGGTAAGATTGTCGTAACGGCCACCGCCGCAGATGCTGCCGATCGGGAAATCTACAGCCTTGACCTCGAAGATCGCACCCGTGTAGTAGTTCAGACCACGGGCCAGGGAAAGGTCTATCTCCACAGGACACTCCACTCCAGCGGCATCAATCAGGCCGAACAGTTCCTCCAGTTCGTCAAGACCTTTGAGACCGGTCCCGGAAACGAGTCCCGAGGCGGAACCGCCGCTCATCAGGGACCGCATGGAAGCCAGTTTCTCAGATGTGGAACCGGACAGCCTCAAAATCTGTTCGATCACGGCGATGGCGCTGTCGGTCAGACCCTTCCCGCGCATCTCCTCCTCGACGCTCTCAAGTCCGATCTTATCCAGTTTGTCGATCGCGACGGTGATGTCAACGACCTTGTCAGGGAATCCGCAGATCTCGGCGAAACCTGTCAGGACCTTGCGGTTGTTGATCTTCACGAGAACATTGATGTCCAGCAGGCTGAACACCTTGTCCACGATCTGCACAAGTTCAAGCTCATTGACCTGGGACCTGCTGCCGATCACATCGACATCACACTGGTAGAACTCGCGGTAACGTCCCTTCTGCGGCCTGTCGGCCCTCCAGACCGGCTGGATCTGGAAGCGCTTGAACGGGAAGGAGATCTCGTTCTGATGCTGGACCACGAAACGGGCGAACGGTACGGTCAGATCGTAGCGGAGTCCCTTCTCACAGACTTCTTTTGAAAGAGACGCACTGTTGACTCCCCCGTCCTCCGTACGGTAATCCTCAAAGTTGACTTTCGAGAAACAGTCCCCTGAATTCAGGACCCTGAACAGAAGCTTGTCCCCCTCCTCGCCATATTTGCCAAGCAGAGTCGAGAGATTCTCCATAGCCGGAGTCTCAATCTGGGCATAGCCGAAAGTCCGGAATACCTTCTTGACGGTGTCAAAGATATAATTCCTTTCGGCCATATTCTGTTGACCGAAATCACGTGTCCCCTTCGGAATCGACGGTTTCTGACTCATGATGTTATCTCCCAACTTTTTCGGCCTTGTAGCCAAGTTTCCTGACAGCTTCCGCAAGGGCCTTATCGCTGGTCTTGCGGTTATCATACTTGATCCTGATGGTCTGATCCTTGAGCGAGACTTTCAAGTCTTTGACCCCTTTGACAAAAGCGATGTTCTCGTTAATCTTGTTGACGCATTTGTCACAATGCATGTTCGTCGCGAACACGACCTCGCTGACATTCTTGTCAGAAGGTTTCTCCGCGACATATTCAAAAGCCCAAGCCTCATCCGAAGCGGAAGCGGAAGGCGAAGCAAGCGCACAAGCGGCAAGAACCATCAATAATATTCTTTTCATAAATACATTAAAATCACAGCGCGGTTCCCTGCGCCAAGGTTCATCGTGCAAAGATAGTCATTTAATCGTTCTTCGTCGCCCTCCAGAGCGTCAATCTAACACCAAGATTGATGCGCCTTCCCATAATCGGCCCCCAGACGCAGCTGGCATCGAATCCCGGAGCCCAGGGACTCCCAAGATCACCCACAAGCACACGCTTCTGGGTGAAGTCCGTGATGTTCTCAACTCCGGCATAGATGTCAAATCCACGGAAGCGCCTGGTAATCTGGGCATAAAGCAGAGGATAGACAGGAGTGCGCCCGTCAGGGTAAAGCAGAGATCCATCCTCGTCCCTCAAGTCTTTCATGAAGTAATACACCCTTGCCGAACCGTTCACGGAAGCTGTGAAATCGAATATCCAACGGCTCAGATTGGTCTTGTACTGAAGGTTCAGAACCCCCTTGAAACGGCCGAGCATAGGTTTCTCAACCAATTCGCCACCATAGTTTTCCTGACGGGCATCAGTGTAGCGCCCGGTCAAAGCCACGGTAAAGCGGTCAAACGGCTCGACATTGAAATCCACCTGCCAGTTGTCCGAATATGACCGTCTCCCGTCGGAATCAAAAAACCAGATGTCACGGCCTCCGTCAACATCGGCCCCGGACACCTCGTAATCCACCATCAGCTGACGGGAGAACCGGGTACGGAAATAGTCGAAACTGATGTAGGTCTTTGAGGGATCGACCCCGAACGGCAAATAGAACGTCAAATTGCCTCCGAATGTCCACGAATCCTCCAGCAACCGGCCCATACAATCCCCCTTCAGCCTGCTGTGGGTGGACATGACACCAATGTTGTCAGCGACCGGATCAGCGTACCTCAATCCCCTGCCGCCGTTCGCTCTCGCCACGAACCATTCAGCCGGTGAATATTTCAGAGTCACCCTCGGAGCGGCCTTGAACCCGTTCCCCTTGTACCAATTGATGCCGGCGCCGGCAATGGATGTGAACTTCTCCCCGGCATGGAAGGTATATTCCCCGTAGGCTCCGCCGAAGAAATGATCCGCGATTCCTGAATATGGACACGGAATATACCTCTCCTTCATATTCCAAAGACCATAGTCCAGTTTAGAGACAGCCTCATCAATGTGGTCGAACGTGCCGGAAAGACCGACAGTGAAGTCATGGGACTCGTTCAGCATATTCCTGTAGAGCAGGTTGACAAAGCCCGACCGCTGCTCCGCAAGGTAGGATGACGCGCCGAACCAGGAGTCGCTTTTCTGCCACGACCAGTCCGCTATGGCGGCCACGCTGGACGAGCCGTCCCCGCGCAGGGGCTTGCCGACCTTCAGGTAGGCGTTAAGGAGACGGTTGTCTATGTCGGTACCCCAGGACTCTCGCGATAGTCTTTCGGATAAGCCTGCCCCTTCGACAAGATCATCAGAGACCAACGCGCGTACCCGGTCTTTGTCGTAGCCGTCCATCCCTCCCTGCCTGCGGTCACTCACAGCCTTCACGCCCCAGCGTACCTGCAGTTCGGGAGTGTAGTAGAGCCACCTGTTCGCCACATTGAACTGCGACATCTTCGGATCGTCACGGAACCCGTCGCGGTTCATGTCATAGGTCTTGAAGTTCCCGCTGGCATGTCCCAGAAGAATCGTGTAGACTTTAGGACTAAGCTGCCAGGCAGAAGTCGCATTGAAATCCGCCTTAGTGTCGCTCATCATCGAAGTCTGAATGAAAAGCGGTTTCTCCTCAGTGGGTTTCCTGTGCTCAAGGTTGATCTGCCCGGTCATGGATTCCGTACCGTTGATCACCGACGGAGAACCCTTCGCTATCTGGATGCTCTCCAACCACGGCCCCGGCACGTAGGAAAGCCCGTAAGGAGCCGTGATCCCCCTCATCACCGGACGGTTCTCGTCCAGCATCTGCGTGTAGGTTCCGGAAAGTCCAAGAAGCCTGATCTGCCTGGCACCCGTCACGGCGTCCGAGTAGCCCACTGTCACGCTCGCCGAGTTCTCGAAGCTTTCGGCAAGGTTGCAGCAGGCCATCTTCTGAAGCCCCGATGCGGAGATCAGTTCAGTCCTCAATGTCTTGCCGCGGGAAATGCTGTTCTCCTGATGCCCCACGAACACTGTGGCGTTCAGACTGTCCTTCCTGTCCTTGTATATTAAAGATGTGTCTATCGCCTGCGCGAAAGCGGCTCCTGCCATCACAGCCGCAAGAATGGTCGTCAATACCCTTTTCATAAATTCAAAAACACTATGGCACAAAGCCAAGCAGGCAAGGGCCTTCCTCTTTCTTTCTATATTTCTTTCGGTTCTTCGGCGCGGGTGAAGAAACGGTTCTGGAAAAGGATAAGGTAGAATGCGCCGACGGTGACGCAACTGTCGGCGAAGTTGAAGACGGGGGCGAAGAACAGCAGACGGTCTCCGCCGACGAAAGGAACCCACGACGGCCAGAAGGTGTCGATCAACGGGAAGTAGAACATGTCCACCACGCGGCCGAACATCAGCGGGGCGTAGTCGAAGACCACTCCGTAGAAAAGGCTGTCTATGATGTTGCCGAACGCTCCGGCGGTGATCAGGGTAAGTCCGATCAATACCCCTGCCGGGACAACATGCTTGCCGTCCGGCTGGAGTGCCGGACGACCTTCAGAGTCCACGCTCTTGCGGACAAGCGAGGCTATCCACCAGCAAAGGGCACCGGAAAGGGCTATCCTGAATAAAGACAACAGGAACTTGCCGACGGCACCGCCGAACTTCATCCCGAAGGCCATGCCCTCATTCTCGATGAAGAAAATCTGAAACCAGTTCCCTATGACATTGAAATGTTCCCCTATCTGCATGTTCGTCTTGACCAGAATCTTGATGATCTGGTCAATGACGACAAGAATGACTCCCAGAACCAGAAGCCGTTTACCCTTGGAAACCCTCACTGGTTCTGTCCTTTTTTTGCAAGTTTTTCCTTGGCCGCCACAGTAAGCGTGGCGTGCGGAACGAGGCGAAGCCTTTCCTTCGGGATGAGCTCACCTGTCTCACGGCATATTCCATAAGTCTTGTTCTCAATGCGCACAAGGGCCGCCTCCAGGTTCTGGATGAACTTGAACTGCCTCTGCGCAAGCTGGCTGGCCTCTTCCTTTGAGAGCTGGTAGGCACCGTCATCCTCAACGGTCTTGAACGACGGAGTCGTGTCCTCGATGTCGTTGCTTCCATTGTGCATGACCACCTTGCGAAGTGTGTCGTACTCCTTGCGGGCCTTGCCAAGCATGTCATTGATGATGACTCTGAATTCCTCAAGTTCCTCATCGCTGTAGCGCATCTTCTTAGCTTCAGGAGATGTCACGCCATCTTTGTTTAACTCTGACATAGTATTAAAAATATTAGGTTGAATAATTTATCTTGACAGAACCATCCTAAGCGAGCCCTCGTCCCACTCGACGCTGGCGGCGCCTTCCGGAGCCGTCCTGTCAAGAGAGACTGAAATGGCGAGGGTCTGGGCGGCGATGTAGTCCTTATAGCCCTCAAGAGCGGCGGAAATCTCATCATACACCGCACCTTCCGCAAAAATCGCCACGCTGATCTTGTCGGTCACCTCGAACCCGCTGTCTTTCCTAAGGTTCTGGATCCTGTTGATCAGCTCGCGCGCCACACCCTCCCTCTTCAACTCGTCAGAGATCTGAATGTCAAGGGCGATTGTCAGCTGCCCTTCGGTGGCGACGAGCCAGCCCGGCATGTCCTCGGAGGAAATCTCATAGTCACCCGGCCTGAGTGCAACCGCTCCCGAAGGAAGTTCCAGTGAATATGCCAGCCCGGCGGCCTCGGCGTTCTGGATGGCTGAAATCGTGGACTGGTCGAATCCGGCGAAAGCACCGGAGATCTCCTTCATCTGCTTGCCATAGACCTTTCCGAGGGTCTTGAAATTAGGCTTTATCTTCTTGGTGATGATGCCGGTGGTGTCCGAGATAAATTCAGCCTCCTTGACATTCACCTCATTCAGAATGATTGACTTAACCTGTTCCAACTGCTCCCTGACTTTCGAGGAGATCACAGGGATGATGAGCTTCCCGAGCGGCTGGCGGACCTTGATGGAGACCTTGCGGCGGAGCGCAAGCACCATCGATGTGGCCTTCTGCGCCAGATTCATCCTTTCCTCCAGATCAGTGTCGATGACAGACTCGTCGCAAGCCGGCATGTTCACATAATGCACTGACTCCGAACCGTCCGGAACAAGGTCAAGATAGAGCCTGTCCATGTAGAACGGAGCGATCGGAGCGCCCAGCACGGCGACATCCACCAGCACCTCGTAAAGGGTCTGATAAGCCGCAAGCTTGTCCTCATCCATCTTTCCACCCCAGAAACGTTTCCGATTCAGACGCACGTACCAGTTGCTCAGGTCATCGCAGACGAAGTCCTGGATCAGACGGCCGGCGGTGGTGATGTCATAATCCTCATAAGCCGCCACAACCTTCCTCTTCAATGTGTTGAGCAGCGAGATGATCCAACGGTCTATCTCAGGCCTCTTTGAATGGTCCACCTTCGCGGCCTTCGGGTCGAAACCGTCCACATTGGCGTAGAGGGCGAAGAATGAATACGTGTTGTAAAGTGTCCCGAAGAACTTCCTGCGGACCTCGTCCACACCCGCCTCGTCGAACTTGAGATTGTCCCAAGGCTGAGCGTTGGTCAGCATGTACCACCGCAGGGCATCGGCCCCGTACCTGTCCAGCTCCTCGAACGGATCCACGGCGTTGCCCAGACGCTTGCTCATCTTGTTGCCGTTCTTGTCCAGAACCAGGCCGTTGGAAATCACGGTCCCGTAGGCCGGGGTCCCGCTGATCATAGTGTGGATGGCGTGAAGCGTGTAGAACCATCCCCTGGTCTGGTCAACCCCCTCGGCGATGAAGTCGGCCGTGCAGCCGAACTTCGGGGAATCCAGCCCGCGGAGACCCTCCTGGGCGTAAGGCATGGCTCCGGAATCGAACCAGACATCGATAAGGTCTGTCTCACGGGTCATCTTCTTTCCCGAAGGGCTGACAAGGAATATGTTGTCAACGTACGGCCTGTGGAGATCGATCCTGTCGTAGTTCTCCTTGCTCATGTCCTCAGGGTCGAAGCCATTGTCCCGGAACGGATTGCTTGTCATGAATCCAGCCTCCACGGCCTTGTCGATCTCAGCGTAGAGCTGCGCCACGGTGCCGATGCAGACTTCCTCCTTACCGTCCTCCGAGCGCCAGATCGGGAGCGGAGTGCCCCAGAAGCGGCTGCGGCTCAGGTTCCAGTCCTGAATGTTCTCAAGCCACTGGCCGAAACGTCCTGTACCCGTGGATTCCGGCTTCCAGGTGATCGTCTTGTTCAAGGCCACCATCTCGTCCTTGACGGCGGTGGTCTTGATGAACCATGCGTCAAGCGGATAATAAAGGACAGGCTTGTCGGTCCTCCAGCTGTGAGGATAGCTGTGTGTCTGCTTCTGGATTCTGAACGCCCTGCCGTCCATCTTCATCATCATGCAGAGGTCGATGTCGAGGGTCGGGGCGTCAGCCGGAAGCGAGTCGTCAAAGGCGTTCTTCACATAGCGTCCGGAATACTCCCGGTAGGAAGGGTCAACGTGCGTGCGGACATATTCAGGATCAAGATCCTCGATCGGGTAGAACCGGCCGTCGTGATCGACCTGCGCCTGACGCTTTCCGTCCCTGTCCAGCACCATCATCCCCGGCACGCCGAAATTCGCGGCGACCTTCTTGTCATCCGCTCCGAAGGTCGGGGCGATGTGAACCACTCCCGTACCGTCCTCGGTCGTGACATAGTCTCCTGAGATCACCCTGAACGGCTCACCCTCCTCGATCGGCGTGAACCAGGAAATCAGCTGCTTGTAGCGGATTCCGACAAGGTCAGCACCCTTGAAGGAGCCGTCAAGCACCTTGTAAGGCACGAGTTTGTCGCCCGGCTTGTAGTCCTCAAGAGGGATGTCGGCGGCCTTTGGATTGAACCATGCGCCGACCAGATCCTTCGCCAGCACGTAGATGGCCTCCTTGCCCGTGTAAGGGTTGAAGGAGAGGACACGGACATATTCATACTTCGGCCCCACGCAGAGAGCGGTGTTCGAAGGGAGGGTCCACGGGGTCGTGGTCCAGGCGAGGAAATAGACCGGGAACGCCTCCGTCCCGAAGAGCGGCTGCGACTTCCCGTCCTTGATGACCTCGAACTGCACCGTCGCCGTCGTGTCGGTCACATCCTTGTAGCAGCCCGGCTGGTTCAGCTCGTGCGAACTCAGGCCCGTGCCGTCGGACGGGGAATATGGCTGGATGGAGTACCCTTTGTAGAGCAGCCCCTTGTCATAGATCTTCTTCAGGAGGTACCACAAGGTCTCGATGTAGCGGTTGTCATAAGTGATGTACGGATCGTTCATGTCAACCCAGTAGCCGACACGTTCGGTCATGTTCACCCATTCCGCCGTGTATTTCATCACCTCGCTGCGGCAGGTCCTGTTGTACTCCTCCACGGAGATCTTCGTTCCTATGTCATCCTTGTGGATTCCAAGCTTCTTCTCCACGCCGATCTCCACAGGAAGTCCGTGGGTGTCCCATCCGGCGCGGCGGCTCACCTTGTAGCCTGACTGGGTCTTGAACCGGCAGACCGCGTCCTTGATGGAACGCGCCATCACATGATGAATCCCCGGCTTGCCGTTGGCGGAAGGCGGACCCTCGAAGAATATGAACTCCGGAGCCCCCTCCCTGACCTCAAGGGATTTCTCGAACGCATGATTCCTTTTCCACCTGTCGAGGACCTCATTCCCGACAGAAACCAGATCAAGGCCTTTGTACTCTTTGAATGTCATAATTTTCTTTCTATTTTTGCATCGGAAAAACCGCCTGGTCACTTCCCGTGCAATCAAGTTTGCAAAGATAGTGATTTTCGTGTTTTTTATCAAATAGGTCATAGATGAACATTATCGACATAATCCTCCTTCTGTGCTGTGTGCCGGCAATCATCCACGGGCTCTCCAAAGGGTTCATAGCCCAGGCGATGGCTCTGGTGGCACTGGTGCTGGGAGCATGGCTGTCGTTCCAGTTCTCAGGCCTTGCCGTGGAATGGCTGAGACCTGTGATCGCCGCACACCCGACCGTGCTTCAGGCAATAGCGTTCGCACTGATCCTGATTGTCGTGTTCATCGCCATGACCTTGGTCGGCAAGGCTCTGGATGGGATCATCCGAATCGTGATGCTGGGCTGGCTGAACAAACTTCTCGGAGTGGTGTTCGCCCTTTTGAAGGTTCTCCTTGCGGCAGGGTTGCTCATACTCCTTTTCGAGTCCGTCACCACGGCGTTGGAGATCGACTGCTCGGAGGTGACCGGCGGATCCGTTCTTTACGCTCCGGTCAAGGACTTCGCCGATGTCTTTTTCCCATATATGAAAGAATTGATATTCAGCAAATAATGAGTAGAATCATCCTAATAGAGACTTCCACTTCCCTTTGTTCCACAGCAATTGCGGAGGACGGGAGGATCGTCAGCGAAAGAGTCAGCGACGAACCAAGGGCACACGCCTCGAAGACAGCCCTGTTCGTCAGCGGAATGCTTTCCGAAAAGGGATTGAAAGTCGCCGACTGCGATGCGGTCGCCGTCAGCAAAGGACCGGGATCCTACACCGGACTGAGGGTCGGAGTCTCCACCGCCAAGGGCCTCTGCTTCGGGGCCGGAATCCCGATGATCTCCGTCGGCACGCTCGACACCCTCGTCTGGCAGGCGTTGGACGGGAACATGCTCCCGGAGGGCTGCCGCCACGTCATCCCGATGATCGACGCCCGCAGGATGGAGGTTTACACTGGAATATTCACACCTGACGGCATGCAGGTCTCCCCTACCGTGGCCCGGATCATCGACGCGGACTCATTCAGGGAACAGCTGGACGAAGGGCCTGTGCTCTTCATCGGTGACGGCGCCGACAAATGCCGGGGCATTCTGACCAGTCCGAACGCGCGGTTCATCCAATGCTGCCCGAAAGCCTCCTCAATGATGCATCCCGCCTTGAAGGCATTGACTTCAAAGAAATTCGAGGATGTGGCCTATTTCGAGCCGTTCTATCTCAAGGAATTCATCACGACGGTGAGCAAGAAAAAGATAATTTAACTTAATGAATATTATGAAATTTGGTGTAGCCAGCGACCACGCTGGATTCGAGTACAAGCGGAAGATCGCGGCCCTGCTTCAGAAAAAAGGCTACGAGGTTGTGGATTATGGAACATATTCAGAGGACAGTTGCGACTACTCCGACTTTGGCCACGCCCTCGGATCGGCCATCGACAACGGAGAGGTTGACCTCGGAGTCGCCTTCTGCGGTTCAGGCAACGGAATCTCTATGACGCTGAACAAACATCAGAGCGTCCGCGCGGCCCTCTGCTGGGGATCCGAACTCGCCCGTCTCGCCAAGGCGCACAACAACGCCAACGTGCTTGTGATGCCGGCCCGTTTCATCTCCTACCGGATGGCCACCACCATCCTCGACAAATGGCTGGCCACGGAATTTGAGGGAGGACGTCACCAGCGGCGCATCGAAAAGATCCCTCTTCACAAGTAGAATAGCCTTGGAAATAAAGGCTCTGATAGCGGACAAGGCTTTCCTCTCGGGTAATTCCGTACTCTCGTGGAACATCGAGGATTACCCGGAAGGGATCATCATTCCCATCGACAAGCCCTACCGCTGGACCTCGGCGGACGTGATCCGCAAGGTCAAATGGGCGGCGTGCAGACATTTCCGCAAGAAGAACCTGAAGGTCGGCCACGCCGGCACCCTCGACCCTCTCGCGACCGGCGTGCTGCTTGTCTGCGTCGGCAAGGCCACAAAACTGGCGGAAACCCTTCAAAAGGAGGGCAAGGAATATGTCGCCGGAATCTCGTTCGGCGCCACCACCCCGTCCTACGATTTAGAGAAGGCCATCGACAGGGAATATTCCGTTGAAGGTGTCACGGAGCAGTCCGTCCGGAATGCCCTGCCCCGGTTCATCGGCGAGCAGGAGCAGATCGCTCCTCTCTTCTCGGCAAAGTCGGTGGACGGAGTCAGGGCCTACGAGCTGGCAAGGAGACAGTACCGCGAAGCCCGCAAGGAGAAGACGGACGTGATGGCCGGCTTCGACCACACTGTGGCCGAAACTCTCAACAGGCAGGTCATCAACATCACCGGGATGGAACTGCTGTCGTTCTTTCCAGAAGGGAGGGAGCCCGGGACGGAAACCCGGGACAGCGGGCCGCGGCCGAACCCTCGGATCAATGTCGTGGACACATCCGCTCTGCATCTGCCATTGGCGGTGATCCGTGTGGCATGCAGCAAAGGAACCTACATCAGGGCCTTGGCGCGCGACCTCGGCGAGGAGCTCGGCTCAGGGGCGCATCTCAACTCGCTGGAGCGCGTCAAATCCGGCGGATTCACTGTGAAGGACAGTCTCTCGGTCAACGAGGCTACAGGAATCCTGACTGCCTGAAGAAAAGGGTCAGCGGACAAGGTTCTGAATGTCATTGCGTGAGACTTCGATGACACCTTTCACTTTCAGGAAGTACCTGGCAGCCTCATCCAATGTCCTGTCATCCGGAATCCTGACAGCCAACGCACCGACGATGCTGTAGTCATAGATGACCTCCGCCCCGTACTTCGCCGCGGCCTTTCTGAGCGGTCCGTTGCCGACTCCATCGTCATAGTAGATGATCAGTGTGTTCACGGAATATGTCAGCCCGACCTGGCGAGGACGCAGCGGAGGACGTTCCCCGATCGCCGGAATGTCCGGAGAATCAAACGAATCCACCTTGGCAAGCTGCTTCTCGGTCCTGCTTATTGTGCTGCAGCCGGAGGCCACCGAAAGAGCGGCGGCCAGAACAAGCGATGAATTTTCGAGCAGTCTCATTCCACAGAAAAACTATCGGTCATCTCCTGCAAGATTGAAGCCAGAAGACGCCCATTCAGACATGGAATCACCCTCCGCATAGACGAGGTAGCCCTCTATCCCCTCCTTGGACAGGATGAAAGCCTTCGCCTCCTCCAACCCTATGACCATGCAGTACGTGGCATAGGCGTCGGCCAGGGTCGCATTCGGAGCCACAATCGTGGCGCTGAGCAAGGAATGGCTGACAGGATACCCTGTCCTCGGATCTATGGTGTGGGAATATTTCCGCCCGTCCTTCACATAGAACTTGCGGTAATTGCCGGAAGTGACCACGCCGCGGCCGGTTCCGTCACCCTGCCATATTCCCGCGAACCCCCTGCCGCCAAGTTCCATATTCCCATCCTCCGGCATGTCCACACCTATGGTCCACGGCTTGCCGGACGGATTCAGGCCCTCGCAATAGATCTCGCCTATGTTCACAAGCATGTCCTCCACACCGAGCGAGCGAAGGTACTCCGCGATCTTGTCGCTTGTGTAGCCCTGGGCTATGGCGTTGAAATTCAGTTTCGGGCATATTCCCGGAACCAGCGGGGACATGTCCCCGTCCAGTTTGTCCATTCCGCAGACCGTCCTGAGGCTGTCCACCACCGCGGCGGAAGGCAGCGAGTCTTTGGTGAAACCGAAGCCCCAGGCATCGTAAAGAGGTCCCGAAGCCATGTCCAAAGCTCCCCCCGTCTCCTCATAGAGGGTTTTCGAGATCAGGAACATCTCCTTGAACATCCCGTTGGGAACCACGGGTTCACCGGCGTTGTAACGGCTCAGCTGCGACCTGCGGTTGTAGCCTGACAAGGTGGTGTCAACCAAGGTCAGGATGGAGTCCACAGCCTTTCCTACCTCTTTCATGTCTATACCGCCCACATGCTTGAACTTCACCGAATATGTCCCTCCCTGGGCATACCCCGTCAACTCCCGATACCCTTCCGGCCCTCCGCAGGAGAGGACGGCAGGAAGCACGGCGGAGCAGACAAGGACGCACCGGAATATTCCCGTAATCGATTTCATGGATGCAATTATAGGCATTTACATTCAATTATCGGCATCATTGGACCAGTTTTTGCTTAATGCCTACCGTTTTTGCGTTTTTTATGCGATATTTGCAGTCTCAACTATAGGAAATGAAGATAAAGAGCATTGTTCTGACAGGAGTGTCAGCGGTCCTGATCACCCTCCCCTCCTGTAAAAAAGATAACGATAGCAGTACCACGAAGGACTACCTTGACGGAACGCTGACGATCACCTCCATGCCCTCCTACGTTCTCAAGGGCGTGGAGTACACATTGACCCCGACAGGTGTCACGAATCCGGGGACAGGTTCCGCCGAGGATGTGGGATTCTACTGGACAAACTCATGGGATTCCGCCAAGGACACGACCAAGACAGAGACCGACGCCGCGGGTGACGGGGCATTCAAATTCTCCACCCCTTCAAAGGTCGGCTCGTTCACAGTCACCTGCGTGGCCTTCGCCACCGATTACTACACGTCCTCAAGCAGCGCCGCGTTCAGCGTCGTCGATCCGGCGCTTGACTCGACCGTCGCGGGAGCCTACTCCGGCAATGATCCCAGGTTCACCGACCCGCGGGACGGAGGCTCCTACTACACGACCACATTCGGCGGCAGGACATGGCTGAAGAACAATCTCTACTACTCCGGAGCCGGCGTCTCCTACGAGAACAGCGAGGCGATGGACGCTATCTTCGGACGTCTCTACACATGGAGCGAAGCCCTCTCCGCCTGTCCGGAAGGATGGCATCTTCCTTCGGAGGCCGAGTTCGCTGAACTGGCGAACGCCCTTGCGCCTGACGGCGTGACTTTTTCGGAGAAGGAGACTTTCACCGGAGTCGCCGGAGATCTGATGGTGGACGCCAAATTCCTCGGCACAAGGATGTGGGAATACTGGCCGCAGGTCAAGATCACGAACAAGACAGGATTTTCGGTACTTCCGACAGGCTATGCCGTGAGTTCGGGAGACTCACATAAATTCTCGGGGGTTGACAGTTACGCGGCATTCTGGACCTCGGATCCGGAAAGTGAAGACCGCGGCTTTTACAGGTACATCTACGTGAAGCAGAACGACATCCTCATCGGGGCGGGAGACAAGGATTCCTTCAGGGCTTCCGTCAGATGCGTGAAGGATTAGCGCAGATCCGTTATTACATAAGAAGAATCGAGGGTCTTTTCGTCAAAGCGGAAAGACTCTTTTGATTTTTCCGCCTCCTCGAATCTGAGATTGGTTATCGTGAAATCCGACACGGAACCGTCATTCAGCGTGACCTCCGCTCCGACAAGCGTCGATGTGCCGCTCCTGAAGAACAGTTTCAGTCTGGCGATATCCATCGAGCCTTTCCCCTTATGGACAGGAGAAAGTACGGATGCGTCCACAACCTTTCCTCCGAACTTCGAACTCCCGAAAGACTCCTCCCTGAAAGCGTTGTCTATCGAGGCTATCATAAGGGCCGGATTGGTAGCGTAACTGTCATACGAATCGTCAACGGATTCAACCAAAGCCTCCTCAGAAACCCTGTCGATGGTCCAACGCGTCTTCCCGTCGCACCAGATCTCAAGCCCGCTCCCATCCACAAGAAACGAGGTCCCGCGGACCTTAACGCTTCCGTTCCCGGCCATCTTCGCCTTCCCGGCCGGCATTGTGAATGAATAGTCAAACGAGACCAGCGAGGCCGAGACCTTGCCGACAAAAGCGTCCAGCGTCCTGCTCTTGGCCGACACCATCTGAAGCGGCGCAAGAAGCGCCACTGCGGCGGCAATGAATATTCCTGTGATTGTCTTCATGCTTTTCCGTGCTTACACCCCATGCCTTGCGGGCAAACTACTGATTCTTGTAGGCCGCGATGATCTGATCCAGCTCGTCAAGACTTCCGACAAGCACCTGGCGGGGCTTGGATCCCTCCTGAGGGCCGACAATCCCGGCGGCCTCCAACTGATCCATGACACGTCCGGCCTTGGCGTAGCCCATCCCGAGACGTCTCTGGAGGTCCGATGTCGAGCCCCTCTGGCTCATCACCACCATCTTGGCGGCCTCCTCGAAGCGTTCGTCAAGCTTTGTCATGTCAACCATGCCACCGGAGCCATCCTCCGTGTCGTCATCGACCGCCGGAAGGTAATATGGAGTGTTGAAACTTTTCCTGTGGCCGTCCTGCGAACCTATATATTCAGTGAGTCTGTTGATCTCCTCGCTGTCGATGAAGGCGCACTGGACACGCTCCATCTCGACACCGGCGTAGTAGAGCATGTCTCCCTTGCCGATCAGCTTCTCGGCTCCCGGAGAGTCGAGGATTGTCGAAGAGTCGGTCCTTGACACAACCCTGAACGCGATTCTGGTAGGGAAATTCGTCTTGATGAGTCCCGTGATGACATCAACCGAAGGCCTCTGGGTGGCCAGCACGACATGAAGGCCGGCGGCACGGCCCTTCTGGGCAAGCCGGATGATGGACGTGGTGATGCTGCGGGCCACAGTCTTGGCGTCACCGCCGCCGCCCACGGACATCGTCAGGTCGGCATACTCATCAATGACGGTGACGATGTACGGCAGGAAACGGTGTCCTTCGTCCGGACGCAGCCTGCGGTTGCGGTACTTCTCGTTGTAGGTCTTGATGTTCGGCACGGCGGCCTTGCTCAGAAGCTCATACCGCTGATCCATCTCGACGCACAGCGAGCGGAGGATCTTGTCCGCCCTGTCCGCCTTCTTCACGATCGCGTTGTCCTTCTCCTCCTGCCCGTCATTGCAGGGAAGAACCGCAAGATAGTGCTTCAGAAGATGGGCATAGGCCGAGAACTCCACCATCTTCGGGTCGATGAACACCAGCTTCAACTCCGACGGATGTTTCGCGTACAGCAACGATGTCACTATGGCGTTCAGTCCTACGGATTTGCCCTGCTTGGTCGCTCCGGCCACCAGAAGATGCGGTGCGTCCGCCAGATCGAAGACCTTGACTTTCTGCTGGATGGTGTAGCCTATCGCGACCGGAAGCTCGGCCTTGCTGGAACGGAACGCCTCGTCGTTGAGCACGGCGCGCATCGGGACGATCGAAGGGCGGTCGTTGGCCACCTCGATGCCGACGGAATCGGTAAGGGTGACGACACGGACTCCCCTGGCGTGCAGGTGCATGCCGAGGTCCTCCTGAAGCTTCTTGATCTCGGAGATCTTGACACCGGGCGCCGGATAGACCTTGTAAAGGGTCACCGTCGGCCCCACGATGGCCTTGACATCATTGATCTGGATGCGGTAGTTCTCCAGGGCGTTGCGGATCCGGGCGTTGTTCCGGGACAGTTCCTCGTCCGAGACCTCGTTCCTACCCGACGGGTAGGGATCCAGCAGTTCCAATGAAGGGAATTGGTAGTCAGGAAGCTCGTCACGGACGTTGATCCTCGGGAGTTCCTTCGTTATGTCCGTGGTCAGTACATCGCCCTTGATCACCTCCAGAGTGTTTCCCGTCGATCCGGCAGCCTCGACGGCCGATGGATCCTGCCTGGTCACAGCCTCAACGGCATCGACAGACCCGGACACCGGCAGTGACGTTTCCTGAACGGCCTCACTCACAGGCTCCCGAACCGCACTTCGCTCCGGCCTCGGAACCGCAACGTTGTCCCGGGCCTGCCGAGCGGGCCGCACCTGCTGGTCTTCCTCCTCAGCCGCAGGCTCTTTCCTCTTGCCAAGCGCCAGCAGCCAGTCCGAGAACCGTCTGGAAGCCAGAACCAGCCAGACAATCAGGAGGAAGACCAGCAGGAGACCCATGAGGATGTCCCCGAAAACAACCGACCCCCATCTCACGACAGACTCTCCGCACTCTCCGCCGAGACCTCCGCCGAAAGCGTTGCCAAGTCCCGACAGGTCGGAGACAAACGCAAGGATGAAAGACGCTGTCATCGCTCCGGAGACTGTCAGCAGAGCGGTCTTTACCAAAGAATAATGCCACCGATGCAGCAGCAGGCGCACCGAGACCGCGAAGAGGATGACCACAAAAGCCAGACTCCCAAGCCCGAACCACCTGCGCACAAGCAGGTCGGCCCACCTGTACCCCATCTTTCCGGCCATGTTGCTCACCTCGACCGAAGTGTCCCCCACGGCGGAGGACAACGAACTCTGGTCAGCCTTCCAGGTGAAGAAATAGGAGACGGTCGCCAGCAATGTGAACACCGCCAGCAACGCGACAAGAATGCCGGTGATCTTCGTCAGCCTGTCCTTGTCCTCATCATCCATGTCCCTCCAGAACCTGAACATCATTTTCTGTTCTTGCGGTTGCCCTTCCGGTTGTTCCTCCGGTTCTGACCCATGCCGAGATTCAACCCGGGACGCGAGAAATTGGAGTCGAACGAAATCTTCGAAAGTTCCAGACCGTCCGGAACCCGGATCCTGTAGCCCGAGAGTTTCTCGATGTCAGCGAATATGGTCTCGTCGGCCACGCTGTCCTTGTTCCAGATCAGGTACTGCTGCCTCATGTAGATGGCCAGCGAGCGCAGCATGGAGCGCTTGACCTCTCCTTCCGGCTCTCCGGCGATCAGGTCGATGATGCTCTCGATGTTGCGTCCGTAATGGTTGGCGCGCACCGGAGTCTTGTCGATCGGAATTTTCATCGGAGGGACGTCCCTCGCCTCCGGATGCGGAGCCGGGTACGGAGAATCGATGTCCAGATCGTACCCCGCGATCATGTAGAGATGATCCCAGAGCTTCTGCTCGTAGTTCTCCTGTGTGTGCACCTGAGGGTTCAGGGTCTCCATGACCCGGACAACCACGCGGGCCTGCTCGCTTCGTTTCTCCCTGTCCGGGACGGCCTTGACCTGTTCTACCATATTCAAGACCGCGCGGCCGTATTCAGGCATCTGGAGTTTCTCCCTCTCCGTGTTGTAGTAGAGCTTTATAGAGTTGTCGTTCGCTTCCATAATAATTCAATTTGAGTATGAGAGGCAAATATACGAAAATTATTCCACCTCATCGGTAAGAACGTACCAGATTGCGGTGGTTATTTCTGAATATCCCATCCGCCGGTAGATGTCGGCGTAGCGGGCCACCTGACGGTGATAGCGGCTGTCGCGCCCGCCGAACTTATAGTCGATGACCGTCACCTGTCCGCCCTTGACCAGCACCCTGTCCGGACGATAGACCTGACCGTCAGTGTCAATCAGCTGCGTTTCATTCAAGACCTCCGCACCGTCGGACGGGAACCAGTCCGGATGCGCGGCGGTTCTCCGGGCAAGAATGTCCAGATAATCCTCTTCCTGTCCGGCGTCGATCTCCCCGGCCTCGCGGGCATGGCGGACAGCGTCAGGCAGATCGGACAAAGTGATGACATCGGAAAGGATTCCGTGCAGCACCGTGCCGTTGAGCCTCGCCTCATTCCTCGCCTCATCGAGGAAGAAGTCGATCGAGTCGGCGCTGAACTTGAGCCGGCCTCTTTCACGCACATCGGAGCCATCCTCACCGGAAGACTGGTTCAACGGGAAGGATGGATAGCCCGGCATCAGTTCGGAGACGGTGTCGGCTTCCCGTTTCAGGGAAACATAGTCATAGATCCCGCCTTTGGAGAAGACGATCCCGGCTTCCGCCTCTTTCCTGGCATAGCCCAGGGCCTCTCCGTGACTGAGAAGATAGGCGTAGAGAATCTGCGAGAAATCAGTGAAGTCACACGGCGGAGCCGACGCTTCGACAGGCACGACAGCTCCGGCGACCTTCTCCGGCGGATTGGAGGCGATTACCGTCAGTCCATTGACAGGCCTTGTCAAGGCCACATAGAAGGTGTTGATGTTGTCCACGAACTGGAACAGCATCTCCTTCCGGCTGCCTTCACGGAACAGGGACTCCTCATTCGCCGGTTTCCTGAGCGACACGTTATAGACCCCGTCCGCGATGCCCTCCAGTTCGGTACCCTCCACAGAAGGACGGATCCAATGCCTTTCGCTGCGGAAAAGCCCGACCTCCTCGGCGAACGGGAAGATCACGTGCCGGAACTCAAGCCCTTTCGACTTGTGGATTGTCATGACCCTGACCGACTCCGGATCGGAAGGCGAGCTGATCTTCGGATCAGCCTCCTTCCAGGCCTTCAGGAAGCCGTCGATGGCGTTCCCGTTTACCGCCACATGGTCCTGCACGAAATCCATCAGAGCCTGGACGTACTGGGTCTCGGACTCGAACAGCTCCGGATCCCTGTCCTTAAGGATGCGCAGCAGCCGCTCGCAGAGGTCGGCCAGAGACAGGCACGACAGGTCGGCGACATTGATGTCCAGTTCTCCGGCGAGGAAAGAGCCGATGGTGTCGTCCTCGTTCCCGACCGAGGACAGAAGCGACACTACCTGGCGGGCCACGGCGGAGGACTTCAGGTGCAACGAATCATCGGAGATGACACTCACTCCGTTGTCCATCAAGAACATGGCGACATCGGAGCCGTGCCTGTTGCTCCTGACGAGCACGGTGATCTCACCGAACCTCGCCCCGGCCTCATGCACCTTGTTCACCGCATCCAGGACCGCCCGCATCTCGCTCTCCTTGTCGCAGAATACCACCTCCACACTCCCGTCGGAACTGTCATTCGATCTCACCAGCTGGACCGCGTCCGAATAGATGTCACTGATCCTGAAATCCGGATCCTCCCCCGACATGGCGTCGAGAACCGAGGAGGCATATTCAAAGAATCCATTGTTGAACTCGACTATATTCCTGAGGCTCCGGTAGTTGCTGTCAAGGGTCTCCACAACGCACCGGGAAAACTCGCCTTGCACCTCGCGCGCCATCATGCGCCAGTCGGAGCCGCGCCAGCGGTAGATGCTCTGCTTCACGTCGCCGACAAGCAGGTTCTCCTTCCCCTGAGCGACGCTGTTCCCGATGAGCGGGCGGAAGTTGTCCCACTGGATCCGGGATGTGTCCTGAAACTCGTCCAGCAGGAAATGCTCGAAACGCACCCCCAGTTTCTCGTAGATGAACGGAGCGTCCGTGCCGTCGATTATGTTCCTAAGGATCACGTTGGAATCGTCAAGACTCAGCACATTCTTCTCCTTCATCAGCGCCCGGAACTCCCGGCCAAGGTCTCCAGCTATTCCCAATTCATTAAGAATCAGCAGAATCTTGGAAGCGGTGGAATAGACCTTGTACTTTTCAGTGAATATCCCGCAGTACCTCCGCAGCAGCGGCATCAAACGCCCCTCCGCCGACGCGAACCTCTCCAGATCGCCCTTTCTGAACCACTTGCCGAAATCCTCGCAATTTTTGAACATGGTCGCGGACGGGTACGCAGGCTCATCCTTCGGGTCCGCCGCGGCGCGGACATAGATCTGATTGAAGCATTTCCTGGAGAAATCCTCATTCGACAGGCCTTCCTCCCCCGCCGCGCCGACAAACGCCTTGGCGGCCTCACTGACCTCCTTTCTGAACGAAGCCGTCACCACGGAAAGGGATTTCTTCATCCCGGCGAGGTTCTCCTTTGAATATTCCTTCTCCTCGTCAATGCCATATTCCTCGACAGCCGCCCTGTGCTCGTCCGACTTCAGGGTCATCGCAACATCCTTGAGCTTTTTCTCCAGATTGTAGCGTCCCCCCTTCTCCAGATCCTCCATCACGCTCTGTGTCAGCCATCCGAGAAGTTCCTTGTTGTCCTCCGAGAGGGAGTCCAGCACCCGGTCCACGCTCTCCGAGACCAGAGAATCCCTATCCAGCTCGACCTGATAGGTGGCGAACTGCCCGATCTCCCGGGAGAAGGCCTTCAGGGTCTGCTGGAAGAAGCGGTCGATCGTGCTGACAGCGAACGCTCCGTAGTCGTGCAGGATGTCGCACAGCACGGTCTCCGACCTGCGGCGGAGGGCATCCTCGGACTCGAACGCCGGGACAAGGTCCCCGTAATAAGGCGAATCCTTCGGCGAGGACGCGAGCAGATGCAGTTCCTTCAGGATCCGGCCCTTCATCTCGTCCGTGGCCTTGTTGGTGAATGTCACGGCGAGGATGTGCCTGTAAGAGTACCGCTCCTCATCCGTCAGCAGGAGCCTTATGTAGGTTTTGGCCAGATTGAAGGTCTTCCCCGATCCGGCGGAGGCTTTCATTATCCGTATCATCTTCCGCAAATCATTCTGAAGTCACAGTACGAGCATGTCTTTTCATCCGCGGTGCGCCTGAACGGCACCTCCACCGAGGCGATCTCCGAGAGAAGGCCGTGGAGCCTTTCCCCGGCAAGTCTCATGAACGTCTCACTGACAGGCACTTCCTTGACCGGCTCAGTGAAAAGGTTCGCCGGCGGGTAGATGACGTTGACCATCCTCTGTCCCCTGTACTCCCCGCACTCCCGGCAGAACACATCATAAAGGTAAAGCTGGAGGGCGATCTTCGGTCTTCCCTCGTTGTCCGGCCCGAACAGCGCCTCGACAATCCCCTCCGCATTGTCGTCGGTGATGTTGACATCCTTGTCCTCAACCTTGCCGGTCTTGTAGTCCACGATCCGGATCTCCCCGGGGCGCAGACTGTCCATCCTGTCCACATAGCCCACGAAATGGAATCCGTCGATGTCATGGAGGAATTTCCTCTCAAGCCCCAGAATCTCAAACCCGTCGCAGCCGGACGACACTAAAAGTTCCATGTCTCTTTTCAGAGTCTTTAGGACATATTCCACAATCACATCCTCCACAACCAGATCGCGTCCCGTAACCTCAAGGGAATGAAGCTGATCGAGAATCAGTCCGCGCACCATTCCCTTCACGGCGGAGCGTCCGCGCAGAAGTCCGGCAAGATATTCCCCGGTCACTTTCTTTCCTCCCGCCATCTCCTCCGAGTAGAGCCTCTGCATCGTGCCGTGATAGACATCGCCGAGCATTCCCGCGTCCAGATCCTCCGAGACCTTGTTCTGTTTGCGGAGCCTCTTGACCGTGGCATAGTAGAATTTAGCCGGGCAGTCGAGGTAATTCTTCAGCGCCGAGGCCGAAAGGTTCGTCCTTCTTATCGCCTTGACATCCTCCTCCGTCTTCGCGATCTCCTTAGGCGAGAAATCCCCGGATGCGTTCGCCTTGACGAAACTCCGCTTGACAGGCACACCGAAATGGTACTCAAGCTGTTTGACGTAGCGGCTCTCCTCCCCGTTCCTCAAACCCTCCGTCCTTGAGTCATAGACCAGCGTCACTTTCTCCGCCCTTTGGATCAGACGGTAGAAATAGTAGGCCCAGACCGCGTCCTGAAACTCGTAGGTCGGCAGGCCGAAGCCCTTGCGCAGCTGCGGAGGGATGAACGACGAGCTGACGCTCCGCCTCGGGAACATGCCCTCGTTGCAGGACAGGATCATCACCCGACTGAAGTCCAATGCCCTGGTCTCCAGCGGGCCCATGATCTGAAGGCCTTTCAGGGGCTCCCCGTTGAACGGGACCGACACAGGGCCGAGAAGCTGGTCCAGAAGCCTGACATAAGTCATCGGAAGGACCTCAAGGCCGGCGGCCTGAAGCTGGCCTATCGCATCATGGATGGCTTTGGCGAACTCAAGCTCGACCGCCATTGAAGAGTCTTCCGCCAAGGCGGGTGCAAGCCCCTTGATCAGAGCCTTCTGGTAGTCCGCGAACGCTGAGATCTGCTCCTTGGAGGTCGCCTGCGGATCCGTCACCGCCGGCCTGAACAGAAGGTCAAGGACCGGAATGCCGGAGAGATCCTCCTGCGGGATGTAGTACTTCATGCCGTCCTTGATCTCCTTGATCCGGGCCCTCACGGCATCGTCGCCATGAGTCGCCTTCCTGAATATGTTTGAAGAGAACAGGGACCAGACCTGCCTGTGGTAGTAGTACCATTTCCCGTCCTTCTGCCTGAGGTGCATCTGCATGGCCGAGACCAACGTCAGGAAATCGAAGAACGCGCTGTCCTTCATCGGGTAACCCATCGTGACGTTGATGTCCCCTATCTCTTCCGGGATGGAGTTCAGCACCGGAACCAGCAGGGACTCGTCCGGAAGCACGACCGCGCATCCTTCGTCCTTGACCACCGACGGAATCAGTTTCGTCTGGCCTACCGAGGACGGGACGCTTATCACTTCGATTTCAGGAACCTCCAGTCCTTCCGGATCCATCCCGAAAGCCTGCGGAAAGTCCTTGACATTCCGGGACATGAAGAATGAGGACTTGTTCAGCGGATTCCGCACCATCTCACCGGAATAGTCCCAGCAGAACTCCGCAAGTCCGGCGTCCCGCATCCGCCTCATGACCTTCTTCTCGCACTCGTTCAAAGCGTTGAGGCCGATGAAGACATACTCACCCACACTCCCGAAGGCCGCGTTCAGCACATCCACCGCCGACTCCGAGTCGAGCCGCGCCGCAAGAGAGCGGTAAACCATCCCCTCGTAGGCCTGTCCCTTGCCGGAAAGCCTTTCCCGGAAACTGTTGTAAAGGGGTAAAAGAATGTTCCAGACCTGCAGGAAGCGTTCCTTCACATTCGGATTGTCGGAGTCCGGATTCACCGTCAGATGACCTTCGCCGCTGAAATGGCTGATGAAACTCTCGATCGCCCTTCTCTGATTTTCGGTGAGATAGGAATATGAATCCTGAATCTCCTTGAACTCGGCTACGTTGGCGAACAGCCTCTCCGGCTCCACAAGGTACTTGTCCACATCGTCGAAGTCTCCCAGAATCACATCCCCCCAGAAGATGAACTCGTCCAGAGTCTCGTGCCTGGGATTGAGAGCCTTGTAGCACTCGTACAGATCCAGCAGCAGACTCACCCTGTCCGCCGGCCTGTCCCCGGAGATGCGGAAGAAGAAATCGTTGATCGTCAGCATTTTCGGAGCCACTATAGGCACTCCTCCCTGCTTCACCGCCTCGCCGAGGTACTTCGTGAAGAAGACCTGGCTCCGCCTGTTCGGGAATATGAGGCACAGGCCGGAGATCCCGCCCCGGGCCATGTAGTGATCCGCCACTTGCTTAAGGAATGGTGTCATGCCGGTAGGTTTTGTTTGAATATACAAATATATTCTTTTGGCGGCAAAGATAGAATTTGTTTGTGCCAAAACCTTTCATGAAGACAGGTATTCCAGAAATTTTTTCTAATTTTTAATAATTCTATTTTGCAAATTCGGAATATGGTATTAACTTTGCGGAAGGGGACGATGTTTTATCGTTTCATTTTATTTGATTTAAAGAGATTCTATCATGAAAAAGAAATTCAGATGTCTGGTTTGCGGTTTCGTCTATGAAGGCGAAAACCCTCCTGCGGAGTGTCCGCAATGCCACGCTCCGGCGAGCAAGTTCGTCGAGATCAAGGATGACGGCGGCAAGCCTCAGTGGGCCTGCGAGCACCACATCGGTGACGGGCAGGTTGAGGACAAGGAGATTGTCCAGGGATTGAGGGACCATTTCAACGGAGAGTGCACGGAAGTCGGGATGTACCTTGCGATGAGCCGTCAGGCCGAGCGCGAGGGCTACCCTGAGATCGCCGAGGCTTTCAAGAGGTACGCCTTCGAGGAGGCCGAGCACGCTTCCAAGTTCGCCGAACTTCTCGGAGATGTTGTCTGGGACACCAGGACCAACCTTGAGAAACGCTATCAGGCCGAGGCCGGAGCATGTGAGGGCAAGCTCGACATCGCCACAAGGGCCAAGCAGCTCGGCTACGACGCCATCCACGACACTGTCCATGAGATGGCCAAGGACGAGGCCCGTCACGGAGCCGGCTTCTACGGTCTACTCACCCGCTACTTCGGCAAGTAGCTGACAACAGAGCCAAGTAAAAGAAGTGACGCCTTCCGTCTGTTCAGACCGGAGGCGTCACTTCTTTTAATACAGGTGTCAAAAAATTTCCGTGTACGTACACGGAAATCGAGGAATATTTCCTACTTTTGCCGTGGAAAGCAACTCCGCCAATTACCGGCAAGACGTGCAGACATAATAACAAGGCATTAGTAGATAATAAATTACACCTTATGGCAAGAATAATAACATTCGGAGAGATCATGCTCCGGCTGGCCACACCAGGCCACCTCAGGTTTTCACAGGCCCACGAGTTCGAAGCCACATTCGGCGGCGGAGAGGCCAACGTTGCCGTCTCGCTGGCGAACTATGGGCAGGACGCACAGTTTGTGACGGTGCTTCCGGGCAACGACATCGCAAAGGCGTGCCTCGCGGAGCTTCGGGGACTCGGTGTCGGAGTGGAGTTCTGCATCGAGAGCGGTGACAGGGTCGGAATCTACTACATCGAGAAAGGGGCCGTCTCAAGGCCGAGCAAGGTCATCTATGACCGCGCGCACTCCTCAATCTCGGAGATAAAGCCCGGAATGATCGACTGGGACAAGGTGTTCGACAAAGCCGACTGGTTCCATTGGACCGGCATCACTCCGGCCATCAGCCAGAGTTGCGCCGATGTCTGCCTTGAGGCCATCCGGGCGGCGGAAAGGCATGGCGTGAAGGTCTCCTGTGACCTCAACTACAGAAAGAATCTCTGGAAATACGGCAAGGATGCGTCGGAAATCATGCCTGCGCTTGTGGCCGGCTGCGATGTGATCATCGGCAACGAGGAGGATGCGGAGAAGGTCTTCGGAATCAAGCCCGATGGATTCAACGCGGAGGCCGGAGTGATCGACACGGCCAAGTTCGAGTTTGTCGCGAAGTCGCTTATGGAGAGATTTCCCAAGGCCTCTAAAGTCGCGATCACCCTCCGCGGATCGGTCAACGCCGACCACAACACATGGGGCGCCGTCCTGTACGACGGCAAGACTCTCCACGCGTCAAGGCGCTATGACATCACCGACATCGTCGACAGGGTCGGCGGCGGAGACTCCTTCGGCGGCGGACTGATCCACGGACTCCTCAACTATGGCGATGATCAGAAAGCCCTCGACTTCGCCGTGGCCGCGTCGTGCCTCAAGCACACGATCGAAGGCGACTACAACCGCGTCAGCGCCAAAGAGGTGGAGACTCTTATGAACGGCAACGGCTCGGGACGTGTCTCACGATAGGTCACAATATTCAACAATTGAAAAATACTGATATGGCAGGATACAACAAGATTCAGGTGATCTCAACAGCCCTCGGTACGGGGCTTGTGCCTGTGTTCTACAATGACGATCTTGAGACATCGAAGGCAGTGCTGAAGGCATGCCATGACGGCGGGATCAGCATGTTCGAATTCACGAACAGGGGCGATTTCGCTCATGAGATTTTCGCCGGACTGGTAAAATACGCCGCCGCTAACCTTCCGGGAATGATCCTCGGCGCAGGTTCGGTGATCGACGCTCCGACAGCGGCGCTTTACCTTCAGGAGGGAGCGAACTTCATCGTGGGGCCTCTGTTCAACCAGGAGATAGCGGAACTGTGCAACCGGCGTCTTGTCCCTTACATTCCGGGGTGCGGCTCCGTCACGGAAGTCGGCAACGCCCAGGCCGCCGGCTGCGACATCTGCAAGGTGTTCCCCGGAGATGTGCTCGGACCGTCGTTCGTAAAAAGCGTCAAGGCTCCCATGCCGTGGACACAAGTCCTTGTCACAGGCGGTGTCAAGCCCGAGGAAGACAACATCCGAGGCTGGTTCAAGGCCGGTGCCTCATGCGTCGGGATGGGCAGCAACCTCTTCCCTAAAGAGGTCATAAAGGCCCGCGACTGGAGTGCGGTCACAAAACTCTGCCGTGACTCCCTCGCCATCATCGCAGAGGCGAAACATTGATGATCAAGGTTATACTACTGATAGACTGCGCCAGCGAGTTTGACAGGAAACTGCTTCGGGGCATCATGAAATATTCCAAGGAGAACGGACCCTGGCTCTTCTACCGCATCCCGTCCGACCTTCGCAGGGTGAAAGGTCGTGAGGAATGGGTCATGGAGTGGGCCCGGAAATGGAATGCCGATGCTGTGATCGGGCGCTGCGACGAGGACAAGATCGGACTCCTCGGTCGGCTGGACATCCCAATCGTGCTTCAGAACAACAGAACCCGAAGCAACGTATATTCCAACCTGACAGGAGATTATGTAGGCACCGGACAACTCGCGGCACAATATTTCCAAAATAAATTGTTCACGAACTTCGCGTTCTTCGGAGTCCGTGGCATCATCTGGTCCGAAGAACGCTGTAAAGGTTTCAGGGATGCCGTGACATCCGACGGATGCGGTTTCAGCGCATTCAACGCGGAACCGGGGGAGACTTTTGACAGGGACAGGATCCTCTCCTGGCTGAAGGGACTGCCGAAACCTGTGGCACTGTTCTGTTGCGATGACGCACATGCGCTGTACATAACCGAGACATGCAACATGGCGGGACTGCGCATTCCCGAGGAGATCTCCCTGCTTGGAGTTGACAACGATGAACTGCTCTGCGGAATCTCCGATCCGCCGATCTCTTCCGTGGAACTTGATGTGGAACACGGAGGCTACCAAACCTGCGCACTCCTGCACAGACAGATTCTGGACAGGACAAGACAACCTTTCAATGTCGTGATCAATCCAGTTGAAATCGTTCAGAGACAATCCAGTTACCTCTACAACATCACGGATCCGAATGTGGCGAGGATAGTTGACTTCATTGACCGGAACTTCAATTCCGACTTGGACATGGAGAGCATTCTCGGACTTGTCCCGCTGTCGCGTCGCAGCATCGAGACAAAATTCCGGAAAGAGATGGGGACAACAATCTACCAATATATTCTTAAAAACCGTGTGGAGCATTTCGCCCACCTTCTTCTGACATCAGGCCGTCCCGTCTTCGAGATCGCCGACGAAGTGGGATTCGGGGACAATGGAAACTTCTCCCGCATATTCAGAAAAATGAAAGGATGCTCCCCTCAGGAGTACCGCCAGAAAAATTGCGTTTTCCAACAATAGATTTACGCTTTTCCTGCGCTATAACACAACAATACCCTCTATATTTGCGAATGATCGCCTGACGATGTGAACCACCACAGACACAGGCTAATGACCATTCGCTCTTATTACATATCATGGAAAACAAACGGCAATACTACGTTTCACTGACAATGCTTGGATGTCTGTTCTTCATCTTCGGACTTGTCTCCTGGGTGAACTCCATCCTGATCCCTTACTTCAAGATAGCCTGCGAGTTGAAAAGCGGGGTTCAGACTTATCTGGTGACCTTCGCGTTCTACATCGCATATCTTGTGATGACTGTTCCGGCGTCATTCCTGCTGCGGAAGACCGGCTACAAGAAAGGCACGATGATCGGCCTTTGGATAATGGCGGCCGGCGCCCTGCTTTTCTGGCCCGCCGCGATGACAAGGACATACGGCCTGTTCCTGCTCGCCTTGTTCACGATAGGGACAGCTCTGGCGATCCTTCAGTCAGTCGCCAATCCGTTCGTGACGATCATCGGACCTTACGAGAGCGCCGCCAAGAGAATCAGCGTGATGGGGATCTGCAACAAATTCGCCGGTATCATCGCCCCGCTGGTCTTCGCCGCCCTTGTGATCCGTCCCCAGGACAAAGAAGTCATGGACATGGTCGAGGCCGGATTGCTTGACGGACCCGCCAAGGAGGCTGCGCTTGACTGCATGATACAAGGAGTCATCGTCCCTTATGTGGTACTTGCCGTCCTTCTTTTCGCATTCGGGATCCTGTTCTTCAAATCACCTGTCCAGGACATCAACCCGGACAGTGCGAACGGTTCAGACACACCTGAAAAAGACAGAAAGACAATCTGGGAATATCCTTACCTTGTCCTCGGAGTGCTGGCTCTTTTCTGCCATCTGGGAAGCCAGCAGATCTCCGTCAGCACGATCATCGGCTACGCCCAGAGCATAGGTATGGATCTGGAAGCGGCGAAGGTTTTCCCTTCCTACACCCTTGGATGCATCCTCTTCGGCTACCTTCTCGGAGTGTTTCTCATCCCGAAGCACCTCAGCCAGCAGAAATCACTCGTCATCTGTACGGTCACCGGGCTTGCGCTCTCGACCCTTGTCCTGATTCTGCCGTTAAAGGCATCCCTGTGGAGCCTTGTCCTGCTCGGAATCCCGAACTCCCTGATCTATGCCGGAATATGGCCGCTGGCAATCAGAGGTCTCGGCCGCTGGACCAGTCTCGGATCATCCCTCCTGGTGATGGCGCTCTGCGGAAACGCGGTGCTCCCGCTCATCTACGGTTATGTCTCAGACCACATGGGACTTCAGACCTCTTACTGGCTTCTGATCCCATGCTTCGCCTACATGATATTCTATGCGGTTCACGGTTATAAAATAGAAAAATGGTAACAGCATTAACCAACGGAAGAATAATACTTCCGGACAAGATCGTCACTGGCGTTCTTGTCCTTGAGGACGGCCTGGTAAAGGGAATCGCGGACAGCGTACCCGCCGGAGCCGAGATCATTGATTGTGAAGGTGATTACATAAGCCCGGGATTCATCGACATGCACACCCACGGAGCCGGAGGAGCCGACTTCATGGACGGAACCGTCGAGGCTTTCCTCACGGCCGCAAGGATGCATGCCGTCCACGGGACCACCCTGCTCTGCCCTACGACCATGACCAGCACCAACGAAATTCTCTTTGAGTCGTTCGGGACCTACAGAAAGGCCGTCAAGGAGAACAAGGACGGAGCCGGATTCGGAGGGATGCATCTGGAAGGGCCATATTTCAGCCCAAAGTTCGCCGGGGCCCAGGATTCCAGATACTTGAGAAACCCGGAGCCGGCCGAATACATGGAGATTCTGGACAGATGTCCGGATCTTGCCAGATGGAGCTTCGCCCCGGAACTGGACGGCGCTCCGGAATTTGCCGCGGAACTCAAGAGAAGGGGCATAGTAGCCTCAATCGGCCACACCGACGCGACGTTCGCCGACTGCGACGCCGCCTACAAGGCCGGGGCCTCCATGATGACCCACTTCTATTCCTGCATGAGCACAATCTCCAGACGGAATGCCTATCGCTACGCAGGTGTCATTGAGTACGGCTACTGGCAGGACGGGATGAAGATCGAGATCATCGCCGACGGAATCCATGTGCCGAAAGACCTGCTCCGCCTCCTTCTCAAGATAAAAGGGATCGACAACATCTCCCTTGTAACCGACTCCATGAGAGCCGCCGGGATGCCTGAAGGGAAAAGCGTGCTTGGAAGTCTCGCTGACGGGCAGGAGGTCATCGTCGAGGACGGCGTGGCCAAACTTATGGACCGCAGCGCATTCGCAGGCAGCGTGGCAACGGCTGACAGGCTTGTGCGCACGATGGTGAACATCGCCGGATGCACGGTCTGCGAGGCCGTCAGGATGATCACCGTAAACCCTGCGAAGGTGATGGGATTCCATGACAGGAAAGGCTCGCTGGAACCGGGGAAAGACGCGGACATAGTGGTGTTTGATGACAACATCAGCGTGAAGAGGACAATCATAAGTGGAAACATAATTTATTAGATCATGACAATCAAGACATTCAAGTCAGACAATCTGGACGTGAAAGTGTTTGGATCCAGAGGAGACATGGGCAAGGCCGCGGCCGCCGACGTCGCAGCCTGCATCAGAGAGACACTGGCCGTCAAAAAGGAAATCTATATGGTCTTCGCCGCGGCTCCGTCACAGAACGAGTTCCTCGAAGCCCTGGCATCAACGGAAAGCATCGAGTGGAGGCGCATCCATGCCCTTCACATGGATGAATATGTGAACCTTCCGGCGGACGCACCTCAAGGTTTCGGCAATTTCCTGCGCAGGGCGATCTTTGACAAGGTCCCTTTCGCAAGCGTTGACTACATCGGGACCGACAGAGACTCGGAGGCGACCTGCCGGAGATATTCGGAGATATTGAGGTCCGTGACCATCGACATCGTGTGCATGGGCATCGGAGAGAACGGCCACATAGCCTTCAACGACCCGCATGTCGCGGATTTCAACGATCCCCTTCTTATGAAGAAAGTTGATCTCGACGAAAAATGCCGCATGCAGCAGGTTCACGACGGTTGCTTCAAGGAGATCTCGGAAGTTCCCGAATATGCCCTGACCCTTACGGTTCCGGCGATGTTCAACGCCGACCACCTGTTCTGCGTCGTGCCGGCCGCCACAAAGGCCGATGCCGTAAAGGCCACAGTCTTCGGTCCGGTGTCCGAGAAATGTCCGGCATCAATGCTCCGCAGACACAGCAGCGCCATTCTCTACACGGACAGTGACAGCGCCAAGTACATAATGGACTGATCTTATGCGTGGAATAGCGAAACACCTTCTGACGGTTGCGGGACTCGTCCTGGCGTGTCATCTGTCTCTGTACGCCAAGTCCTTTGAGGTCAGGGCCGTTTACCTTGACTTCAGAACTCAGGTGATGACAATGCCGGCAATGAAAGCCTTTGTGGCCGACGCGGCCTCGAAAGGCATGAACGCCGTCGTGGTGGAGTGGGAGGCCACTTTCCCTTTCATGGACAATCTTGTCCTGAGAAACCGCCTTGCCTTCTCGGAAGCCGAAGTGAAGGATTTCATCGGTTACTGCTCAAGTCTTGGAGTCGATGTGATCCCTCTTCAGAACTGTTTCGGGCATTCAGAGTACATCCTCAGACATGAGCGTTACGCGGTTCTGAAAGAAGACAGGAAAGACTGTTCGCAGGTCTGTCCGATGAAGACGGACGATGCGGAAGGAATATTCAGAAGCATCTTCTCCGAAATCGCACAGGCACACCCGTCTGAATACCTCCACATCGGATGCGACGAGACAAGGCTGCTTGGACATTGCAGTGAATGCCGCAGGAAAATCCAGGAGGAAGGAGTCTCCAGACTCTATGTGGACTATGTCTCAAGAATGTGCAGGATCGTGTCCTCGCTCGGGAAGAGACCGATGATCTGGGCGGACATCATTCTGAAATACCCCGAGGCGCTTCAATCTCTGCCGGATGACGTCATCATCGTCGATTGGAACTACGGATGGAATCAGGATCACTTCGGAAAGATGGACAACCTCAGGAATTCCGGCCGTGAGATCTGGGGAGCCTGCTCGCTGCGCTCGCATCCGGACAATCTCTACCTCGTACAGTGGAGGAAACATCTTGAGAACATATTCGGTTACACTTCATACGCCGCGGATTGCGGGTTCAAAGGAATCATCAACACCTCTTGGTCAACATCAGGGACATACGGCTACATCTATGATGACAAAAACGAGGTGATTGACATCCAACCTGTAAGAGAGGTGTACCCGCAGAACGGCTTTGACATGCTTATGACGGCCTATTCCAACGCCCTTTCCGACAATCCGTCCGCTCCGGATGAGTTTCTGGAGGATTACTGCCGCACAAGGCTCGGATTGAGCCATGCGGGAGACATCGCGGCCGTCAAGAATTATTTCAACATGACCCAGAATCCGGTATATTCATTTCAGGGAGACACCGTGAGGGTCGAAGAGGAACTTCAGAAATGCCTTGCTGTCAGGGAGCGGCTTGGAAGCGTAAGATTCAAGGGAAAGGCCGCGGATGTGGCAAGACACCTTGTACTGATGCTTGACATCCGCATCAATTATCTAAGGTTCAAACGAACAGACTTGCGCATGGAATCAAAGGAGTTTTCCGCCACGGACGTGTCCGGAACTCTTGCCGAATTGAAGAAGCTCTACAAGGAAAACGGAAAACTCAGGAAAGATTTCATCAGGCTCAACGGCCAGTACCTCAAGGATGCCGGCCAGTCTTTCAATGAATGGACCTACCGTGGAAAAATCCATGACAGGATCACTGTGCTCAGGAACATCAGTAAACCTTAAAATAACACCGGGATGAAAATTTCAAGATTGATCGCATCGTTGACGGCCATTCTCTCCGCCCTGTCCTGCTCGACAGACGAGGCGGGGAAAAAGGGCTCGACAATAAATGAGATCGACATCATCGAAGTCGACCACAGCGGAGATGAGGCGAAGATAAGCCGCGAAGAGTGCCTTAAACTGGCCGGAGTGACAGACCTCATGGCACAGAAGGCCGAGGACTATACCAAGGCCACGGACAGCGGAAAGGAACTTTTCAACTGTGTGTATGTCTATTCGGCAAGTCTCGCCAAGTACGCCGACGCTCCAAAAAAACTTGCCGCCAGAATCGCCCTGATGGGCTTCAGCGGTGTTTATCTCAGCCCCGGAAGCGACCGTCTGACCACGGTCGACAACTGGCTCAGGACCTTCATCTCAACCTGCACCGATCTCGGGGTCGAAGTCTATGCGACATATTACGAGGACAAATCGGTCTTTCTGGGCGAGGTGGGGGCGGAAGCCTGCCTGCAGAAAGTCATCTCCTACAACCGGAATGTGGAGTCAGGGGAGCGTTTCAGAGGTGTCGCCGCGGATCTTGAGCCGCACACCATCAAATCCGACATCGGACTTGGCTGGGTATGGAACACAGAGAGCGGCAACGGAGCCGGAGGGCCCAACGAGAATCTGCTCAAGACGACCATAAGCCGGCTTGGCTACGCCCGGAAGAGGCTTGCCGTCTCCGGACTGAAACTTCAGGAGGCGGTCTGGTGGAAGTACCAGGAACTCTACAATGCGGGCAGTGTAGCCTACGGTGATGTAAACCAGTTCTGCGCGGTCTGCGACTGGGTTTCCATCATGGCGTACCGCAACTCCACAGAGAAGATCCTGCAGATCTGCGAGCCTGTCTTCAAGGCTTGCGGAAAGGACTCTTCCGTGAGTGTCTGCGTGAAGACCGCCACAAACGACGATCTTTCCACAAGTCTTCAGCCTAACGGTTGGAGCGCGCTTCTGGAGACGATGTCATCACTGAAGGCCAGCGGCCATGATTGCCTCAAAGGTCTCGATGTTTTTCAGTATGACGCGCTTGAGACCATGTGGGAATGGGAAAATGATAAAAACTAATAACTTTTTGGTATGAACAGGTTAGTAAAATATTTGGCGGCAGTGATTCTGCTTTCAGTGTCACTGCTGGCTTCCGGACAGACCGTACAGATAAGCGGTGTTGTCATGGAGGACTCACAATCAGGCGCCCTGCCGGTCATCGGAGCGGGTGTCAAGGTAAAGGACACATCCAACGGAGCCGTCACAGATCTTGACGGACGATTCTCGCTGTCAGCGCGGGAAGGAGATGTGCTTGAGGTCAGCTGTCTTGGCTACCGCGGTGTGACAGTGACCGTCGGCAAGGACAACTACTACAAGATTTTCATCGAACCGGAGTCAATGATGCTCGACCAGCTGGTCGTGGTAGGCTACGGTTCAATGAAGAAGAGTGATCTCGCTACATCCATCACGTCCGTCAACACAGAGGACATGAAGATCTTTCCTGCGGCGACCGCCGCCGAGATGTTGCGCGGCCGCGCCGCCGGCGTGACAGTGACAAGCGCTTCCGGCCGTCCGGGATCGGTCCCTTCGATCAAGATCCGCGGAACGAGATCCATCTCGGCGAGCAACACCCCGCTCTACATCATTGACGGAAGTGTAGCCTCCGACACGGAATTCGCGATGATCAACTCTGATGACATCGAATCCATCGAAATCCTCAAGGATGCGGCATCCCAGGCCATCTACGGAGCCCGGGCGAGCGACGGTGTGATCCTGGTGACCACCAAACGCGGAAAGGCCGGAGAGAGCACCGTGACCTACAACGGCTACGTCGGATTCCAGACACTTCACAAAAATTTCGACTACTACACCGCCGAAGAATATCTCGCCCTCAGGCGCGAGGCCGTGGCAAATGACATGGGTGTCATCGACGCCACGACCGTACCGATCGTCACAGCCCTTGCGGACGATGTGATGGCGCAGGTTTACAAGAGCGGTGAATATGTCGACTGGGAGAGCCTCATGTTCAAAAAGGCGGCCATGTACCACAGCCATGAGCTCAATTTCAAGGGCGGTACAGAGAAGTTGAAGGCGATGGCCAGTATAGGCTATTTCAATCAGGACGGCATCATGAAGGTGAATTCCGGCTACGACAGGATCAGTTCCAGAGTGAACCTCGACTATCAGGTGAAGAAATGGATGAAGCTGGGAGCCAACACCTCATTCGGATTCTCCAACCGGGAGATCGAGAACGGAGCGTTCTACCAGTTCATCACCCGCTCACCGCTTTCACAGATCTACGATGAGAACGGAGACTACATCCCTTACATCAACAGCAACAAGGACACGAACCCTGCCTACAGCGCGCTTCACGACACCCATGACGCGAAAGCGAACAGTTACAGGATCAATGCGTTCACCGACATAACCCCGTTCAAGGGATTCACCTACAGATTCAATGTCTCTTACTACAACAGGGTTAATGAGGAAGGCCACTCCCGTGACTCCTACTACCCTAACGGCGGCGGTTCGACAGCATCTCTGCTCAACACCACCAACACACAGATCCTTCTCGAGAACTCCATCAGGTACGACGTGCCTGTCAGGAACGAGAAGCACAAGCTGAACATCACGGCGGTGCAGTCCGTCGACAAGTCCCTGCGCAAGACTTTAGGATATTCAGTGGCCAACCTTCCGGTTGACAAGACCTACAACTACATCGCCAACGGCGAGGTGACAGGCCAGCAGAGAGCATATTCAGAGAACAATCTCGTGTCATTCATGGTAAGGGCGCAGTACAACCTGATGGACAAGTATCTGTTCAACCTCGCCGTCCGCCGTGACGGTTCCAGCCGTTTCGGCGCGGACAACAAATGGGGCACATTCCCGTCAGTGGCCATTGCGTGGAGAGCCTCCGAGGAAGACTTCCTCAAGGATGTCTCCTGGGTGAACAACCTCAAACTCAGGACCAGTTACGGAATCGTGGGTAACCAGAACGGAATCGACAACTACGCCACCCTCGGAGTCGCGAAGGCGATGCCGGGCGAGTTCGGAGACACCTACTACATGGGCTACCTTCCGGGCACCGACCTCCCGAACAAGAACCTCAAATGGGAACAGTCCGGCACGGCAAACGTAGGACTTGACTTCGGAATCCTCGACAACAGGATCTTCGGAACCGTCGAGTACTACAACACCCGCACAACCAACCTGCTTGTCTCCAGGGCGCTGAACGCTTCGCTCGGCTACAATTCAATGCTGGACAACCTGGGCGAGACCAGGACCAACGGAATCGACTTCAACGCGACCTTCGACATCATCCGGAGCGAGGATCTCAACTGGAGCGTCTCCACCAACATCAGCCAGTTCAGGGGCAAGATCGTGAAAATCGACGACACGGTTGACGAGAACGGCAATTATGTCAGCCAGCCGGGCAACAACTGGATCATAGGCGCTCCAATAAACATCTATTATGACTACAAGGCGGACGGAGTTTACCAGTACGACGACTTCGACGTGATCAGCGACAACGGAACCATCACCTACAACCTCAAGCCTACCGTGGACACGAACGGTGACGGAATAGCGGACACTCCGCTCTCCCGCAACGACAAGGTGGAGCCGGGCAGCGTGAAACTCCGTGACGTGAACGGCGACGGCAAGATCAATGAGGATGACAGGGTCGTCTATGAGAGAGACCCGGACGCTACATTCTCCCTCTCGACAAACCTCAGATGGAAGGGTTTCGACTTCTTCATGGACTGGTACGCCGTCCTGGGAGGCTATGTGCTGAATCCTCTGATGTACGACGGTGAATATGGCGGTGACCTCAGGGGACGCTCCAACGGCATGAAAGTGGACTACTGGACACCTTACAACCCTTCCAACACAGCTCCGAGGCCAAAATACGGATCCGAGGTTCCTTACATGAGGACGCTCGCCTATCAGGATGCGTCCTACCTGAGACTGAGAACCGTCCAGCTCGGCTACACTATTCCGAAGAAGGTGACATCGAAGATGAAGATCCAGAATCTCCGTTTCTATGTGACCGCGACCAATCTGCTGACATTCACCAAAGTGCTGTCCTACAGCCCGGAAGTCACAGGTAATCTCTATCCTGAGACCCAGCAGACAGTGCTTGGCGTTAACTTTTCCTTCTAAAAAGCATGACGATGAAAAAGACATCCATTATAACCATTTCAGTGTTGGCCATGACCCTTTGCGTCTCATGCGACAACCTGCTCAACCTTGAGTCGGAGACATCTGTCACCACCAACTACCTCAAGACCGACAAAGACGGCCTGAAAAGGGCTATTGCCGGACTGTATGTCTATGAAAGAGACAACATTGTCGACAATTCGGACTCGAAGGGCATCGTGATCCTTCCGCAGCTGTTCGACTTCAACACAGACATATTCCTGTTCAACGCCGGTAACTGGGCTTCTCTTGGAAGGCTCACCGACCTGACCCCGGATTCCGGAGTCCTTGAGGATTACTGGAAGTTCTGGTATGCGATCGCGGGACGGGCCAACGAGATCATCGCCTCGGCGGAAAACCTCGGGCTTGACGATCCTGAGATCAACAAGATCCACGGAGAGGCCTGTCTCTTCAGGGCGAGGGCCTATTTCGAACTTTGGAAACGTTTCGAGAGAATCTATCTCAACACCGAGCCTACCGACGCATCAAACCTGAACAGGGACTACAAGCCGGCCACCAGGGAGGAAGTGTTCACACTGCTGAAAAGCGACCTCGAAACAGCCATCGAAGCTCTTCCTTACGAAATTCCTGTCTACAACACCGGAATCATGTACGGAATGTACACCAAGGCCACGGCAAAGCATGTCCGCGCCCAGGTGGCAATGTGGGAAGATGACTGGGACTGCGTGATCACCCAGACGGAAGACATTCTCCGGGATGCGAAGGGCATCACCGAACTGGAGAGCGACCCTGCCGTGGTCTTCAATTCTGAAAATCTCCGGTCCAAGGAAGTCCTGTACGCCTACCAGTTCTCGAAGAACACCGGCGGAGGAGGCGTGATCACCGGAACGACATTAAAGGGACATCCTATCTCAGTCTATGTCACATCCAGATACTCAAGTGTGGACGGAGCCATCAGCGCCAGCGACCAGGGTGGGTTCGGCTACGGCAGAGACTATCCGAACCAGCATCTTCTCGACATGTACGGAGCCAAGGACAAACGTCTTGACTGCTACTTCGTAAGAAAATTTTACTACAACGATCCTGCCCGTCCTGAAACTTACGGCAAGGAAATTGTACCGAAAAATGATGCGTCATACATCACCAACCTGCATACGATGAGCCGCAAGCACGCCGATTTCTGGACCAACTCGGACGAGCCTGACCGCAAGACCAGTTTCAGGGATCTTATCGTTTACCGCCTCGCGGAGACGGTGCTGATGTGTTCGGAGGCATATTTCCACAAGGGCGACAACGCCAATGCGGTGAGATATTTCAACATGACGTACGAACGCGCCGGAAACGACAGATTCGAAGGGACTCTCTCGATTGAGGACGTTCTTGATGAATATGCGAGGGAACTCAACTTCGAAGGTGTAAGATGGCCTCTTCTGAAGAGACTTGGACTCCTCGGAGAGTACTGCCGGAAATGGGAGGGCGAATCCATGGCAGAAAATCCTTACCTTAACAAAGATTTCACATTCGCCCGCCAGAACTTTGTCATCGGGAAGCACGAGTGCTGGCCGATCCCAAGCAATCAGATCCTTCTCATGGGCGGGTCAACGGTTTACCCTCAGAATGAAGGATGGAACTAAAAGAATATTCGGAAATGAAAAGAATAGGATATATCGCACTGTTTGCCGCCACTGTCTTCTCTGCGGCATGCGTGAAAGAGGAAACCAAAGAGGATTTCTTCAACATCGATGAGACGGACGTGATTCTGACGGACTATAATTCAGGATCCCAAGACATCCTTCTCGCCACAAACACGGAACCGACAGCGACACTTGACGGAACCGCCGAATGGTTGAGCGCCGAGATAACACCTCGCTGCCTGACCCTTACATACAAGGAGAACACGGCCGAAGAAGACAGAACCGCCAAGATCAAGGTCGTGGCCGGAAGCATTCTGGCGACCGTCACCGTCACGCAACCGGGCCACAAGACCGAGCCGGAGCCGGAGCCGGAACCGGAGCCGCTCTATAAAATCTATGATGTGTGGTACCAGAACGGAATCGCGGCCGGCATAGTGTTCTGGGCCGCGGAGGACGGACAATCCGCACTTGTCGTAAGCCTTGACAGAACAGCGACGACTGTGGCCTGGTCAAAGGACGGATCACATGCGATCGGCACAGGCGAGTCCGACGGCGCGGCCAACACGGCCCTCCTCCGCGCAAGCGAGGAAGCCGCCTCCATCCCTGCGCTTGAGTTCTGCGACGCTCACGGTGAGGGCTGGTTCTGGCCGGCCATGAACGAGATGAAGTTGCTGTTCGAAGCCTACAACGGCACCGCTTTCGATGCGGCGACAGTGGCGATCCCTGCATCGATCACCCAGGAAGAGAAAGACGCCAGGGCAGCGTTTGAGAAAGTGCTTGCCGACAATGGCGGGACAGCCCTCAACACAGGATCGGAGAACAGTAACGGAGACCAGTATTGGACAAGCACCGAGCAGACGGACGAGAACACCGGGAAGGTCTATGGATCGACAATGCGTTTCGGAAAGGTCTATGCATCGACTCCTGCGGACCAGATGGGCAAGACCGGTGACACCAAGAGATACGTCCGCTGCATGAAGTATGTCAGCGGAGAACCCGGGGGGCCTCTTCAGACCAAATTCCCGGTTTACAAAGAGAACGGGAAGAATGTCGGCATCATCTACTGGACCTCAGAGGACGGAAAGACTTCCAAGGTCTTGAGCCTCATCCGTTCAGAGGACGTTCCGTGGTCCAGTGCCGCAGCTCCGGCCTTCCTCAACGCCATCAGCGCGGATGACGGCGCGGCGAACACCGCCGCGATAAAAGCCAGCGCCGAGGCCAATGAGATTCCTGCCATAGCGTTCTGCTCAAGTCTGGGCGAGGAATGGTACTGGCCATCGCTTGACGAGCTCGTCGAGATCTTCAATGTTTACAATGGCGTAGCCTACAATCCGGACGAGAAATCAAAGGTTCCCGCCGAGATTTCCGACGAGGAGAAGGAGGCAAGGGCGGCGTTTGACCTCTCGCTCATCACCTACGGCGGCACAGTGATGAACACGGCCGCCGAGAGCCAGAACGGCGACAGGTACTGGGCCAGCACCGAACTTCAGGATGCCAAGGGTTCCGCCTACGGTTCTTTCATGCGGTTCGGCAAGGCTTACAAGTCAACGGTCGCCGACACCCCCGGTAAAGGCAAAAGCGGCGACGGACGCTTCGTCCGCTGCATCAGGACAATCAATAACGACTAAGATATGATACGAATGACAGAAAGCTGGCGCTGGTATGGGCCGGATGACCCTGTGAGCCTGAGTTTCATCAAGCAGGCGGGGGTTACAGACATCGTCCATGCGTTGCACCACATTCCAAACGGAGAGGTCTGGACAGTGGAGGAGATCCGTCGGAGGCAGGCTCTCATAGCGGAGTCAGGTCTGAAATGGAGTGTTGTGGAAAGCGTTCCCGTGCACGAGCACATAAAGACCCGGGAAGGCGACTACCTCCGCTACATCGAGAACTACAAGCAGAGCATCCGCAATCTGGCCGAATGCGGCATCAAGTGCATCACCTACAATTTCATGCCGGTGATCGACTGGACGAGGACCGACCTTCAGTTCGCGATGCCGGACGGCTCCCGCGCCCTGAGGTTCGAGAAAGCCGCGTTCATGGCGTTCGACCTGTTCATCCTGGGACGCAAGGCGGCCTTCAATGAATATACTCCCGAAGAAATCGCCATCGCCAAGGCCCGCTACGAGCGGATGGACGGGGACGAGATCCGGCTGGTTACCCGCAACATGATCGCAGGGCTGCCCGGCAGCGAGGAAAGTTTCACCCTGGAGCAGTTCAGGGAGGCTCTTTCAAGGTACGATGGCGTCACTGAAGAGCAACTGCGTGACAACCTGATATTCTTCCTCCGGCAGATTTGTCCTGTCGCCGACGAATGCGGTTCGATGATGGTGATCCATCCGGACGACCCGCCATACTCTTTGCTGGGTCTTCCGCGCATCCTTTCGACGGCGGAGGATTTCAGGAAGATAGTCGCCGCTGTGCCGAACGTCTCAAACGGGCTGTGCCTCTGCACCGGCTCGTTCGGGGTACGGGCCGACAACGACTGCGTGGCCATGATGCGGGAGTTCGGCGACAGAGTCGGATTCGTGCACCTTCGCACCACAAAGCGTGACGCGGAGGGCAACTTCTACGAGGCCAACCTTCTGGAAGGAGACGTGGACATGTACGGAATGATGAAAGCGTTGCTTGAGGTTGAGCGGAGACGCGGAGTCAGCATCCCGGTACGTCCCGACCACGGACACCAGATGTGCGACGACCTGAACCGCAAGTCCAACCCTGGCTACTCCTGCTACGGCCGCATGCGCAGCCTTGCGGAACTCCGCGGCATTCAGGAGGGAATCATCCGGTCACTTGAACAGTTTACCAAATAAATCTTATAATAAAATGACACAGAATCTGTTTGACATCAAAGGCAAGGTCGTCGTGATGACCGGTGCCTGCGGTGTGCTCGGAAGCACAATCGTCAGATATTTCGCGGCCCAAGGCAGCAAAGTCGTACTGCTTGACCTCGAAAGAGCCTCCTCCATCGGCGAGGCTCTCGTCGAGGAAATCGTCAAGGACGGCGGGGATGCCTGTTTCTTTCCCACCAACGTCCTTGACAAGACCACCCTTGAACGGAACAACGAGCAGATCCTCGCCAGGTACGGAAGGATTGACATCCTGCTGAACGCCGCCGGAGGCAACATGGCTTCCGCGACAGTCCCTCCGGACAAGACGATCTTCGACCTTGATGTGGACGCTGTGAAGAAGGTCACCGAGCTGAACCTCTTCGGAACGATACTCCCTACAATGGTCTTCGCCAAGTCAATGGTCAAGTCCGGGAAGGGTTCCATCATCAACTTCGCCTCCGAATCAGCCCTGCGTCCGCTGACACGTGTGGCCGGCTACGGAGTGGCGAAGGCCGCCGTGGCGAACTGGACCAAGTACCTCTGCGCCGAACTCGCCATAAAATTCGGCGAAGGTTTCAGAGTCAATGCGATCGCTCCGGGATTCCTGCTTACGAACCAGAACCGCGCACTCCTCACCAATGAGGACGGATCCCTCACGGACCGCTCCCACACGATTCTGGCCCACACCCCTATCGGCCGCTTCCTTGAGCCGGAGGAGTTGCTCGGCACCCTCCACTACCTCGCCAGCGACGCCTCGAAAGCCGTGACAGGCACCGTGAGCGTCGTTGACGGAGGATTCGACGCTTTCTCCATCTGACACACAAGCTGAAATGAACAGCCGTACAAGGCAAGAGTTTCATCTCCTCCGTCCGGATAGACATGAAACTCTTGCCTTAAATTGAAACTGATGCTACAGATCCTCGTCTGTGAGACCGAAGCGTTCGGCGATGTCGTCCGGGATCTCTCCGATGGCAGCGCTGTAGTCAACCTCGTCCCAGGCATCCTCCATCGCGCGGCGGTCTTTCTTTGTCGGACGGCCGGCACCGGGATCGCGGCGCAGGAAGAAAGTCTCCACAGGAGCCTTGAGTTTGTCCAATTCTGACTGAGGGGTAAGGTTCTCGGCATAGTCCGGAACCAGTTTCGCACCGAGACGATGATCGGTAAGCCGCTTGATCCTGTAGGAATACTGTACCGCTCCCTTGCGGATCTCAACCACCTCACCTGCCTTCAGCATTCTGGAAGGCTTGGCGTTCACTCCGCCGATCTTGACCTTGCCGCCTTTGCAGGCATCCGTTGCATCGGTCCGTGTCTTGAACACACGGATGGCCCAGAGGACCTTGTCTATTCTTTCAATGTCTGCCATAATCAATATAGTCAACAGTCAATCTCATGAGAAAACAGCCGGATGCGGTAGAATATTCACCGCCCGGCATTCACTTATCTATTCCACTCCCGGATGTGAGGGTCAGGAGCCTCGGCTCCGGCCAAAGAACCTGGCTCAACCTCCTGATCCGTGTAGGAATCCTTCACAAAACGCTTCTCCACAAGGGTTTCCAGCAGTACGGTTCCACGTGCCGCAGGGATGAGGAAGAAGTCGTTCAGCTCGGACGGCACAAGAATGGAGTGGCCCGCTTTCAATGAATATGACTCCACGCTCCCGGAGCCTTTGCCGTTCTCTGACGGAACCTGCACCGCAGCCTCTCCGGAGACGCAGTAATAGACGGCGAAACTGCCCGGCAGTTCCGAGAATATGTGCAGGCCGTCCTTCAGATCGAGTCTTGTCACCACAAATTCCGGGCAGACCGCCAGCTTGTTGTCCCCGGCCACAGGTTCAGGGACATGTTTCTTGAAATCAATAAGATCGAACGCCTCTTCAAGCGACAGTTCCTCCGAGCCGGGAAGTCCCACACCAAAATCGTGGAGACTGAAGGCGAGTTCAGAACTCTCGGCGATCTCGACGATCTTCAGCCCCGGACCGGCTGCGAAAACCGTCCCGGGCTTGATCAGGTACGCTTCACCCTTATGCGGCTTGACTATGCTCAGAACCTCCCTGACCGTCCCGTCCTGGCATCTGGTGTAGAATTCGGCCGGATCGACATCGCGGTTGAAGCCCAGCAGCAACTCGGAGCCGGGAGCGGCGTCCTGAACATACCAAAGGGCGGTCTTGCCGAACGAATCGTACCTTTCGGCAGCCACGTCATCGGCTGCGTTCATCTGCAGGGGCTGCCAACCGGTCACATCCATGACCTTCACCATCACGGGGAACTGAAGGCCGTAGAACTCGAACACATCATCCCCGACGACCCTCTCCAGATAGGTCCCCATCAGCTCGCTCAGAGTGTTGCCTCCGAACCAGCCGTTGTCAATCATCGAATCCTTGAACCCAAGGTCTGCGATCTGGTAGCTGACACGTCCCCAAGGGACATCCGCACACTCATCCGCAAACCTCAACGGGTAGAGTTTCCTGTTATTGTCATCCATATTCTTAAAATCTCAATTCTTGCAAGCAGGCGGCCACAGGCAGCTCCGATCCAAAACCCGGAATCAAGTCCCGGGTGCACCCAAACACAGGGTTTTGGACTTGATCCCATGTCCCCGACCCTTACGTTCAAATTTAGTCAAATTTCAATAAACGGAAAAAGGCCTCATCAGAAATCCTGACGAGGTCTTTTTTGTGGGAGCTGAGGGAGTCGAACCCCCGACCCTCTGCTTGTAAGGCAGACGCTCTGAACCAACTGAGCTAAGCTCCCGAAGCGTTTCCCGTTGTTCTCCGTTCGGGTGGTGCAAAGGTACTACTTTTTTTGATTACCGCAAATTTTTTCAAACTTTTTTTGAGGTTTTCGTCACCCGAGGCTTCGCGCATCCCCCTACTGCATGTTGTCAATCTTGGGTTTCAGGATGATCAGCTGCAGGGAAAGCGCCATACAGGCTCCCGTTCCGTCTTATTCATTGTAAGATTTCACCATACTCTCCCAAATGGACAACTGTCCGCGAGGGGAAAACTATTCAACTTTCATCCGGAAAGTTGATGCCGGCAGACAGGCGCCGTTCACCAGATTGGCCCGGGTGAAAGGTTGCCAGCCGTAGCGTACCCACTTGGGATCGGCGACTTCATGGCAGCGCAGTCTGATCACCTGCCCCTCCACGGAAGCCTCGGCGGGACGGAACTGTTCATCCTCTCCGGCCAGTTCGAAAGTGCGGAGACTCTGTCCGTCGGAAGACCGGAGTCCGTCAGCCCAACCGAAGGCAAGCACGACCCCGTCCCCTTCCAGTCTGGCGGATTTGATCTCCGGACCGGACGGAACAACGTCCCTGTCACCATAGACATTGTAAAGAGCCTGAACCCCCAGACGTCTTCCTACATCCAGTTTGCGGCGAGGATGCACGTCAAGTGAGTCTCCCCTGTCGCTGCTAACCGCCATCGCGCAATCAGGCACGGCCTCGGCAAGCCTTCTCTGGCTGTCCCTGAACCAAGGCCAGCTCGGGCGGTTCAGACTTGACAGCTGGACAAAGAGGAACTGCAGTTCAGGATCGCCCCACCAGGAACGCCAGCTCTGGACAAGAAGCGGGAACAGACGCTCGTGCGCCTCGATGTTGTGGGCGTTCGACTCTCCCTGGTACCAGACCACCCCACGGACAGGGAATCGTCCGAGCGGCTTCACACCGGTCTCGAAAAGGTAGCACGGCTCGTAAGGGTGCCTCTGGAAAGGATTCTCGGCAGCCTTTATGTTCAATGAAGCGCGCTCACGCACCCACAGCTGGATGAAATCATTGCGCAGCCAGTCGTAAAGGATGTCGGGAAACTCGAACTCAAGAGTCCTGCGGTCGATCCACGATTCCGCCGGGGATCCGCCCACGGCGTTGAGAATCAATCCGACAGGCACGTCAAGAGAATCCGCGAGCATCTGGCCGAAGGCAAGGCCTACAGCCGAAAAGGAGTCCGCGGCGGCGGCAGAGCAATGCTCCCAAACGGCGGGAGTGAAGTACTGCAGACGGTTCAGAGAATCACAGTCAGCCTTATTCCAGACAACATCGCCGGTGTGGCATCTTGGCTTCATGTTGAACAGGCGGACTGTCTTTTCCTGCCTCCCGGCCGTCTCCAGAGCCTCGGAACGCTCCTGCGGAACCATCGATTTCGTCAGGAAAGCCATGTTCGACTGCCCGGAGCAGACCCAGACCTCTCCGGCGACGACATCCTTGTACCGCAGGTGACGCTTCGGCGTGAAAACGCTCAAAGTCAGCCCCGTGGCTGCGGACAGAGGATCGAGACAGATGCTCCAGGCTCCGTCAGGGCCAGCCACGGCGCTCTTCTTCTGACCGGCGACGCGGACCGTCACCTTTTCCCCGGCATCGGCGGTTCCGCTTATTTCTATAGAGCGCCCACGTTGCAGAACCATTCCGTCCGAATATATTTCCGGCATCCCGAGACCGCCGTAATCCCCCGTCAAAGCCGAGAACACCGCACGCGCCATGATGCCGGCGCCCTCCGCATCCGGATGCAAGGCGTCAGGCAACAGGTCGGGACGGGCGTACAAAGGCTTCTGGAGGTCGATCAGTCCAGTTCCGGCGACCTTGGCCACAAGTTCTATGCGCTCCTGCTCCATCCAGTACCAGTCGCGGGTCCCGGACTTGAAACGATGGTGGCGGTGCGAGATAGGAGTCATGCGGCAGACCCAGATCCGGCATTCCGGATTCGCCTTGCGGAAATCATCGATGAGCGCAAGATAGTCCGTCACGAACTCATCCCGGTAGTTCGGCCAGGCTCTGGGGTCTGTGTCGTTCAGCCCGAGATGGATGACGACTATGTCAGCCGCGAAGTCTATGGCATCGACGTAGGCCTGCTGCTCAGTGTAAGGACGATAGGCCCGGCGAATTAGGGTGGCGCCGGAATGGCCGAAATTGCGGACATCATAGTCATCCCCAAGCAAGGTCTGAAGCCTTGAAGGGTAGCATTCCGCATCCCGGTTCTCCAGTCCGTAGCCATAAGTGACGCTGTTGCCCACACAGGCCACCTTGATCCGCTCCCGAGCGGCAAGCGGCAGGAGCGTCAGCGACACAATGAAAACAAAGATCAACCGTCTCATCATCAACTACCTTATCTTATCCGGTGAATATGTCAACCCATCCACCGCCCGGCTTCCGTCCGGCGTGACGAACACAGCCGTGAACATCCACTTGACCAACCTTGTCTGGGGCGTGGTGAAACGTCCGACAGGCAATTTCATGAACACTTTGTTCCATCCTTTGTCAAGATGGACCGGCATAGGAGGACGGCCCGTACAATTCTCATTGGCCAGATCTATCTCAGTGGCTTTCTCTCTGTAGGTGTTGGTCCAGACCGGAGGGAGCAGCTCCTTATCGTTCAGCCAGATCCTGCTGCCCTTGAAGTCCCAGCACCCCTGCGGAGGCGGCAGATCGTCCACCGAGCGGCTGTAGTTCTGGAATTCGACCAGCATCCCAACATCCTGAGGTTTCGGTGAATATACCCATGTGTAGGCGTAGGCCGTTCTGTTCTCTTCCGGCTCCTTGAACAAAGCCGGAATGGTGGTTCCCCAGACGTGACGCAGGTATATTCCCGCACCGGTGACGCGGTGAACGCCATATTCCTTGCCGGCGAAAGTGTAGCTGTCGGAGATTCCTTCCTCAGGCGGGAATGAACGGGAAAGGTCTCCCCCGTTGGGGAAAGCGTCCGTGACAACCCAGCGGACATCCGTCTGCCTGACATAAGGGAACGGCTCCCCGGACAGGGCATGTTCCTTGTGCCAAAGCATACGGCGCTCAAAATCAGCGAAGTTCCTGAAGACACGGCTTGTGTCTGACGGGAGGATCACGCCGTTCCCGTTGAAATACTCGCTTCCTCCTCCGAGCCAGGACCGCTCCGCGATGGCCAGCATGTAAGGGTAGAATGCGTTCTGGGTAAGAATACTCCTCTCGTCAGGCAGTTTGTGGTCATTCCAGAAGGCCACGATCGTGCCGGCGATGTCTTCGTTGCCCTGTTCCGTGTCATAGACCCGGCTGTTGTAAAGGATCACGATGTCTCCGAACAAGTCAAAATGATTCGCATAGTGGAAACGGCAGTCTATGGCGGGGATCCCCGGCTGCGCCTTGCCGCGGTAGCTCCAGAGCTGGGTCATGTCGATCTCTCCGGGAGCATATTCATAACCCGGATTCCACGAGATCACTTTCTTGCCCTTGGAGCGCACGAAGGCCACCATCTCCGGGACAAAACCAGGGTCGGAGAAATGGACCTCGTCCGTACCTATGTGGAGATAAGGGACTTCCGCAAAAAGTTCACAGGCCTCTGAGACAAGTTCCTTCAGGATCGCCTTCCCCTTTGGACTCTGCATGTCGCATCCGAAAGTCCTGACGAAGGCGGCACTGTGGCCCGGCATGTCTATTTCGGGAATAAGCAGCACCTGATGTCTGCGGCAGCAATCAAGGATGTCACGTACCTGATCCCAGGTGTAGTAGCGTCCCTGGTGACGGGTCATGTTCTCCGGCGAGTTGAGCTGCGGGTAGATCCTGCTTTCGAGTCTCCATGCCTGATTCTCCGTCAGATGCCAATGGAAGGTGTTGATCTTGTAGCGGGAAAGAAGCTCGATCTCATGCTTGATCTCCTCAGGGTCGATGAATGAGCGTCCCGTGTCGTGCATGAAGCCTCTGATCCTGAACGCGGGCCAGTCGGTGATCACGCAGCAAGGGATCCTTATTCCTCTCTTTGTCTTCTCCGCCAGCTGGCGCAATGTCTGGACCGCCCAATAGACCCCTTTCTCGGTCACAGCCTCTATGCTGACCGAGTCCGGAGAAACGGTCATCCTGTAGGCTTCATCCTGATTGACGACAGCCTTGTCAATCTGTCCGGCCAACGTGACAACGACCTGTTTCACGGCGGATTCCGAACAGCCGACTCCGGCTTCATCCAGCCAGTCCCGCACCATTCCCGTCACGGAAGGCTCCCCGGTCAGATTCACCTCAATTCCTTGGAAATCACCCTTCGTCCACGCCACTTCCTGCGGCACAGGAAGCAGCACCGGCTCCCGGTCATGCCCGACGCAACCGGTCAAGGCCGACAGGACAATAAAAAATGTCAGCTGAAGTCTCATCTTACAATATCTTTTAATTTCACGGACTGGAACGTCATGTGGGCCACGCTCGACTCGTACAGGATTCCCACCGTCTCCGGGTCAACCATCGTGAGGCAGGAGTAGCCCCAGCCTTTCTCCTCGTCGAGCAACAGGCTGTAAGGCCACGTCACGCCTCCGTCGAGGCTGGCCTTTATCGTGATGTTGTAGCGTCCGTCGGTGGTGTCCGGGTTGGAGAACAGCAGCAGATCCTTGCCCAACACGTTCTTCCGAGCCGGCACAGAGATCAGGCTGGCCATGCAGACAGGCTCGCGCAGGGTCGTCCTGTGCGACACATGCTCCGTCCATGTGCGTCCCAAGTCCTTGGTGAGCATCACGGCGCGCGCACCTCCCAGGTTGTCCCGCATGTTCAGCATCAGCACTCCAGGCTCCACCTCGGCGACCTGGGCCTCCGTCGTGTTCGGACGGGCCGGATTATGAATATGCCAGGTCTCCCCGTGATCCTTGCTGTACATTATGCCGGCGTGCGGCATCCTATCCTTGTCGATGAACTGGATGGCGAACACCAATGTGCCGTCACGCATGGTTATGCCCCGGCCGGGACCTTGAAGAAGGAAACACCACGAAGGTTCCTTCACTTGTTTCGTGACATTGACCGGCTCGCTCCAGGTGCGTCCGTCGTCATCGCTGCGCACAAGCATAAGCTGCGGGGTCTCGATCGGTTCCATTCCGGGCATGGAGTTCGTCCAGGCTCTGCCGTTGCCCATCCCGTGGGTCCAGACAGCCACCGCCCAGACGGTTCCGGTGTTCTCATCGACCAGCACGGCCGGATCTCCGACCCCGTTCTGGCCGGAAGGAAGGCCGTCGGCATCAGAGAAAGACATCGCAATACGCATAGGCTCCCAGGTCTGTCCCCTGTCCGTACTCCGGCTCACACCTATGTCGATGCGCTCCTGCAGGTCGGCGCTGTTGTTCCAGCGCACGTCATAGACACCTATGAGGCTTCCGGAATTTGTCGTGACCAGTCCCGGAATACGGTAGGCCTTGGAATGGTCATCCCCGGCGTGGCGTACTCCGTAGCCCATCCGGCGGATCACAGACTGCCGGTCACCGGCGAGAGGAACCTTGGCCCCGTTTATCACGACCTCCGAGATCCTGGCCTTCAATCCTGTCAGGAGAGAAGCCTTGGGATCCATCCGGACACTCACCCAGTAATAGTTGATCCCTCCGGTCATCCGTTGTCCCGAATGAAGGACAACCTTGCGCCCTATCCGGTCCGTCTGCTCCTGAAGCACTGAATAGGAAGGGTTAGCGGACCGCGTGTTCCAGACATCATGAGAGGATATGTACTCGACCGGGCTGAAATGCACGCCCTGACGCCGAGCCGCCTCCGTTCCCGAATAGAAAAGACGAAGTTCGGCGACGGACCCGTGATCCGGCTTCCCGTCGAACTCCACCGTGACAGACTCCAGCACGTCGCCGGGCTTCGCGTCGGGGACGCGAAGCCGGAACAGGACATTGTCCGTGCGGTCAATGAGAATCGGAGTCTGCGGGCAGCGGACCCAAAGAGAGTCCGACGCTCGAAGAACCGAAGGCAGCGACAGAAGGGCCGCCAGCAAAAGAAGCATTTTATTTTTCATGATGTCGTAAAGATATGAAATATTTCGGAACACAGCTCATGCGCGCATCAGCATGCGGGGAATGTGGAACGGACCTTTGAACAGGTTGCCCTTGGCAGACTGCGCCACGGTTCCGTCCCGGTGGAGGCAGCCGTACCACTCTCCGTACCCGGAATCAGGGACATGGGCGTAAAGATAGTCATCCACCATCTCATGCTTCCTGCGGTACTTCTCATCACCGGTCAGTCTGAAAGCGTACAGGGACGCGATCACAGCCACCATCCGCGGCCACCAGAACTTCATGTCCTGCGAGTAGTCCTGATGAGGGAGGCCCTTGCAGTCACGGAAATTGATGATTCCGCCATATTCCTTGTCCCAGCCCCATTCCCAGGACCAGTCGAGGATCTGAAGGGCGGCCGTTGTAGTTGGTCGTGCCTCCGATTCCGCCCCGGGCACCGCCCTGGGCCAGCGACGGGAGGATCGTCTCAGAGCTGCTGGAGGTCGGCGTCATCAACGAGAAGGAACGGGTGAACCTGCACACGAAAGGCAGAAGGACGGTGCGCTACGGAATCGATCTCGACTCCTGCTATTTTCTGGGCATCGACATGAGGACTTCCACCCTCAACATAGCCATGAGCGATTTCTCCGGGAATGTCGTGAATCTGGGAAAGCACACCGACTTCCGCTTCGAGAACACCTACGAGACTTTCGACAACCTCTGCGAAAGAGTGACCTCGTTCATCGGATCGCTGGAAGAGAGCCGGATTGATAAATCTGTTCAATCCCGAGACGATCATCCTCGGAGGAGCCATGTCGCAGGCCAAGCCTTATGACTTTCTCCAACCGGCCGAACTGGCGATCCGGAAATACTCCCTCAGGCTGATGAGCCAGAACGTCCACATAGCCACGTCCTCCTTAGGCGACATGTCCGGTGCTGTCGGGGCGTGCCTGCTGGCCCGAAGCAGGATTTTCGGAGACATCTGAGCATTTGCCCAGAATCTGCACGGCCTCGCTGACAAGGTAGGTGCTGCCGCCGACATAGATCAGCGGGAACGAAATGCCGGAGCTGTCCGGCTTGCGGGAGGTCTCACGGGCCAGATTGATCGCCATCGAAAGGGCATTGCGGACATCCGGGGCATCGTAGATGCGGTTCACAGGCCTTCCGTTCGACGCACAGAAGGTGCGGTAGCGCGCTGTCAGTTCCTTCTCCGGGAGGGCTCGGCGAATCTCCGGATTCGTGAATATGCAGGTGGCGTCCTCCGGAATCAGCGGCATGATGCCGTCCAGATCCTTGTCGGCCATCACCGCATAGACCAGGATCAGGGAGGAGCACTCCCCATCCGACACCATCGACTCCAGCTGGGCGAAGTTCTCTTTCAGCGCCGCCGGGTTGTGGCCGATGTCGGCGATGATGAACGGTTGGGTGGAAAGCCGTTCCCACCGGCCGTGGAAGCCCATTCTGGAGGCTGTGCGGACTATCGCGGAGACCACCGCCGCGGAATCCGACAGACCGGAATATTCAGGCATGTTCTTCAATATGTCGATGGCGGCGAGCGAGGTCCGGAGGTTCCTCCTCTGGTACTTGCCGCGAAGATCCATCGTCCTCAAGATCTCCCCGCTCCTATACCAAAGCTCCGGTTCGGCATCCTCGGCGAATTTTAGCGGACATCCGGTCTCCGCGGCCATGGCCTCGAACACGGGACGCGTCTCCGGAAGGCACTCCCCGACAAGGGCCGGGACATTTTTCTTGAATATCCCCGCCTTCTCGCCGGCGATCGCCTCCAATGTGTTTCCCAGCAGGGCGCAATGGTCCAACGCGATGCCTGTGACTATCGAGAGATCGGGAGTTATGACATTCGTGCTGTCAAGGCGGCCTCCGAGACCGACCTCGATCACGGCCACATCCACTTTCCGATCGGCGAACCATTTGAAGGCCATCCCGGTCGTGATCTCGAAGAACGAAAGGCCAAGGGCATCCATGTCCGCCTCGTACCGGCAGAGGAAATCGTAAACATATTCCTCTGACACCAGCCGCGCGGTTCCGGCAGACCGTCCTTCGGTCGCAGGGAGTGTTGAAGCGGCCTTGGTCGACCAGTACGCTTCGACAGGCTCAGCGACCGGATCAGCGGACTCATGCGCCGGGGAGGCGATCCGCATGCGCTCCCGGAAATCCACGATGTGCGGCGAGGTGTAGAGGCCGACAATGAGACCGCAGGCCGACAATGCCGAGGCGAGCATGTTCGCCACCGACCCTTTGCCGTTCGTGCCGGCCACGTGGATTGTCCGCAGGGCTTCGTGCGGATTGCCGAGGATTTCCTCAAACCGCAGCATGTTCTCCAACCCTGGCTTGTAGGCATCCTTGAACGAGACCTTCTGGACTGACGGGAATCTGGTGAAGATCGCCTCCACCTTGTTCTGATAATTCTTTTTGGAAAACGGTTCCATTTATTGTTCAGATCTGCTTGTTGTTTTTGAACTGAACTCAAATTTACCTAAATTTACGGACATATTCCAACGGCATGAAAGAAAAAACATCAGCGCTTCACTCAAAGTACATCATCGACGGGGTCTCCAGACAGTTGACCCCGGCGGAAATGCTTGATGACTGCCTCGCGGCCCGGAATGAGGCTCCGGCTCACAGCGGCGACGGTTTCGAGCCTGTTGTCGATGAGAGCACCGATCCGTCGCCTTCCATGAGAACATCTCCGGATCCGAGTGTCCGGGACTGCCTTAAGAGGGTTGCCCGACTCATGGAAGAGCCAAGGCCGTTCCCGACGGCGTTCGCCGACACCTACACCAAAGGCCGGATAGCGAAGGCTCTTCTGGACGCGGTCTGGATGAACGGCCATTTCAAGCTCGGAGATCTGACCATCGCCGCGAAATGGAGATGGGACGGCAGGCCGCTGGGAAACATGGCGGCGTTCTACTCTTCCGCCGAAGCCACAGCCGCCTACATCAATGATCTGGGAATATGCCTGAGCGGCTACTCGTTCGCGGAAAGCGGACGGCTTTGCAAGGTCTCCTTCAGAGTAGGAGCATGCGGAGAAGCAGAGACTCCGGAGGAAGACGGGATCTTCCTGCAGGATGACGCACCGTTCGGCAGCGGGCATCCGGTGCTGGGCAGACACCGCGCCGTCCCGGACAAACTGGCCGCTGATCCAGACAGCTGGATCATCTATATTCCTTTCGACTCCTGTGATTTCCGGCTTGGAGGATCGCTCCTCTACGACGCTCTCGGACAGGGAGGGGACAATTTCCCGGAAATCGGAGATGCCGACTATTTCATCGACTGCCATGAGGTCGTGCGGGAATTCGTGGAAGACAAGGTCGCCGTGGCGGCGGCCACCGTCTGCGACGGAGGGCTTCTCGGAGCGCTCAAGTCGATGTGTTCCGAAGACATCGGGGCGGACATCGACATCAGCGGGATCATGAGCGCCTACGGCGAGAGCCGCAGAGAGAGGATTCTGTTTGCCGAGATCCCCGGCGCGGTCATCCAGATCAAGGATTCCGACTACGACTATGCCGACGCCGAGTTCCTGCTCCAGGACATCGCCTATTACCCCATCGGACATCCTGTGGCAGGCTCCGGTGAGGTCAACGTGAAAGCCGGAGGCGACAGCGGGATCGCATGCATCCTGCAATCCCTGCTCAACGGACAGGCCTCCGAAGGAGAAGACTGACATTATGACTATATATGGCAAGATACGCTGACACTCCGCGCGGCGGAGAGGGCGGCAGGAAGCCCAAAATCTTTGTTCTCGACACGAACATCATCCTGCATGACCACAAGGCCGTCCGAAAGTTCCAGGACAACGATCTGGTGATTCCGATCGCCGTCATCGAGGAGCTCGACAAGTTCAAGAAAGGCAACGACAATCTGGCGTTCAACGCCAGAGGATTCCTCAGGGACATCGACCGCATCACCGACGGGAAATCCTTCGGGAAACACGGTGTTCCGATCGGCAAGGGGCTGGGCAACATCATGATAGACCCGGGACATCCTTTCCCGGAGAGCATGAAAGGGATGTTCTACGATGACATTCCCGACCACAGGATCCTTGCGACCGCGATCTGGACCCGCGACAACAATCCGGACAGGTTCGTGGCGCTCGTCACCAAGGACATCAACCTGAGGATGAAGGCCAAGGCCTCCGGGATGGAGGTGCAGGACTACCTGACCGACCGGATCGAAGAAGACAAGATCGAGAAAGCCAACAAGGAGGTGCAGTACCTTGGCGGAGTCCCGCCGGCAGTGCTCCAAAGTCTCGCCTACAGCCCGGAGACATCCGTGGACTGGAAGGCCGCCTGCAAGGTCGAGCCTAAGCCGAACCAGCTTTACAAGATCAAGGGACCGGAGAACACCGTCTGTGCGAGATACGACTCGGACAGGGGCAGGATCGTGCTGGTCAAGAACAGGCAGGCCTACGGAATACGCCCGCGCAACGAGGAGCAGAAGTTCGCGCTTGACGCCTGTCTGAATCCCGCCATACAGCTGGTCTCGATGACCGGCGGAGCCGGCACCGGGAAGACTCTCCTGGCGCTGGCGGCAGCGCTTGAACTGGCCGGGGACTTCGACCAGATCATCCTCACGAGGCCGACGATAGTGCTTGGCAATCAGGACATCGGATTCATCCCCGGAGACCAGAAGACTAAGATGAGTCCGTTCATCCAGCCGCTGATGGACAATCTGAATGTCATCAAGGCCCAGTTCCGTCCTTCCAGCAAGGAGGCTCTCCGGATCGAGGCGATGCTCAAGGAGGAGAAACTGCTCATCTCCCCTCTCGCCTACATCAGGGGCCGGAGTCTCGGACGGGTGTTCCTCATCTGCGACGAAGCCCAGAACCTGACGCCGAACGAGGTGAAGACAATCATCACAAGGGCCGGGGAAGGCACAAAGATGGTTTTCACCGGAGACATATTCCAGATTGACCAGCCCTATCTGGACCAGTGGTCCAACGGTCTCTCACACCTGAACGAGAAGATGGACGGGCAGAGGCTCTTCGAGCACATATTCCTGAAAATCGGTGAGAGGAGCGAGCTGTCCGACATCGCGTCGCGCCTTTTGTAGCAGGTGTCTTTTTGGCTCCGCTTCCGCGATTGGTATAACCAAAGATTTTTAGTAATTTTGTAATCTGTTTTCATCAGAACAAACAAATTTTAATAATATGTTCGACAAAAAGAAAAGAGTCTATCGTTTCGGAGGCAAGACCGCCGAGGGCGATGGACAGATGCGCGAGCTCCTGGGAGGAAAGGGAGCCAATCTGGCCGAGATGAGCAAGCTCGGCATGCCGGTGCCTGCCGGTTTCACAATCACAACTGAATGCTGCGCCGAGTATTACTCTCTCGGCGGTGGTTATACGGAGGATCTCAGGAAAGAGGTCGCCGAGGCTTTGAAAGCCACAGAGACTGTCATGGGCAAGAAATTCGGCGATCCTTCCGACCCGCTTCTCGTGAGCTGCCGCTCTGGCGCCAGAAGTTCCATGCCGGGAATGATGGACACCATCCTCAACATCGGCCTCTGCTCGGCCACCCTTCCGGGAATGATCCAGAAGACCGGCAACCCGAGGTTTGTCTATGACGCTTACAGGCGTCTCATCATGATGTACTCCGATGTCGTCATGGAGAAGGCCGAGGGCATCGAGCCGGCGGACGGACAGGGAATCCGCCAGCAGCTCGACAGGATGATGATGGAGCTCAAGGAGAAGAAGGGCTACAAGTCCGACACCGACATCACAGCCGAGGAGCTTCAGGACCTCTGCGTGAGATTCAAGGCAAAGGTAAAGGAGGTTCTCGGTGTGGACTTCCCGGACACTGCCGAGGATCAGCTCTGGGGTTCGATCGGCGGAGTGTTCAAGTCATGGAACGGCAAGAGGGCCATCGCCTACAGAAGGATCGAGAAGATTCCTGATGACTGGGGGACGGCTGTCAACGTGCAGTCGATGGTGTTCGGCAACATGGGCGACACCTCCGCCACCGGCGTGGCGTTCTCACGCAACCCTGCCACCGGTGACAACAAGTTCTACGGAGAATGGCTGATCAATGCGCAGGGCGAGGATGTGGTGGCCGGAATCCGTACCCCTAACCCTCTGAACGAGGCCACGAAGACAGAGAAGAACAAGGATCTGCAGTCCCTTGAGACCGCCATGCCGGAGGTTTACAAGGAGCTTGACGGCATCCGCCTCAGGCTTGAGCAGCACTTCCACGACATGCAGGACATCGAGTTCACCATCCAGGAGGGTCACCTTTGGATGCTCCAGTGCAGGATCGGCAAGAGGACCGGTCTGGCCGCCCTCCAGATGGCTATGGACATGGTTGACGAGAAGATGATCGACGAGAAGACGGCCGTGATGAGGGTTTCACCCGCACAGCTCGACGAGCTTCTCCACCCGATCCTCAACCCTGCGTCAGAGAAGAAGGCGAAGGTCCTCGCCATAGGTCTCCCAGCGTCTCCGGGCGGAGCCGTGGGCCAGGTTGTGTTCACATCCGAGGCCGCGATGGAGGCCAGCGCCAACGGCAGGAAGGCCATCCTCATCCGTGAGGAGACTTCCCCTGAGGACATCGAGGGCATGCGCGCCGCCAACGGCATCCTCACCACCCGCGGAGGCATGACCTCGCACGCCGCCCTTGTGGCACGCGGATGGGGCAAGTGCTGCATCGTGGGCTGCGAGTCAATGAAAATCAACTTCGAGGCGAAGACCGTCTCCTTCGGCGACGCCACATTCAAGGAAGGCGACTGGATGAGCCTCAACGGAACAAAGGGATTCGTTTACGGAGAGAAGATCGGCACGATGGACGCTTCCGAGAACCCGCTGTTCATCAAGTTCATGTCGATCGTTGACAAGTTCCGCAAGATCGGTGTCAGGACCAATGCGGACACCCCTGAGGATGCGCAGAAGGCCCTGAACTTCGGAGCCGAGGGAATCGGACTGTTCCGTATCGAGCACATGTTCTACGGAGCCAACTCCGAGCAGCCTCTCGCAAAACTCCGCAAGATGATTCTCTGCAACACCGACGCGGAGAGGAAAGCCGCTCTCGCCGAACTGGAGCCTTACATCAAGGCCTCGGCCAAGAGCACATTGAAGATCATGGACGGCAAGCCTGTCGTCTTCCGTCTGCTCGACCCGCCTCTCCACGAGTTCGTCCCTAAGACAGAGGAGAAGGAGAAGGAGATCGCCAAGGAACTGGGTGTCACCGTCGAGGACATCGAGAAGCGCGGCGAGGCCCTTCACGAGGTCAACCCTATGATGGGTCACCGAGGAGTACGTCTGCACATGTCCTACCCTCTCATCGCCGAGACCCAGTACAGGGCAATCTTCACCGCCACGGCCGAGCTTCAGCAGGAAGGATTCAACCCTCACCCTGAGATAATGATCCCTGTGACCATCTCCGCCCGTGAGCTCAGCTTCCAGAGAGCGATCTGCGACAGGGTGAAGGCTGAGGTTGAAGGCACTTCCCGCCAATTCATCCTCTACAACTTCGGAACCATGATCGAGATCCCTCGCGCCGCACTGACCGCCGACAGGATGGCCCGCGCCGCGGAGTTCTTCTCATTCGGCACCAACGACCTCACGCAGATGACATTCGGCTTCTCCCGTGACGATGTCGGCACCTTCATGGGTGAGTACCTCGGCAACAAGATCCTTGACGCCGATCCGTTCCAGACCATAGACACCAAGAGCGTCGGCAAACTGGTCGAGTTCGGCATCCAGGCCGGACGTTCCAAGAGGCCGGACCTCAAGTGCGGTGTCTGTGGAGAGCACGGCGGAGACCCCGCATCGATCCGTTTCTTCAACAAGATCGGTGTCGACTACGTTTCCTGCTCGCCGTTCCGCGTGCCTATCGCCCGTCTCTCAGCGGCACAGGCCGCCATCGAGCAGAGCAAGTAGGCGCCTGCGCTGACATATTCAAAAAAATCCGTCCCTTGCCGGGGCGGATTTTTGATTGTTCCAAGGTCTGTTCAAGGCAGGGGCTCCAGAGCCTTGAGAACGGCGGCATCATTCAGGACGGAAAGTCTCTCTCCTCTGTTACGGGACGCCTCCATGGCTTCGTTGAAAAACTCCTCCGGGTCGAATCCGCAGAATCTCGCCAGATACAACGCGGCCTTGCTGCCGACAAGAGGAGTCCCCCTCTCCAGAAGGCTACGTATGCCGCGTTTCATGCCGGCCGCCTCCCCGCCGTACGTGTTGCATGCCACCAAAGCCCAGAACAAGACAACCTCGTCATCTGATTTCAGGGAAGCCTTGAGTTGCCGTGAAACCTCCTTGAAAGGTTTTCCGGACATATTCGCAGCCGCAAGATAATCCGCATATTTATCCTTGATCCTCGCCTTGTAGCCTTCGATGTCAGAGACATGATCAAACCACAACGCTTCGGGGATGATCCCCAAGTCAATCTCCTCCAACATCTTCTCATCCAGGAGCGATCTCATGAAGTCAAGAATCCGCCCATAATCCGGATTCTTCACAAGATCCTTCGTCCGGGAACGGTCCCCGCCGATCAGACAAAGCGTTTCTCCGCTCTCCCCATGTATCTTGCGCCACCCGCTCAGCGCGGCAGGCTGATAAGGGTAGAAACTCCTCGAATATTCATAATCCTGCTTTCTGACAATTCTGTCACAGGTATGGAATCCATCATACCGGTCATCATAGCAGACGGCCATGTCCCTCTCCAGAAGTTCACCGGACCATATATTCTTACCCAACACAGGCGAACCATCCATATATGCAGGAATCTCCACATCCGCCAGATTCAGAAGAGTCGGAGCCAGATCCAGAAAGGAGACCACGGCATTGGAACGGGAGCCTTTCACGAGGGGAGAAAGCTCCTCCCATCTGTCCGGAATGTACACCACCATAGGGACTCTGTGTTCAAATGCCTTTGTTCCGGAAAGGCATCCCCCATTGAGCCCGAAACAGAACACGAAAGTGTTGTCGAGCTGACCGTCCTCCTCCAACATGTCAAGAAGTTCACCCAACACGTCATCCATTTTCCCGGTCTCGTCATGATTGTCAGCGGCGGACTCCGGACGCAACGGACTCTCATGGCAGCCTGAGACCGTAAGACAATGGAAGAATGGCTGCGACGGGTCTTCCCTGTTCCTCCAATCCCCCATCTTTCCATTTTCCTGATCCCAGGCGTCTTTCTCCCTCACGCAGTCATATTCAGTCTTCGAGCAACTGGTATGATAACCGGCTTCCCTGAGGTAATATGGGAACAAATGAATGCCTTCCGGCAATCTCACCTGATCGGGTCCTCTATGCCCCGACATCCCTAAAGATGGAGCATAGCATCCTGTGACAAGGCTGCTTATGGCCACAGAACCGACAGAGGAGCAGGAATATGCATTATCGAACACAATTCCATGACCAGCCAGCCCCTCCAGATTGGGAGCGGAAGCGGCGGCCCCGTCATAGAGGGACAAGTTCTCCATCGAGAGGCCTTCAGCCATAAAAAACACAATGTTCGGCTTATCCTGAGTACCGCCGGCAAAAACAGACACGGACACCAGCAAAGAAACAATCATCGCTATTGACTTTCTCATATTATGCACTGTCATTTTACGGTTGGACATTGTACATTGTTATCCTTGATCCACTTAAGCATCTTCTTGAGAAGCTCGTCGCGTTTTTTCGGCATTTCCGAAGCAAGATTATGGCTTTCGGAGATATCCTCCCTGATGTTATACAGTTCGACGCTGTTGTTCTCGTTTCTGCGCTCCCAGCCGCCGTCAAGCATCCACTCTTCATAGAAAAGGGTGATTTTCCAGTCTCCGTCACGCATGACCGTCGACGGCCTCTGGCGGAACACGCTGTCACGGCCGCCAGGACACGGCATATCCAGATAGCCGGGGAAATGCCAGAAAAGAGGAGGACGTCTGATCTCTTTTTTCTCACCGACAAGAATGGGCTTGAGAGACACACCGTCAAGCTTGTAGTCAGAAGGGACACTTCCGCCTGCGAAATCCAGGACTGTAGGATATATGTCCACGTGAGCCGCCACCTGGTCCGTAACCCCCGGCTTGATGAACACCGGGTTGTGAATATAGAAAGGCTCCCTGATACCTCCCTCATAAAGGCATCCTTTGAAACCACGGAGCGGTGCCTGGGAAGTGCTCGGCACACCTCCGTTGTCCGAAGTGAAAATGATGATCGTGTTGTCCGAGACACCCAGTTCACGTACTTTCGCCAAGACTTGACCGATAGCGTCATCCATGTGCCTGATCATACCAGCATACACCGGCTGATCATGCAATTCTCCCTTTTGCTTATTCTTGAAATGCTGAACATATTCCTCACGCGCCTGCCATTGGGTATGGACCGCATGGAATGAAACATAAGCGAAGAACGGGACTTTGTCCCGGACCGCTTTCTCCATGAAATCCTCCACCCATTCAATCTCCGCGAACATGTGTTTAGGATCATTGTTTTCCGCAAAAGTCTTCGCATCCTGCGCGCGTTCCTCATTCGCAAACTCAAAACCCTGACGCACAGGTCCATGCCTCTCATTGCCAAGATGCCATTTGCCTACCATTCCTGTACGATACCCGGCATCGCGCATGGCCTCGGCGATGGTGTATGAATCCAGAGACAGTTGAGACCTGTTCGGGAACGGCTCCAGTCTCATTTTATCAACCGGTCCTCTCTTTGTATTGAATACAGCGAACACTCCATGCCGCGGAGTGAACTGTCCTGAGATAAGACAGGCACGACTGGGCGCACTATTGCCGGCACATGCATATTCCTGATTGAAAACCATGGACCGGCGCGCAAGAGAATCGATCACCGGAGTCTCATAGAAATCGCTCCCTGTGAATCCGGTGTCCTTGTAGCCCAGATCATCGACAAACAGGAACAGCACATTCGGTTTCTGTTGAAGAGCATCCCTGGCCACAGCTTGAGAGACCGCAAGCGCACCCATTCCAACCGCACCGGCCAGAACTTTGGAACAAACCCTTTTCTTAATCATCATTATTTCTTATTCAGCCACTGAACATAATCAATAAGGGACGGCTAAGACACCGCCCCAAATTCAAGATCAATAACCTTCGTTCTGTTCGAGCTTCGGATTCAGCAGACATTCCTCCGAAGGAATAGGCTGCAGATAATAAGCATCTTTCCATCCCTTTCCGGCCTTGACAGGGTCAAGATAGAAATACACGTGGCCTCCGCCCTGGGCTTTCACCTCGTCAGGAGTGGCCTCAAGCTTGGTGGTGGCGCTGAGGACTCCGGTGGAGCCTCCGGTCTTGGACTTGACGGCACTGATGTTGTCAGCATCCACCCAGACGCCACAGACCTGCTTGTTGACAAACCAGTCGGCCTTCTTCCAGCGGCGCACATCCTCGAACGAGAAGCTCTCTCCCATAAGTTCGATGAGACGCTCGCGACGGATTTCCCAAAGCACCGGGTCCACAGTCTTGTCGCGGTCCGGGTCGAAACTGTCGTCAATGGCCGCCACATTCATATTACCGACTTCCGCACGGGCGCGCAGCTTGTTGATCGTAGCGTCCGCAACACTTTGATTGAACTTGCCAAGCTCGAAGGCAACCTCCGCATAGTTAAGAAGGACCTCTTCGAGTTTGAACTGAGGCTTGCCGGCCAAGTCAGAGGTATAGTTCTGATTCTGCTGGTCCCAGTTCGCGACATGCTTCCAGACAAAGTATCCTGAGCGGCCCTGCTGGAATGCCTTAGGTGTCGTGTACTGGGTTGCACCCTTGGACCAGTCCTGGGTGGCGCCTCCCTTGATGTTCGGCACGTTGATGAGCACGGTGCCTGCCCAGTTGGACGAAGGCAGCGACTTGTGGGACTCAATCTGATGGGCAGCGGTCTGGAAGTTCGGACACCACCAGTAAACAGTGCCGTCATCGAGTTTGTTTTCCTGACCTCTCGGAGCGAACTGGCTGGCGAATTCATCGTACTTGCCATTGTTGCTCAGATCATGCATCCACTCGCTTCCGTCGCTACGCGCGCCTGCGTCTGTCCTATTTTTCACGTGATACGGAGGCGTCACCATCTGCCAGAGACGCGGGTCTCTCATACGGAAGGTCTTGTATGGATCGCAGTTGGCGTAGTCATATTCCTCGCCTTCGGTGTAACCGTTCTCGGAATCGTACTTGTAGTACTTCACGCCTGCGTTGTGGATAGGAAGGCCGTCTCTGGTAAGATAGAGGTCAACCGTGGCCTGAGGCATCTCAAGGGATGCGGACGCGATGTGCTCGAAGTGGCCGAGACGGTGCATCTTGATGTTATTGACGTACTTCACATAAAGGAACACGGAAGGAACCTTCGAAAGATCCTCAGTGGTCCACATCTGTCCCCAACCCTTGCCGGGGTGCTTGTCGTTGTTGTCACCGGTGTAAAGGGAAATGCCCCTGTCGGCGATCTCCTTGGAAACGCTGAAGCACTTCTCAAGTAGCTGCTGTCCGGTGACGCAGCCCTGCTCATCAGCGACATTGTGGTACTTCCTCCAAGTCCCCTCAAAAAGACAGAAACGTGAGAGGAAAGCCTTCACCACGGTCGAGTTGACGGTGTTGCCTTCAGCAAGGTTGTCCTGGATGTTCTCCTCGCAGAAGAGAAGATCCTGATAGATCCTGTCGGCCACCAGAACACGTGAATCCCTGGCTTTCTGCAACTCTTCCGAAGACTCGGTGAGGACTCCGTCAGCATAGATGACATCTCCATAATTGGCAAGAAGACAGAAGTACGAATAAGCCCTGAAGAAGCGCGACAGAGACTCAAGATGTTTGCGCTGGGAGTCCGACACCTTCGGCTCGTCTATGTGGGCGAGCATGATGTTCGCCTTGCGTATCCATTTATAAGGCAACGAATATGCGTTTGCCGTGGTAGGAATGGTTATGGTCTGATCGGCATAGGAATTAGGAATGGTTCCGTCACCGCTGCCATAGTTGTCAAGGAGACCGGAATAGGTGTCCCTTGTGGAGGTACCCAACGGTCCTATCACCGGTGCCGGTCCAGGGAAGAGGTTGCCATAATCGCCACCGAACACTTCATACAGGGTAAGAAGATACGCATAGCAGGATTCGTATGAATTGAAAGCGGTAGCATCTGTGATTGACCCCTTAGGGGACAGATCAAGGAACTCGTCATTGCAGGAAGAGAACCCAACCAACATTGCGGCCACAGCCGCGAAATAAGCTATTTTTTTCATGATGCTTTCTGTTATCGGGAACTAAAGTGTAACGTTCAAACCAAAAGAAACTGTACGATAGAGAGGATATGACCACCCAAGAGTCTCAGGGTCAATACCTTTCGGAAGATTCGAGAAAGTAAGCAGATTCTCGCAGCTGACATAGAGACGTACATCGTCAATGCTGACCTTCTCAAGAATCCTGTGAGGGATAGTGTAGGACAAGGTGATGTTCTTAACGCGGAGATACGATGCCTTGAGGAGCATGTGGTCATTGTAGTACCTGTTTGAGGACGCGTTCGCGAGTGACGCCTGCGCGGAACCGTAAATACGTGGCAGCGTGGCGTTCGGATTGGCGGCCTCATAGAAGTCCGGACTGGACGAATCTGTCGATTTCGGGCTCCAGTAGTCGGTCGTTCCGACGAGTACAGGGAACCAGCAAGGATCGCTTGCATTGAGGGTGTAGTTGTACGGGGTCACAGAAGCGAAGTCCCGCTTGCCTATTCCCTGAAGCATCACGCTCAAGCCGAAACCCTTATAACCAGCGCTGAGGTTGATGCCGTACTGATAGCGAGGCATGCTGTTTCCGATCACCTTGCGGTCACCGGGGCAATCCACGGTGTTCTTGCCGGTGTTGATCATGTTCTTGTCGTCATCATTGACCTGACCGTCACGGAGGTTCTTGTACTTGAAGTCACCAGGACGAGGGCTTACGCCCTGAATGCCGGCGACGCCATCCTTGAGAGTGAAGGTCGCAAGATCCTCAAAGTCATCCTTCGTGTAGAAACCGTCCCACTCGTAGCCCCAGATCTCTCCGAGTTCCTTGCCCTCGTACAGGTAACTTAGGCTCTTGTCTTCATTGAAGTTGATGTGATCGACGAACGATCTGTAGTCGGAGATATTGAATCCTACGCTGTAGCTGAAATCCTTGCCGATGCCGCCCTTGTGGCCGATCTGAAGTTCCCACCCGTTGGTGTGCATGCTTCCGACATTCTGGAGAGGCGCTGTCTCACCGAGAACAGCAGGGAGGTTGACACTCTGCGAAAGGATGTCCTTGGTGTCCCTTCTGTACCAGTCGAACGAACCGTAGAGAGCCCCCTTGAACAACGTGAAGTCAAGGCCGACATCCGTCGTGGTGATGGTCTCCCAGGTAAAGCTGTCGCTGACTATGCCAGGCATTCCGAGTGTGGTTACATAACCGTCATCGGCAGTGCTGAGCCAGGTCGTGCCCTTGGTGTTGAGAGCCATGGTCGAGTAATAGTCATAGTAACCCACGGATGCCTGGTTGCCGATGGAACCGTAAGAGAAGCGAGGCTTGAGCGTCGACACCCAATCGGTGTCCTTCAAGAAGCTCTCGTTGGCGGCATTCCAAGCCACGGAGAATGACGGGAAGAATCCGAACCGGGACTTCTTAGGGAACTTGGACGAGCCGTCATAACGGCCGCTGAGCTCGACGATGTAGCGCCCGTCATAGTTGTAGTTCAGACGTGCGAATCCGCTTCGGAGAGCATAGTCATAATACTGGTCCGAAGTGGTGACCTTACCCTGCGCGTTGCTCATCGAAGGATTGTCGATGAACGCCTGATCCTCGGCGCGGGTGTTGAAATACGCATAGTTCCAGTATTCCTGGTTGAAACCGCCCATCACCGAGAAGTGGTGCCTGCCCCAGTCCTTTTTATAGGTGGCGTAGGCATTGATACTGTTTCTTTCCTCGAAGAAGTTGCGCGCGATCGAGTAGTCGTTCTTCGGGCCGCTCAGTATGGAACCTTGCAGACTATAGCAATAGTACTTGCCTGAGTCGTAGTTGTAGTTCGTACCGGACTTTGAATAGGTGTACTCGAACACCATCTCAAGCCCCTCAAGCGGCCGGAGGATCGACTTGGTGAAGACACGCGGCTGGTCGATGTTGGTGGCAGCCGTTTTTGAGAACTGCAAGGCATTGTACGGAGTGTAGAAGTAGTAGTCATGGTCATCCCCTGCCAGAACATAAATCCCGTCAGGCACATAATTGATGTTTCTTTGCCCGAACAGAATACCGGACTCATCGACAACCATCTCCCTCTTCTGCTTGGTGTAAAAGACGTTCACTTCCTGGGTGAACCACGACCTGATGTCGGCCGAGACAAACGCATTGATTCCGGTGCGGGAGTACACGTCCTTCCTGCCGGCCAGAGGGCCGTTCTCATCGTATCTGTTGCCGGAAAAACGGAAACGGATCTTGTCGGTGGCTCCGCTCGCGGAGATGTTGTGGTTGTAGGCACTGCCTGTCTCCATCATCCTCTTGTACTGGTCCTTCTCCTCCATATAGTAAAGAAGGCCGTCCGCGTCAGGGATGAAAACTCCGTTGTCAAGAAGGGTACCCAGGCTCTTGAGAGCGGAAGGATTCGTCTTGTAGGTGTTATAATACTCAAGCCATTTGTCGAGATTCTGACTCTGACCTGCGCCATAGGTGTCGGTGTTGAACGCCTCTTTATATACTCCGATGTAAGTAGGAAGATCCACCTGCTTCGGAGTGTCGATGGCGTTGACAACAGCCGCGCTTCCGCTGTAGCTGATGGAAACCTTCTGTGCGCGCTTTGGCGATTTGGTCGTGATAAGAATCACACCGGCGGCAGCGCGCGCTCCGTAAATCGCGGAAGCGGACGCATCCTTGAGCACAGAAATGGACTCGATGTCGTCAGGGTTGAGGGCATCGATGTCTCCAGGCACGTTGTCAATCAGGACAAGAGGGCTGAGGCTTGAAGAACCGGTCGTCGAGCCGGAGAAAGACGCTGAACCGCGGACCTGGATGCTCTTGCCGGTCTGTCCCGGAGTGTTGCTTCCGGAACTGATGTAAAGACCAGGGATGGCGCCCTGAAGCGCGGCGGCCACGTTCGGCTGCGGACGGTCACCGAGGACCTCGTCCATCTTGACGCTTGAGACGGCCCCGGAGAGGTTGACCTTCTTCTGGGTTCCGTAACCGACAACCACTGTCTCGGTTATCTGAAGGTTGTCTTCCTTGAGGACAACTGTGATCTTGTCCCGGCCATTCACCTGGACACTTTCATCCATGTAGCCGATGCAAGTCACAAGAAGTTCGGCATTACCGGATGCGACAAGCGTAAAATGACCGTCAAGATCTGTCGATGTTCCGAGATTGGCAGTTCCTTTCACCAGAATGGCGGCTCCGGGAACAGGCTGATTCGTCTCATCCATAACAAGACCTTCAATGCGATGATTCTGAGCGGACAGGGCAAAACCTGCCAACCCAAGGAGAATGGTCAGAACTATTCTCCGCAGAATGCTTTGTTTCATGGACATTGCTAAAAAATAGATTTGTAATTAGTTAATTAGTTTTGTAACCAGTGTGTTTAGGTCATAAATATATATTATAAAATGCACTCATACAACACTTTCTCAAAAAAAGTTTTACAGATAACATTCCGTTATGTATCCGTGACCGCCATCCGACTACGCTCTGACGCTTCGGCAGACTCGGCGGCGGGACGGGCTTATCTGGAACCGAGATAGAGGAAGACCATTCCGAGGAGGACGAGAGCGAGATCGATGGCCTTGCCACGGAGATTCTTCTCCTTGAAGACAAGCGCGGCGAACAGGAAACTGACGATGACGCTGCCGCGGCGGATCATCGAGACGACCGAGATCATCGCTCCCGGAAGAGTCAGGGCGTAGAGATAGACAAAATCGGCGACACTCAGGAATATGGAAATGAATATGATCGGCCAGCGCCACCGGAAAGGCGTTGTCTTCTTCCGGTTCGGGTACCAGACGAGCATCATCATCACGCCCATCATCCCGCACTGGTAGATGTTGTACCAGCTCTGGACAGTCATCTTGTCCAGCGCCAGGCCGCCCGGATCCATCAGGAACTTGTCGTAGAGTCCGCTGAGGGCTCCGAGAACCGCCGCTCCCACAATCGCATAGATCCACACATTATGCTCGAAATCAATCCCTTCCTTTTTTCCGCTGCGGCTCAGCATGAAGAATGACACGACCGCGAGCAGCACGCCGGTCCACTGAAGCCAGTTCAACTTCTCACCGAAGATCAGCATCGCCCCGACCAGAACGAGAACCGGCCTCGTGGCGTTGATCGGGCCGACGATCGTCAGCGGGAGATGTTTCATCCCGTAATAGCCCAACGTCCAGGAACTCAACACGATGAAACTCTTCAGGAGGATCCATCTCTGAACCGCCCAGCCGCCATATTCCCCAACCTTGAGGATGCTGCCGTCAAGGGTGCCTCCGCAATAGGAGAGCAGAATGAACGGAATGAATATGAGCGAGCAGAACAACGTGTTCAGAAAGAGTACCGGAAGTACGGCGTTCCCGCTCAGCGACTCCTTCTTGAAGGAATCGTAGAACCCAAGCAGCACCGCCGACAAAAAGGCTAACGACAACCACATGACATTTACTATACTGACCGGGTGCAAAGATAAGCCTTTTTAATGAACACTGCGCTACCCTTCCAGGACAGCCGCATCTTTCCCTGCCGCAATTTTGATTGTTTGCGGAATTTGTGGAATATTCACTATCTTTGGGATTGACAATTGATTGGCAAAGGCTATGGAGGAGAAAAGGATAAGGTACCCGATCGGGGTGCAGACGTTCAGAAATATTGTCGAGGGAGGGTACCTCTACATCGACAAGACGGGGATTGTGCACGACTTGGCGGAGAATTACAAATATGTGTTCCTGAGCAGGCCGCGGAGATTCGGGAAATCACTGCTATCCTCCACGATCCATAGTTACTTCGCCGGAGAGGATGAGTTGTTCCAGGGGTTGAAAGCCGGGGAACTGAAAAAAAAGTGGACCAAGCATCCGGTGTTCCACTTCGTCAAGGTCGGGGTGAACATCTCGACCGCCACCCGCACGATCGAGTCATGGAAGGTCGCAGAGGGTTAATAAGTCCGGAAAAATATGGTAACTTTACGAAAAATTTCACCCAATGAGCACAGTGCACGTTATTGACCATCCGATGATCCAGCATAAGCTGACGATCATGAGGAAAAAGGAGACCGGTTCCAAGGATTTCCGCGAATTGCTTAAAGAGATCTCTCTTCTGATGGGTTACGAGATCACCAGGGACCTGCCTCTTGATGACATTGAGATAGAGACCCCCATCTGCAAGATGACCGCGAAGAAAGTTTCGGGGCGCAAGCTTGCCATTGTCCCGATTCTCCGGGCCGGCATCGGCATGGTGGATGGACTCCAGACACTTGTCCCTGTGGCGAAAGTCGGGCACATAGGCCTTTACCGTGACGAGAAGACCCACACACCTGTCGTCTATTACTGCAAACTTCCGGAAGACATCAACAAGCGGCTCGTGATCGTGACCGACCCAATGCTCGCCACCGGAGGCAGTTCCTGCGACGCATTGACCATGCTGAAGGAACGCGGATGCACCAACATCAGGCTCATGTGCCTTGTGGCCGCGCCGGAAGGAATCGCGCGTGTCCAGAAAGAACACCCTGACGTGGACATCTTCGTGGCCGCGGTCGATGACCATCTGAATCAGGATGCGTACATAGTCCCTGGACTCGGTGACGCCGGAGACAGAATCTTCGGCACAAAGTAGATTGTCTTATCCCACTTATCCCACGAACTACATGAGACGCACACTACTTCTGGCTTCGGCCATATTCCTGCTTGGCGGCACCTTGGCGCTGGCTCAGAATTATGAATCGCAGCGTCCGGCACCCGAAAAGAGGCTTTTCCGCTCCGAGGCGGTGGAGAACGAGATAGCCCGGATGCAGGGTCTCCTGAAGAATCCCCGCCTCGCGTGGATGTTCGCCAACTGCTACCCTAACACCCTGGACACCACCGTACACTTCGGCAAGGATGAGAACGGGAACTTCCGGACATTCGTCTACACCGGCGACATACATGCGATGTGGCTGCGGGACTCCGGAGCGCAGGTCTGGCCTTATGTCAGACTGGCAAAGGAGGATGAGCATCTCAGGGACATGCTCGCAGGTGTGATCAACTGCCAGTTCTCGCTGATCTGCATAGACCCCTACGCCAACGCCTTCAACGACGGCCCGACGGGCAGCGAATGGGATTCCGACCTCACCGACATGAACCCTTACGACCACGAGCGCAAGTGGGAGATCGACTCGCACTGCTACCCTATCCGCCTAGCCTACCGGTACTGGAAGGAGACCGGCGACGATTCCGTCTTCGGGGAGACTTGGCTGAACGCCATCAAGGCCACCCTCAAGACCTTCAAGGAGCAGCAGCGCAAGGAAGGCCCGGGGCCTTACAGGTTCGCCAGGAAGACCGACCGCCAGTTCGACACCAAGTCCAATGACGGACGCGGCAACCCTGTGAAGCCTGTCGGCCTGATCGCATCGGCTTTCCGCCCGTCGGACGACGCCACGATGTTCGAATTCCTGGTCCCGTCCAACTTCTTCGCTGTCACCTCTCTGCGCAAGGCCGCCGAAATCCTCACCGAGGTCAGCCACAACAAGAAACTTGCGAAGGAATGCCTCGACCTCGCCGCCGAAGTAGAGAAAGCTCTTTATGAATATGCCGTTGTGAACCACCCGAAGTACGGCAAGATCTTCGCCTTTGAGGTGGACGGTTTCGGCAACCAGCTGATGATGGACGACGCCAACGTTCCGAGCCTCCTTGCGATGGCCTATCTCGGAGACATTGATGTAAACGATCCTATCTACCAGAACACCCGCAGGTTCGTCTGGAGCGAGGACAACCCGTATTTCTTCAAAGGCAAGGCCGGCGAGGGGATCGGTGGCCCGCACATCGGCTACGACTACATCTGGCCCATGAGCATCATGATGAAAGCCTTCACCTCCCAGGACGACAAAGAGATCAAGTGGTGTGTCGAGACCCTGATGAGGACCGATGCCGGCACCGGCTTCATGCACGAGTCCTTCCACAAGGACGACTCCGCCAAGTTCACCAGAGCCTGGTTCGCCTGGCAGAATACCCTCTTCGGTGAGCTCATCCTCCACCTTGCCGACAACGGCCGGCTCGACCTCCTAAACTCAATTAAATAATTACTGCCTATCGATAAAAGTCTTGGCAGCGTCTAAAGCTTTGGACGGGCCTTCTTCGAGGATCTTCTCCGCCGTGAAGGCTTTCAGAACCGCCGAAAGGCCGGAAAGTTTAGACTCGGCACCTTCTTCCTGCCACCGGGCGCGGAGGATGCGGACCTTCTCGAAGTCCTGGATGCCTTCGACGAGTTTGGAGAAATGAACGCTGCCGCGGCCGCCCGAATAGACCACGAAGCAGTCTCCTGCCGGCCAGGTGCGGAAACGGGTGTCGGTCAAAGGATCCAGAACCCAGCTGTTGTAGGCCCAGCGGAGGTAGCCGTCATAGTTCTCAGCCTGAGCGAACCAGCCGAGCCATACGGCCTCGGCGGGATCGGAGATCACGAACACGTTCGGATGAGCCTCGGCGCAGCAGGTGTAGAAGGTGGTGGTCAGCCCGAGTTCCTTTCTCTTGGCCTTGGCAGACTCAGGGAACTCCTTCATAGGACCGAAACCTTCGCTGAAATCGACGATCTCATGGTTGATCGGCTCGTGATAGTTACCGGCAAGAGAAATCTTGAAATCCGGCTCGACCTTGCGGATCAGCGACAAGACAGCCTGCATCGACTCCAACGGACGCTCGTCCATCGCGATCATCGTCTTCTCAAACCATCCTTTCGACTTCAGATGACGGGCGAAGTCAGCGATGAAAGAGCCCCAATATTCATTGTACTCCGCGCTGCCGGGAGTTGCCTGGGAAGTCGCGTTCGAAGAGGTCGCCTGATCGTAGAAATCAAACTCCAGCGCCCACGGGATCATCGAGTAGCAGTTGATCTGCCTGTCTATTCCTAGAGAGAACATGAACTCCACCCAGCGGTCAAAAATGGTGTAGTCGTAGAGCCAGGTTCCATCAACACGGCGGATTTTGGTGACCATCGATCCGAAGGCATCCTCGGTCTGGCCGTTCCACGGACGGTTCATGATGGTGGCTGTCACAGACTTCTGCCCCGCGTCCGCAAGCATCCTCATCACCGGACGCATCGCCTCGAAATGAGCGTCGCTCCAAAGCGGAACGTTCTCGATGCGGGCCACTGAATATGGATTCTGCCACAGGTCCAGATGGAACGCCCAGTCGCGGGCCTGAGGCAGGACATGGTCAGAGACTGTCAGCTCAACACGCAATTCCCGAGATTTGGCATTGCTTGCCGAGACTGTAAGTTTCCCGGAATATTTCCCGGGTTTCGCATCGGAAGGCACATTGACCGTCATCCAGACAGGCTGCCTCCTCCCGGCGGGGATATTCATGGAATCCTTGAGGTCAAGCACATCCGCTACAAGCACTTCGCCCCACTTGGACTTGTCCTCACGGGATCCGCACTGGCCGAATCTGGCCGTGTCGAGCAGGTCGGAGACAACGAACCCCACAAACTGGAGAGAGATATTCCCGGACTTTATCACGGATTTCCCGCCGCGAAGATCCGAGACCGACAGGGTCACATCCTTCAATTCCGCATCGGAGGACACCACCGCCTGGGCGAACACCTTCTCGCCGCGCCAGGCTGAATGATTGAATGCCTTTTTCTGAAACTCCAGAGACGGACCGCCGCCGATGACGCAATGCGAGCCGGTCGATGCCCATTCAAGCTTGAAAGAAACTTGCGGCTGCGCCGCCATGAGTACAGGCAGCGCGGCCGCAATCATTAGGGTGAAAATATTCTTCATCCTGGGTATTTGTTTCGGTTAAAGTCCTAACTGCTTGAAGAAATCGTTGCCCTTGTCATCGACGAGGATGAACGCGGGGAAGTTCTCGACACGGATCTTCCAGATGGCCTCCATGCCGAGGTCCGGATACTCGACGCACTCGATGCTCTTGATGCTTTCGTAGGAGAGAACAGCGGCAGGACCGCCGATGGACCCGAGATAGAAGCCGCCGTGCTTCTTGCAGGCATCTGTTACAACCTGGGTACGGTTGCCCTTCGCGATCATTATCATGCTGCCACCGTGGTCCTGAAAGAGGTCGACGTAAGGATCCATACGGTTTGCCGTGGTAGGTCCCATCGAGCCGCAGGCCATTCCCGCCGGAGTCTTGGCCGGTCCGGCATAGAACACAGGATGATCCTTGAAGTACTGCGGCAGATCCTCGCCTCTGTCAAGTCTTTCCTTGAGACGGGCGTGGGCGATGTCACGTGCCACGATGATGGTCCCGTTAAGGCTCAGGCGGGTTGAGACAGGGTACCGGCTCAGAAGTTTGCAGATCTCGCCCATAGGCTTGTCGAGATCGACCACAACGCCTTCGCCCTCTCCGGCCTGGCGCAGGGACTCAGGGATCCACCGGGTCGGGCTGTCGTCCAGCTTCTCGATCCAGACGCCGTCCCTGTCGATCTTCGCCTTGATGTTGCGGTCGGCCGAGCAGCTCACGCCAAGACCGATAGGGCAGCTCGCCCCGTGGCGTGGCAGACGGACAATCCTGATGTCGTGGGCGAAATACTTTCCGCCGAACTGCGCTCCGAGACCGATCTTGTAAGCCTCCTCAAGCACCTGCCTCTCAAGTTCAACGTCACGGAAGGCGCGCCCGGTCTCATCACCGGTCGTAGGCAGGGAGTCATAGTAATGAGTCGAGGCCAGCTTGACTGTCAGAAGGTTCTTCTCGGCCGACGTGCCTCCGATCACGAACGCGATGTGGTAAGGAGGGCAGGCGGCAGTGCCGAGAGTCTTCATCTTCTCCACAAGGAAAGGCACGAGGGTACCCGGATTGAGGACGGCCTTGGTCATCTGGTAGAGGTAGGTCTTGTTGGCCGAGCCGCCGCCCTTCACGACGCAGAGGAACTTGTATTCCATCCCCTCCCCGGCCTCGATGTCAATCTGGGCCGGAAGGTTGCACTTCGTGTTGACCTCCTTGTACATGTCCAGAGGAGCGTTCTGGCTATAGCGCAGGTTCTCCTCCGTGTAGGTCTTGTAAACGCCTCGGGAGAGAGCCTCCGCGTCATCAAAGCCGGTCCAGACCTGCTGTCCCTTCTCTCCGTGGATGATGGCTGTGCCGGTGTCCTGGCAGAAAGGCAGCTTGCCTTTCGCGGCGACCTCGGCGTTGCGCAGGAAGCGCAGAGCCACGTATTTGTCGTTGTCGGAAGCCTCGGGGTCGCTCAGGATCTTGGCCACCTGCTGATTGTGGGCCGGCCTCAGGAGGAAGTTAACATCCCTGAAAGCCGCGTTCGCAAGCATCGTCAAAGCCTCCGGAGCCACCTTGAGAACAGGATGTCCCTCGAACTCGCCGAGAGACACGCCCTCGCCTGTCAGCCTGTAGTACTCCGTCGTGTCCGGTCCAAGCTGGAACATCGGAGCATATTTGAATTCTGCCATATCAATGAAATTTAAAAAACTCTTTTCAGCCAATTATCCTGCAAATTTAATGATTCCCCCTCAAATATCACTACCCAAATGAGTGTATTTTCCTGATTTAGGTTGACTCGGGTTTTCCGTAGACCGGATGGCGAAGATACAACTTCCGCACATTTTTTTGTGCGTTTTCTCGGAAATATGCACATTTTTTTGTGCAATGTGTTATATTTGCAAAAATGACGACCGGAATGGAAAGCCTTTACAATACTTTTCGCATCAAGCTCTCGCTTACACCAATGGACTATTTTCGCGGTTTCCACGAACGGATAAACTGGAACAACCGTCTTGTCTGCATAATGGGGCAGAAGGGAGTCGGCAAGTCCACATTGCTTCTCCAACATATCAAGAAGTATGATAATCTTGACGATACGCTCTATGTTGCCGCAGACAACATATACTTCGCCGGACATACTCTTTATGATCTTGCAGGGATGTTTTTCTCTCAAGGAGGCAAGCGTCTGTACATAGATGAGATACATAAATATAAAGGATGGTCAACGGAAATAAAGAATATTTATGATGATTATCCCACCCTTCACACCGTGTATTCCGGAAGCAGCCTGTTGGCACTGAAGAGAGGCAACAAGGCTGACCTCAGCAGACGCAGCATCCCTTATGAAATGCCGGGACTCTCATTTCGGGAATATCTGAATATCCGCAACGGATGGGGTCTTAAGGTCTCGACTCTTGAAGAAGTCCTGTGCGGGAAGGTGGATTTCCCGGAAGGTGAGCATCGCCCTCTTAAATATTATAAGGAATATTGCAGATATGGATTCTATCCGTTCTTTAAGGAAGAAGATGCCGAAATCCGTCTTCAGAATGCGATTCTCGCAACTGTGGAAGATGATATCCCGGACTATGCGGATATGACTGTCGCATCGGCCGCGAAACTCAAAAAGCTGATGTATCTTCTTGCCAAGAATGTTCCGTTCAAACCCAGCAATGACAAGCTTGGACGCGATCTTGGAATCAGCCGGAATTCTGTACCCGATTACATCAGTTATCTTGAAGCGTCGGGGATGTTCAATGCGCTCCGCGAATCCGGGCACAGCGACAATCTGTTGGCGAAGCCAGAGAAACTGTATCTGGGAAACAGCAACATAGCATATTCCTTATCGGAAGACGGAATCATCGATGACGGCAATATGCGAGAGACCAACTTTCTGGCCTGGACCAAACAAGCGGGAGTCCCTGTTTCTTCCAAGATCTCTGACTTCGAAATAGACGGCATCACATTCGAAGTAGGCGGCAAGAACAAGAATGGCGGGCAGATCAAGGATGCTCAGACAGGCTATCTTGTCAAAGACAATCTGGAATATGCTTCAGGACACTCCATTCCAATATGGATGTTCGGATTTCTGTATTGACAAAAAACAGAAACAAAATTGATGATGTCAACCCGTATGATAATAAGTCCAAAAAAGAGAGGCTTGCAGTGGGATTTTCCGTACAAGCCTCTCTCTTTATAATTCAAGACCAATCAGTCAATGTCCTCAATCGGGGCGGTCGCGCCGCCGGAGCCTTCCTGCATCAGGTAGCGCTTCATGAACTCGTTCAGGTCGCCGTCAAGCACGCCCTGGGTGTCTGCGGTCGAATGGCCGGTACGCAGATCCTTGACCATCTTGTACGGGTGCAGGACGTAGGAACGGATCTGTGAGCCCCACTCGATCTTCTTCTTCGTGCCTTCAATCTCGGCCTGCTTCTCCTGACGCTTCTTCAGCTCAAGATCGTAAAGCCTTGACCGCAGGATGCGCAGGGCGTTCTGCCTGTTGTCCTGCTGGAAGCGTGACTCCGTGTTCTCCACGACTATCCCTGAAGGAATATGCCGCACGCGTACGCCGGTCTCGACCTTGTTGACGTTCTGACCGCCGTGGCCGCCGGAACGGAACGTGTCCCATTCCAAATCCGAAGGATTGATCTCGATGTTGATGGTGTCATCGACCAGCGGATAGACGAAAACGGACGAGAATGTGGTCTGGCGCTTGCCCTGGGCATTGAACGGGGAAAGCCGCACGAGTCTGTGGACACCGTTCTCGGCCTTGAGGTAGCCGTAGGCGTAGTCCCCCTCGACCTGGATCGTGGCCGATTTGATTCCCGCCTCATCGCCCTCAAGCAAGTCGGTGACGGTCACTTTGTAGCCGTTCCTCTCTCCCCAGCGCATGTACATCCTCATCAGCATCGAGCTCCAGTCGTTCGCCTCCGTGCCGCCGGCCCCGGAATTGATCGTCAGCACGGCACCGAGGTTGTCCCCCTCGGCACCCAGCATGTTCCGAAGTTCCAACGCCTCGATGTCCCCGACAGCCTTTGAATACGCCTCGTCAAGCTCCTGCGTCTCAACTGTGGTGACGGTCTCGTCCGTGCTTCCGCCCAGGCTTTCCTTGGCGAAATCGTACAGCACATCGAGGTCATCCACATCGGTGGAAGCCTTGTCAAATCCTGTCACCCAAGACTTCACTCCGTTCAGGTTCTTCATGAACACCTCGGCGGACTTGGGATCGTTCCAGAAGTCCGGAGACTCCGTCTTCTTCTGCAATGCGGCTACCTGCCCACGTTTGCCGGGGATGTCAAAGACACCTCCCCAACGTCTCCAACCGCTGATGCAGAGCCTCAATCTGATCCTTCAGTATCATCTGCTCTCCATTTTAAAATATTCCTGCAAATTTAATGATTTTCTCCCTGATTCTACACTTATCTTTAAGAAGCTATTTTGATTTGTTTGAAGGTTTGATAGTGAATTGTGTTCAAAGAACGAATATACAAAATCTGAAAGCAATTCGCAACTGTACCACTTTTTTCAGTTCAAGTCACCTTCGAGAGTTCTCATAAAGAGAACATTCATGATTTTCTGAAGGTAGAAGGTGGTCCCGTCAAATTTATCATATTCTGAATTCTGAATATACTTGAATATTTCATCGAAGGTAACAGCCGGATTCTTGATGTCACCAATCTCGACGGTCCAAGACGGGACACCGGCCGCATCATAGGATATCCCTGCCTCCCCGAACCGGGAGGATCACCTCAACGGCGGGACATCCGTCTTGATGAGAATGCCTCTCGGGGCACCGTGGTCAAGAGGGGCAAGCCTGAAGTTCCCTGAATATGACCGCGTCGCCGGCGCAGCTTCCGGATAGACCTTTCCGGCGGCCTCAAGGGCGGCCCTCAGCATGGTCTCGTTCTCGTCTCCAAGCTGGCAGCCGTCAAACGGATCATCCTCGGCCTGAATGTCCACCGGGATGCCGTCCGGAATCGAGGCGTTGTCGCCGTTCCGGTCAGCGAACTTGCTGATCATCACGTACATTCCCCAGTCCTTGATCAAAGAGAAATCGTACGTGTTTCTGTAGAAGTTCTTTGGGGCAAGCAGGATTCCGGCGCAGTACTTCCCGTAGGTCTGCTCTCCGACAAGAACCACGTCCATGTACGGCTTCAGACCGACGATCAGACCTTCTGAAGCCGAAGCCGTGCCTCCGGTCACGATGGCATAGACCTTGTCAATCCCGGGATTGGCGTCCGAGACATCCACACTTATGTTCTCATTCTCCCTGGAAAATTCATGGACCATCGAGAAGTAGGTTTTCGTGTCCTCTTCCTGCGTCTTCCAGACTTCCGTAAGAATGGAATTGTAAACCTCTGTCTGGAACACGTCTCCGGCCAGGACATTGGCCTCCGGGGCGATCATCGAGGCCAGAACGTTCTCGGTGAAAGCGTAGCCGCCGCCGTTGTACCTCAAGTCGATGATAAGTTCATCGATGCCCCCGTCCTTGAAGCCACGGAACACGTCCGGCAGGGTCTGCGAGGACTTCAGATCGAATCCGGAGTAGGCCAGATAGCCGATCTTCTTTCCATTGACATCAAAAATATCCGTCACGAGGACAGGATCCTCGTACATGTCCGCGGCCACGAGTTCCACTTCCCTCACGTCCTTCCCTATGTAGCCGTCCGAGACCGCCGTCACTCCAAGCCGCACCGAAGAAGTGTAGAAAGCGTCGTAGATGTTGTCAGCGGTGATGGCATTGCCGTCAAGGGTGATGATGACATCCCCCCGCTTGAGTCCGGCCTCCTTGGCCGGGCCTCCGTTGCTGACATAGGTCACCACAAGAAAATATTCACCGTCCTTGTTGCTTATCCTTCCGGCATGAAGGTCGTACCCATAGGTAAGCCCCAGCCCCTGAACCGAATTCGAGAAGGATTCCAGGTCATCTGTCAGAACCGTCCACCGGTCCACCTCCCTGCCGTTCTCGTGGTAGCGGATGCTCTTCACCACATCCATCGGCATCCTGCATGTGTCCGGATCCAATCTATCGAAATCCCTCTCAATCTCCTCATTCCAAAGATAATATATTCCAAGCACATCTATCGCGAACTGATCTGCCTGTGCGATCTCGGGACTCGGAGCCTCAACCTTGTCCTCATCCGCAGACCCTCCCCCTCCTATTATTATGTTTTCAACATTGTCTTTCTCGCATCCCGCAAGCCCAAGCACCACCGCCGCCCAAAATGCCGCGGCGTAATACAGATCCTTCCTGTTCATATTCATTGCATTCCCGATTTTAGAGGATCGCATCCGCAAAACTGACGCAATTGTACAAAGATATTCAATTTTCTTCTTCTTTCGTTTCTTTGTTGTATCTTTGATCGATTTATTTTTTCGGCGATGATCGGCGTTTTCGATTCGGGTTCGGGCGGGCTGTCCGTGCTGAGGGAGATCCTGAAGGTTCTTCCAGGGGAAAGGTTTGTCTATTACGCCGACAACGCCAACTGCCCGTACGGGGAGAAGACGCCGGAGTTCATTCAGGGAAGGAGCAGGGAAATCACTGAATATCTTCTCTCGCGGGGAGCGCAAATCATTGTGGTGGCGTGCAACACGGCCACGGCGGCGGCGATCTCGACCCTGAGGAATGAATATCCAGTCCGGTTCATCGGAATGGAACCGGCAGTGAAGCCGGCGGCGCTCAGCTCGAAGACCGGAGTGATCGGGGTGCTGGCGACAGCGGGGACGCTCAAAGGAACCAAGTACCTGACCGCCAAGGAATTCTACGAAGACAACGTGAAGATTGTCGAGCATGTGGGGCAGGGATTCGTGGAGCTTGTGGAGAACGGGATTCTGGACGGGCCGCAGGCGGAGGAGACTGTACGCGGAAGTCTCCGGCCTCTGCTGGCCGCGGGGGCGGACAGGATTGTGCTGGGATGCACGCACTATCCGTTCCTGCGGAATGTCATCCAAAGGATCGCCGGGCCAAATGTGCAGATCATCGATCCGGCTCCTGCAGTGGCCAGACATCTGATAGAGGTTATGAGGGAGGAGGGGTTGCCCGTTGACAAGGTGGCCGGGCCAGTGGTCCGGCATGGCTCACCAACCATCGAAGCCACCTCAGCGCCCGACATCGAACTGATCACCTCCGGCGACGACACCTCGGCCAGACAGATCCTCCGCATCATTCTTGAGGAGGAAGGAGTCCGTAACAATCATCAGTGAACAAAGAAAACAGATAAGGAAATGGAATCCAAGCACGGAATCGAGGTGAAAGACTTCGCCTACTGCTCCGACAAGTACCAGTACACGATGGGCAGATCCTTCTACGAGACCGGCAGGAAGGATGCCGTCGCCGTCTTCAACATGTTCTACAGAAAAGCCCCCGAGAACAACAACTGGGCTGTGGTGAGCGGCGTCGAGGAAGCCATCGAGTGCATCCGGAACCTTGGCAATGCCGAACCGGAATTCTACGGGAGATTCCTTCCCGGCGATGAATATTCCGGATTCCGCGAGTACCTCTCCACCATGAGGTTCACGGGCAACGTCCATGCGATGCGCGAGGGCGAGATAGCATTTCCGAACCAGCCGGTCATCACCGTGGAGGCTCCTCTGATCGAAGCACAGATCCTGGAGACTCCCCTGCTCTGCATAATGAACCACCAGATGGCCGTGGCCACGAAAGCCTCAAGGGTCTGCCGGGCCACCAACCATCCGGTCAGCGAGTTCGGCTCCCGAAGGGCGCACGGGCCTTGGGCCGCCATCTACGGAGCCAAGGCGGCTATCATCGCAGGCTGCGCCAGCACGTCCAACATCCTCACCGGGGTACTCAACGGCGTGCCGTCCACCGGCACGATGGCCCACAGTTTCGTCACCTCCTACGGAAGCACTGTCGAAGGCGAGCACAAGGCCTTCGTGGACTACATCAACACCCACCGGGACGAGAACCTGATCCTGCTCATCGACACCTACGACACCCTAAAATGCGGCATTCTGAACGCCATACGTTCTTTCAAGGAATGCGGCATAGACAATGAATATCCTTCCGGCTACGGTGTGCGCCTTGACAGCGGCGATCTCGCCTACCTCTCCGCCAAAGTCCGCAGGATCCTTGACGACCACGGACTTACCGGCTGCAAAATCTTTGCGACCAACTCTCTTGATGAATATCTCATCTCGGATCTTGAGCGCCAGGGCGCCTGCATCGATTCCTACGGGGTCGGCGACGCGATAGCCACCAGCAAGGCCGCCCCATGCTTCGGCAACGTCTATAAACTCGTCCAGATTGACGGCCGGCCTGTCCTTAAACGCTCCGAGGACAGGATCAAGCTGATCAACCCCGGATTCCAGATCACTTACAGGATCACGAAGAAAGACCCCGACCTCGGGGAGATCTACAAGGCTGACGTGACCTGCCTCCGAGGGGACACCCTCTCCCAAAGGATCGAGGCAGGCGAGACATTCACGATCTATGACGAGCAGGACCGCTACAAGTACAAGATCTTCCAGTCCGGGGAATATTCCTGGAGACCACTCCAGCATCAGGTCATCAAAGACGGCGAAAGGTGCGTCCCGGAACACACCCTGCAAGAGAAAAAAGCCTTCTACGACAACACCCTGTCGCATTTCAGCCCATCGGAGAGACGCCTCATCAACCCGCACTTCTACAAGGTTGACATCTCCGATGACCTCCTGAACACCAAACTCAAGATCCTCGACACCCTCAACAAGGAGATCGAGGCCTTCAGCATCGACTAAGGGCACGACAACATGATGGACTTACTTCTGTCCAAAGAAAGGGGCACATTATACTCTATCAACTCAAAACAACTTCCTCAAGTCCATAGACATGAATTCTTCGGCCTTGATGCCGCCGTCACCGACAATGAATGATGATACAGGCTTGAAAAGCTTGCGGAATTTCTCCAATCCTGCGTTACGTTTCTCCGCATTGCCCTTGACTTCTATCGCCACCAATGAGTTCTTCTTGCGGAGTATGAAATCCACCTCGTCATTGCGCTCGCGCCAATAGAACACTTCGAAGCGGTGGACTGGGTAACTTCATGCAGTTCGGACAAAGTGGAGCAAAGGTTATTCCTTGCCGTCGTCGATGGAGTCGCGGACGGTGCGGAGGTACTTGCGGCAGGACTCGATGAGTTCCTTGGAGCGCTTGACAAGGGCTCCGATGTCATCCAGGCTGGTGGCGGGGTCCTCAACTTTGGCGGCGATCTCGTCCAGTTCGGCGACCGCCTTGGTGTAATCGAATTTCTTTTCTGACATATTCATTGTTTTTTATTGATCGCTAAAAAGTCTTGTAATTCAGACATTCCCTTCGACAGGCTCAGGGACCTATCTGTTTCCTAACTGATTTCACTCATCGCCGGAAGGTCCTCACTTTCGCTTCCCGGCACATTGCTCTTCAGATCCACCTCCACTACTCCGCACTTGACAGTTCCGTCCGCGAACATCATCCGCACACGGTCGCCGACCCGGGTCTTTGCCGCGGAGTCCATCTTCACCCCATCCCGGTCCAGAGCCAGGACGAAACCCTTGCGCAGGATGCTGCGGGGGTCATTGGCGGCGATTCTGGTCTCGATCATCATCAGACGCGACAAGGCTCCCGACAACACGACACCGACACGCCCCTTAAGCCTCTGCTCAACCTTGTCCAAAAATGAACCGGCTCTGTAAAGACTTCTGTCCGCACCATGCGAAACCCTGTCGGACAAGCGGTCCAGCCGATGTTCCTGACCGACTATCCTGTTCTCCACAGACTTCGTCAAGGCCGACTCCAGAATCTCGACCCTGTGCATCGCATCCGACACACGCACATCAGCCTGACGGCGGACACGGGCCTCAAGCAGATCCACCTTTGACGACATCGCGGAAAGACGGTTGCCAAATGACATCATCAGCCTGGATTCCAGCGTCACCAGACGCTGGTCCTCAGCGATGTAGCAGTCCAAGAACAGGTCAGCCAGGGCGGTCGGGGTCTTGACAAAAGTGTTCGCCACCATGTCCGCGACGTGATGGTCCTTGTCATGGCCGATCGCCGTGAAGACAGGAACCGGGCAACGGGCGATGGTCACCGCCAGATCGTAGTCATCGAAACAGCCAAGATCCAGGTCCGAACCACCTCCGCGCATGATCAGCACTGCATCGTAACGGACAGGCGAGGACAGGATCTCCGCAAACGCCGCCATTATGGAAGCCGGAGCGCCGTCACCCTGCATCAAGGCCTCGAACAGCCTCACGTTGAACACGAAACCATATTCATTGTCCATCAGATGATGGCGGAAGTCCCCGAAACCCGCAGCCCCCGGAGCGGAAATCACCGCCAATGAATATGGCAGCGCGGGAAGCCGCAGACGCTTCTGGAGGTCGAGCAGCCCCTCTCTCGTGAGGCGTTCTATTGTCTCCTGCCGGCGGCGTCCGTTCGCGCCGAGGGTGAACTCCGGATCGATGTCGTCTATGTTCAGGGAAAATCCATACAGCGGATGGTAGCTGACCTGCACACAGGCAAGGATCTCCATCCCGGCCTCCAGAGACGAGCCCGTCACGCTCCTGAACCGCTGGTCGATGATGTTCCAGCGGAACGCCCAGATCGTGGCCCGGGTCTTCGCGACGACTCCCCCGCCCTCGCTTTGGGACAGTTCAAGATAGCAGTGGCCGTTCTGCTTGCGGCTCAGGCTGCCGATCTCGGCCTTGACCCAGAGCCGCTGCGGGAACAGTCCCTCCACAACCGATTTCAGACGGGCCTGAAGGGTGAAGAGGTCGATGTAATTCTTTTCCATAATAACGTCTTCGACTTCCTGCAAAATTAACAAAATTCCACTATCTTTGTGAAAGAATCGCACAGGCAGAAAGAAAGATGACCATCACTGAAGCAAAATTCGCAGGCAGCTGCACCAGAGTCAGCCAGAAGCCCTCCCGCAGACTGCCGGAGTTCGCGTTCATCGGACGCTCCAATGTCGGCAAGTCATCGCTGATCAACATGTTGTGCGGCAACCGCAAGCTTGCCAAGACCTCATCCACCCCGGGAAAGACCAAACTCATCAACCATTTCATCATCAACGACAGCTGGTACCTTGTCGATCTTCCGGGCTACGGCTTCGCAAAGATCTCGAAGGAGGGGCGCGATGAGCTCCGCAGGATGATCAACGACTACATCGGGAAATCCGAGGAGATGATCCTGCTCTTCGTGCTGATCGATTCCCGTCACGACATCACAAGGATCGACAGGGAGTTCCTTGCCGGCCTCGGAGAGAACGGCATTCCGTTCGCGGTAATCTTCACAAAAGGCGACAAGCTCGGGCCGAACGCCCTCAAGGCGCAGATAGAGCGGGACAAGGAGATCCTGTCGGAGGAATGGGAGGAAATGCCTCCGATGTTCGCCTCCAGCGCCCAGACAGGTGCGGGGAAGGAGGAGATACTCGAATATATTCAAAAATTTATAGCATAGCGCACAATGTACATCGAACACAGAATGGAATTGTTTGCCTGCAGGGCCTCCAGGGACTTTGCTTGCAAGGTTGTTGACGAGTTGAACAGGATAGGAGTCGAGACCGGCGAGAAGTACCACCTTGGCGCTTCCGAAGTCACCCGGTTCAGCGACGGAGAATTCGTTCCCTCGTTCACGGACAGCGTCAGAGGCGCCACCGTGTTCATCCTGCAGTCCACTTTTCCTCCGACAGAGAACCTGATGGAGCTTCTTCTGACCATCGACGCGGCCAAAAGGGCCTCGGCCGACAAGGTCATCGCGGTGATGCCGTACTTCGGATGGGCCAGACAGGACCGCAAGGACAAGCCGCGCGTCTCGATCGGGGCGAAACTTGTCGCGAACCTTCTGACGGCCGCCGGAGTCGACAGGATCATGACCTGCGACCTCCACGCCGACCAGATCCAGGGATTCTTCGACCTGCCGGTCGATCACGTCTATGCCAGCAAGGTCTTCATCCCTTACCTGAGGTCTCTGAACATCGAGAACCTTGCGATCGCCGCCCCTGACATGGGAGGAGCGAAAAGGGCGAACGCTTACGCCAAGGAACTCGCCTGTCCGGTCGTCATCTGCCACAAATCCCGCGAAAGGGCCAACGTGGTGGCCTCCATCACGGCGATCGGCGACGTGGAAGGCAAGAACATCGTGATCGTGGACGACCTGATCGACACCGCCGGAACCCTCGTCAAGGCCGCCGAGGTGCTGATGGACAAGGGTGCGGCGAGCGTCAGGGCCTGCGCGACCCACGCCGTGCTTTCCGGCCCGGCCTACGACAGGATCAACAACTCCTGCCTGAGCGAGGTGTTCGTGACAGACACGATCCCTCTCTCCAAGGACGCTGACACAAGGAAGATCAAGGTGGTCTCGATCTCCGGAACATTCGCCTCGATCATCCGCAAGGTCTATAACTACGAGCCTATCAGCACGGAATTCATTTTCTGAAAAAGCCATGAAAACTCTTCTCGCGGCGATGATCATCATCGGAATCGGGGTCATCGGAATGTGCTTCAACATCATATTCCGCAAGAACGGCAAGTTCCCGGAGACGGAGATCAGCCGCAACGAGAACATGCGCAAACTGGGGATCAAGTGCATGAGGGAGCAGGATGAGGAGCTCTTCTCCAAAAAGGAACTCAAAAGGAATGCCTCCTGCACCGGTTCCTACAGCGACGCCTGCACCGGATGCGGTTTCTATGAATATGAGTTCGGAGACAGGAAGCCGAAGGAATAGAACCGCGGAAAGTGTTCAATCATTTTTAAACAGCGTCTAAGACGTATAAGGATTTTTATGAGTTTAGTAGCCATTGTGGGACGCCCGAACGTCGGAAAGTCCACACTTTTCAACAGACTTGTCGGAATGCGCCAGGCCATCGTTGACGAGACAGCCGGAGTGACGAGAGACCGTCACTACGGCAAATGCGAATGGTGCGGCAAGGAGTTCTCCGTGGTTGACACGGGAGGCTGGACGACCAACTCCGACGATGTGTTCGAGGAGGCGATCCGCAGACAGGTCGTGATAGCCATCGAGGAGGCGGACGCCGTGATCTTCATGGTCGAGGCCGCCGCCGGCATCACCGACTACGATGCCGAGATCGCCGACATCCTCCGCCGGAGCGGAAAACCTGTCGCACTGTGTGTCAACAAGGTGGATTCAGGAGAGAAGATGTTCGACGCCTACCAGTTCTACTCGTTGGGACTGGGAGAGATCTGGGCAACGTCAGCGGCGAACGGAAGCGGAACAGGTGACCTTCTGGACGAGGTCCTGCGCCTTCTTCCTGAAGAGAAGCCTCGGCAGGACGATGACCGCCCTGACCTTCCGCACATCACGATCGTCGGAAAGCCGAATGTCGGCAAGTCCTCCCTGACCAACGCCCTGCTCGGCGAGGAAAGGAACATCGTGACCCCGGTGGCGGGAACAACAAGGGATTCAATCTCAACCCACTACAACAAGTTCGGGCACGAGTTCATGCTCGTGGACACAGCCGGGATGCGCAGGAAGACCAAGGTCAACGAGGATCTTGAGTTCTACTCGGTGATGCGCGCCATAAGATCCATCGAACGCTCCGATGTCTGCATCCTGATGATCGACGCCAACAACGGAATGGAGGCCCAGGACATGAGCATCTTCAACCTCATCATCCGCAACCGCAAGGCCTGCGTGCTGGTGGTCAACAAATGGGATCTCTTCATAAAGGACAGCAACACGCTGAAGGAATATGAAAGAGCGATTCGCCGCCGCATAGCTCCGTTCGATGACGTGCCTGTCATATTCACCTCCGTCATAAAGAAACAGAGGATCATGGATGTGCTGGACGCAGCCGGGCATGTTTACGAGAACTATTCCCGCAGATTGTCCACCGCGAGGCTCAACGAGGCCATGCTGCCGGAGATCGAGAACTACCCGCCACCGGCATGGAAGGGCAAGTACGTAAAGATCAAGTACGTGGCCCAGCTGCCGACCCGATTCCCGTCATTCGCATTCTTCTGCAACCTTCCGCAGTACGTCAAAGAGCCGTACAAGAGATTCCTGGAAAACAAACTCAGGGAGCATTTCGACCTTCATGGCTGCCCGGTGCAGATTTTCATGAGGGCAAAGTAAGAGACACCTATGCTGCTGGAGATTCTGAAAGCGTTCATAATCGGCATCTGCGCGTCGGCTCCGCTCGGGCCGGTGGCGATTCTCGTGCTTCAGAAATCCATCTGCTACGGACACAAGGCCGGATTCACGACCGGTCTCGGAGCGTCGCTCGTGGACACGGCCTACGCCATCATCTCGATCTTCGCATGGGCGTTCGCTCAGAATTTCATCAACACATACGAACCGATCATATTCCTGACAGGCGGCCCCGTGATCGCCCTGCTGGGCTATTCCATGGCTTTCAAGGATCCGTTCAGGAAGATGGAGCCGGGCGACAGCATGACGCGGGGAGCGTCCCCAAAGGATTTCCTTCAGGCCGTGGCCACCACCGTCTCCAATCCGGGAGCCGTGCTGGTGATGTTCGCCTTGTTCGCCTTTTTCCATGTGGACATGTCGGACAGAAGTTTCAGGATCTACCCGATCATCCTGGCGGTCGCGGGCGGCTCGATCACCTACTGGTTCTTCTTTTCCTGGTTCTTCAGCAACTGGAGGAAGGCGTTCGACATGCGGAAGATAATGTGGCTGAACAGGATAGCCGGAATCATCATCACAATCATAGGACTTGCCCTTCTGGGAGAGGGAGCGTTTGACCTGCTCTTCACGGGCGGAAAGTAATTTTTGAATATGGAAGATAAAGAAGAAAAGAAAGGCTTCTTCAGCAACTGGATTGTCAGGAACCTCATTCTCGCGGCAGCGTTTTTCGCGGTTCTGATTCTCGCAAGCACGTTGCTGCTGAATGTGCTGACCAATCACGGAAAGACAATAGCGGTGCCTGATCTCACGAGCATGACCGTGAATGAGGCGAGACATGAAGCCTCCCGCGCGAAGCTCAGGGTGGAGGTCAGGGACTCCATCTTTGTAAGGAAGATGGAGAGGGGAGCGGTTTACAGCCAGAATCCCAAGCCGGGTTTCCGTGTGAAGCAAGGCAGGAGAATCCTCCTCACGATCAACGCCAAGAACGCCAAGAAAGTCAGCATGCCGAATCTCGTAGGCTACTCCATGCGTCAGGCCAAAGCTGAGTTGAACTCCCGCGGCCTGGTCTTGGGCAGGCTGATCTATGTCAACGACATCGCCACCAACAATGTCCTCAGGCAGATCTACCGGAACCGTGAGATACTGCCCGGAAGGCAGATCGAGACAGGCTCCGAGATCAGTCTTGAGGTCGGACTCAATCCGGAAGACAATCTGACTTATGTTCCGGATGTCAAGGGGCTCAAGTACCTCAGGGCGGTGGATGCCGTGCACGACAATTCCTTGAATGTCAGCCGCACAGTGTTCGACAGAAGTGTGAGAAACTACACGGATTCACTCAATGCGTCCGTCACCAGGCAGACTCCGGAAGCCTCCAACAATCCTGTTCTCATGGGATCCGACGTGACAATCTACCTTTCATTGGACAAGAAAGACGAATAACGTGGACGAGGAGAGACTTTACAACGACCAGGAGGAGAGCGTCGAGGACGAGGAGCAGGGGATGTTCGAGCATTTCCGGCTTGGCGTCGATGCCGGGCAGACTCCGATGCGTGTGGACAAGTACATGTCCACGCATCTTGAGGACACTTCCCGGCACAGGGTCCAGTGCGCCATCAAGGAAGGCTATGTGCGTGTGAACGAAAAGGTTGCGAAAGCAAACCTGATCATCCGACCGGGCGATGTCATCCGTTTCGTGATGCCGTACCGCCGCCGCGGCCTTGAGATCCTTCCGCAGGACATTCCTTTGAACATAGTCTACGAGGACAGTGATCTGCTTGTCGTCAACAAGGCCGCCGGGATGGTGGTCCACCCCGGGCACGGACACTTCGAGGGGACGCTCGTCAACGCCCTTTCCTATCATCTGGGAATCTCCCAGGGTCCGGATGCGGCCGACGAGCGGATGGGGATCCTTGTCCACCGCATTGACAAGGACACTTCCGGGCTGCTCGTGGTGGCGAAAAACGACGAGACCCAGCTGGATCTGGCGCGCCAGTTCTTCGAGCATTCGATCGAGAGGAGGTACGTGGCGGTGGTCTGGGGCAACCTCAAGGAGGATGAGGGGACGATCGACGGGAACATCGGCCGCGACCCTAACGACAGGCTGCGGTTCAGGGTCTATCCGGGCGAAGACAACCGCGGCAAGCATGCCGTGACGCATTACAGGGTGCTGGAGAGGTTCGGGTACGTGACTGTTGTCGAGTGCAGGCTGGAAACCGGGCGCACGCACCAGATCAGGGTGCACATGAATCACATAGGGCATCCGCTGTTCAATGACGGGCGCTACGGCGGGTCGGAGATCCGCAAGGGCACCATCTACGCCAAGTACAGACAGTTCATCCAGAACTGTTTCGAGATCTGTCCCCGTCAGGCGCTTCACGCCCGGACGCTCGGGTTTGTCCATCCTGGCACCGGCAAATGGATTCAGTTCGATTCGGCGCTTCCGGACGACATGGCCGCCATGATTGACAAGTGGAGGAACTATGTCACTTTCGTCGGGACGGAAGATGATGAATAACAAAAGATTCCGTTCAGGACGGTCAGAATAAAAAAATAAGATTCCAAATTTTGGTAACGTGCAAAATTTGGAATCTTATTTTTTCTACCGCTGTTTTTTCTTCACGATTGGTCAAGTGAACAAAAGATAAAAGATTTGACCATCAAGGCTACATCCTTGGTGGAGGGCCCATCGGGCCGCGGCCCATGCCGGGACCGCCACGGCGACCGTCCTTGCCGCCGAAATTGCCGAAGCGGTAGGTCAGGGAGACCACGATGTAGCGGCCGAGGGTGTTGTTCAGGGTCTCGGTGTGATAGTTGGACGAATCGGAGACCGAAAGGTTCTTGGCCTGGTCAAGGATGTCGTAGGCGTTCAGGGCGAGGGTGAACTTGTCCTTGAAGAGGAGTTTGGTGATCTTGGCGTTCAGGATCAGCTGGGTTCCCTGGTCGGTCGTGTAGCCGTTGTACCAGTTGTAATTGCAGTCCGCGACAAGGCCGAGACCTCCGGGAACGGTCCAGTTCATCGAGGCGGAAACCTGATTGCTCCAGGTCATGTCCGTGGACTGGTTGGCGATCGTGTACCAGGATTTTGACATTCTGGTGCGGCCTCCGGCGGTAAGTTCCACGATGTCGTCGCGGTAGGTCAGACGAAGTCTCTCCGTCAGGCCGACAGTCTGGAGTCTGTTCAGAGTGAAGTCAAGACTGTGGAAATCCTCAAGAAACTTGTCGGCGAGGAAATTCTCGGCGCTGTAGTCGTCCCCGTCATAATAGGCGCTCATGTCGAAATTCGAGGAACCGACGTATGATGAAGATTTTGAATAGCTTGCCCTCGTCATGTTGAATATGCTGAAGTTGGACTTGGCTATCGGAGTGTTCAGCATGATGCGGAAACTGCCGTTGTAGGAGTCTTCACCGTTGACCGGGATGGAGTACTGCACGCCGTTCGTGCCGTACCACTGGGCGTTGACGATCGGGTTCTTGACGATGCCGCCATCGATTCCGGCATTGACCGAGAGGTATGTGTTCTTGTTGGTGTGACGGAATTCGCTTCTGAGATCATGGTTGAAGTACGGCTCAAGGTACATGTTGCCGAACGACACGCTGAGCGGATTGGTGTTGTCAGGCACCTTCATCAACTGGCTGACGGAAGGCTGCTGCGAGCGTCCGAAATAGAAGCCGCGGACATTGGTGTTGTCATCGATGTCGTACCAGAGCATAGCCTGAGGGGCCCAGTTCAGGACATGGCTGTCGTAGGTGTCGTAGCCGCTTGTCTCGTTATGGGTGTCGGTCGGATTGGCGCTCATGCCGGCCTGCGCGCGGAGCTTGTCCTTCTGATAGACGAAGTTCGCGCCGATGGTCTGGTTGACGTAACGGTTGACGATCTCGCTGGAATAGACATCGTTCGCCACTTCCCCAAGAGGGTTGTACACAAGGTTCGAGGCGCTGAAATCCGAGACCACACCGCTGTCGAACGTGTTCTTTGTGGAGGTTGTCCTGTTCCAGGAAGCCTCGTAGTTGGCCTCGACGAAGAAGCCTTTGCCGAGTGGCTCGGTGTAGGTGAGACGGCCGCTCAGGGACTTTGTGTCCTGATTCTGGTTGTAACGCTGGTTGATGACAGAGTCCGCCGGATCATCATATTCATCAAACGCGCGTGTCAGAGACTGGTTGAAGCCGTTGGTCTCGTTGCCGCTGAAGTTGTAGCGGGCGTTGAACGAGAGGGTCCTGCCGGCCTTGCCGAGCTTCTGGCGGAAGAGGAAAAAACCGTTGGTCTTCCAATTGCTGTTCGAGCCTGTGCTGCTGGTGAAGCCCTCGTTGGTGCGGGATGTCAAGCCGTCCCTTTCCGTCAGGGTGGAGAACTCGGAGATCTCGTTGAAGTCACCGTTGCCGAAACTTACCTGCGGCTGGAAGAGGATCGACGTGTTCTCCGAGAACTTATGCTCCAGACGGACTCCGAAACGATGCCCGTCGGAGTTTGTAGTGCTGGAACCCTTGTTGTTGTAGATGAGGTTGTAGTCGTCCAGATAGGTGATCTGCCTGCTGTCCTCCTCCACGTAGGTCTCGTTGTTGTTGTAGAGGTAATTGCCGCCGAGATCCATCTTGCCGTCGAACAGGCTTGTGTTGCCGTTCAGACCGCCCATCCAGGATGTTGTGATTCCGTTGCCCGGACCCCACCCGCGGCTGCCGCGGCCCATTCCGCCGCCACCGCCGCGCATCCCCTGCATCATGCTGCCGGCAAGGTCGTTGAATCCGCGGTTGTTGGTGTTGTTGCCGTTGATGATGACGCTGAGCTGGTTACTGTCCGTGAAACGGCCGAGGAAGCCCGCACCCTGATAGCGCCAGTCACCGTTGCCTGAAGAGAGCTCGGAACCGGAGACCTGTTTGCGCACATCGTGACCCGCTCCGGCCATGACATTTCCGAAAAGACCGTTCATCATGCCTTTCTGGATGGAAAGGTCGATGATCGTCTCGTCGTTGCCGTCATCGATGCCGGTGAACTCGGCCTGCTCGGACTTCTTCTCCACGACCTTCACCTTCTCGATGATCTTCGCGGGGATATTCTTTGAGGCAAGTTGCGGGTCATCCAGGAAGAAGGTCTTTCCGTCAATCGTTATCTTACTGATTGTCTGCCCGTTCGCCGTGACGGTCCCATCCTCGGAGACCTCGACGCCCGGAAGTTTCTTGAGCAGATCCTCAAGAACGTCGTTCTCGGTCGTCTTGAAGGACGAGGCGTTGTACTCAATGGTGTCTTTCTTCATCACGATCGGGTTTCCGGCGGCGGAGACGCTCGCCGCATCCAGGACCTGCCTGTCCGGACTCATCTTCAACGCACCCAGATCCAATTTTCCTTTGACCTCGATGTCCTTGGTCAACGGCTTGTAGCCCAGCAGCTCCGCTTTCAGGACATACTTGCCGGCAGCCACTTTCTCCATGACGGCCTTTCCCTTGTCGTCACTGAGGGCGTACTTGTAAGGCTTCTGGGCTCCCGGACGAGTGAGCGAGACAGTCGCGAATCCGACAGCCTCACCGGTGGAGGAGTCCGTGAGCGACAATGTGACCGTGCCGCCTCCCTGGGCAAAGGCCAAAGAAAAAGCCGACAGGACGCCGGCGACAAAAGTGATGAATTTCTTTAAGTTCATAAGGAATACTCGACTAACTGATCAACCTAACACTTCTTTTGACAGGCAAACACCGCGGCGGTTTAATCATGGCAATAAAAAAACTGCAATAAATGAATATTCCGAAGCCCCCGGGAACATCACTTGACCCGGTCCGGATTGTCCTTGATGAACTTCTCCCAGCCGCCGGAACTTTTGATCTTCGCCAAAGGGCTGGAAATGTTGTAATGGTGGCAAAGGGCGATGGCAAGCGCGTCCGTGGCATCCAGATGCTCCGGCTGGAACTCCACGCCAAGGGTCTTGCGCAGCATCACGCTCACCTGCTCCTTGGATGCGGCTCCGTTGCCGGTGATCGCCTGCTTGGCCTCCCTGGGAGCATATTCATGAATCCCGGTGATGCCATATTCAAGAGCGGCAAGCATCGCAGCCCCCTGCGCGCGTCCCAGTTTCAGGATGACCTGCGCGTTCTTGCCGTAGAACGGGGATTCCAGCGCCATCTCGGTGCCGTGGTAGGTCCTGCAGACTTCGGTGACGGTGTCATAGATCTGGCGGAGTTTTGAATATGCGTCCGCCTCTTTCCGCAGGTCCAGCACGCCCATGTCCACGAACACGGGTTTGCCGCCGATGACATCGATGACCCCGAAACCAAGCAGATTGGTTCCGGGGTCTATTCCTATGATGGTTGTCTTGGACATCCCGGCTCGTAAAGAGGCTTGTGTCAGCAAGCGGCGAAGCGCTCTGTTCTCTGACACAACCTTCACTTAGTCAATGCAGTCGAATCCGGTGTAAGGTCTGAGAACCTCCGGAATGACGATCCTGTCCTCCTTCTGGTTGTCCTCAAGCAGGGCGGCCACCACGCGAGGGAGAGCGAGCGAGCTTCCGTTCAATGTGTGGCAGAGCTGCATCCGGCCTTCCGCGTCACGGTAACGCAGATGCAGACGGTTCGCCTGATAGGTCTCGAAGTTGGAGACGGAGGAGATCTCAAGCCAACGTCCCTGGGCGGCCGACCAGAGTTCAAAGTCGTAGGTGATGGCCGAGGTGAAGCTCAGGTCGCCTCCACACAGACGGAGGATCCTGTACTTCAGGCCGAGTTTGTTGACTATGCCCTCCACATGGGCTACCATCTCGTCCAGAGCGGCGTAGGAGTTCTCAGGCTTCTCGACGCGCACGATCTCGACCTTGTCGAACTGATGCAGACGGTTCAGGCCTCTCACATCCTTTCCGTAGGAGCCGGCCTCGCGGCGGAAGCACGGAGTGTAGGCGGTCATCTTCTGCGGAAAGTCGTCGTTGCCGAGGATGACATCCCTGAATATGTTGGTGACAGGAACCTCGGCTGTCGGGATGAGATAGAAGTCATCAAGTCCGACATAGTACATCTGGGCCTCCTTGTCAGGCAGCTGGCCGGTACCGAAGCCGGAAGCGGCGTTGACCATGATCGGCGGCTCGACCTCCTTGTAGCCGGCGGCCGTGTTGATGTCGAGGAAGAAGTTGATGAGTGCCCTCTGGAGTCTCGCTCCCTTGCCCTTATAGACAGGGAAACCGGCTCCGGTGAGCTTGACTCCCAGGTCGAAATCTATGATGTCGTATTTCTTGGCAAGTTCCCAATGCGGAAGGGCATGTTCCGGAAGGTTGACCTCCGGGCCGCCCATCTTCACCACCTGATTGTCCTCGGCTCCCTTTCCGGGGATCACAAGGTCGCAAGGCATGTTCGGAAGAAGGACCAGCTGAGCCTCCAGTTCCTTGTTGTTCTCATCGGCCTTTGCGAGGAGTTCGGAGGACTTGGCTTTCAGTTCGGCCACTTCCTTCTTGACCTCTTCGGCCTCAGCCTTCTTTCCGTCCTTCATCAATCCGCCGATCCTGTTGGCGAGCTGCTTCTGCCGAGCCACAAGGGCGTCGCTCTCAGTCTGAAGGTTTCTTCTGTTCGTGTCCAGTTCAAGGACTTTCTCCACGATGGCCTTCGCATCGAAATTCTTTACCGCAAGCTTCCCGATCACATGCTGAGGATCGTCACGAAGCGTTTTGAGTGTAAGCATAGTATGATGAATAGTCTGATTTCAAAAACAAAAAGAGGACAGGCGCGATAACTCGAAGCCAGCCCTCTTCATCTATGAATCCTCCGAGTCTTAGTTCTCAAAAGGGATAACCGAGACGTAGGATTTGTCCTCTCTCTTCCTTGTGAACTTCACGGTTCCGTCAACCAGAGCGTAGAGAGTGTGATCCTTGCCCATCCCGACGTTCTTGTCAGGATTGTGGACAGTACCCCTCTGCCTTACGATGATGTTGCCGGCCTTTACGACCTCACCGCCGAATTTCTTGAGTCCAAGCCTTTTGGAATGAGACTCACGGCCGTTCTTTGAACTTGATTGTCCTTTCTTGTGTGCCATAATCTTTTACTCTTGGAAATTAAGCGATTTCATCGATACGGATCTTGGAAAGCTTCTGGCGGTGGCCATTGAGCTTCTGGAATCCCTTGCGACGGATCTTTTTGAACACGAGCACCTTGTCAGCCTTCGCCCCGTCATCGAGAACTGTGGCCTTCACAACCGCACCCTTTACATAAGGATTACCGAGCTTGATCTGCCCTTCGGAGTCAACCAGCAGCACCTTGTCGAACTCGACCGGGGAATCCTTGGCCGCCGCGAGACGGTTAACAAAGATCTCCTTCCCAGCCTCAACCTTGAACTGCTGTCCTGCAATGTCAACAATTGCGTACATAAAACAAAACTTTATTAAGTTTCAGCCGCAAGCGCCCGCACCATCGGCACGGAACTTCCGGAGCTCCACGGCCATAAAACAGACTGCAAATTTATGCAAAATCCTTTAATACGCAAAATATTTCGTAGAGGATCAATTCGGGCAATTTAAATCAGTCAAATCTGTCAAGAAATACTCTCTGTATTGAACTGAAAATGGTTGACTCAAAAAAAAAGAGATAATCATTTTCAGTCCAATACACAAAGATGCAGTCATTCATCCTTGCGTGTTTTCTTGATTGTCTTCGACAACTTGAACGCCATCAGATTCACCTCGACTGAAAACTCTTCCTCCGTCACTTCCAGGTCCTTGGAGACAATTCCGGATAGGATAGCGCCAGCCTTTTGGGAAAGAGATTTCTTCGCCACACCGTCAGTTTCCTGTGAAATCGACGAGACTGCCCTCCCTAATTCCTTCAATCTGGAATAGGCCTCTATGATGTTTATAGTGGTCAGCGTGGCTTGAGGGCTTTTGAGGATTGTCGCCAGCATATACAGTCCTTTTTCCGTAAAGGCTTTTGTGCCATTTGATGAGAATTGGATAGCTTTAAGGCGGTCGAAATTTTCGACCACCCATTGAGCCTCAGACTGTTGGAGCGACATAATGTAACCCGTCGGGAATTTATCAGGATTATTCCTGACAGCCTCGTTCACACGTCGGGTCTCAACGCCGTACAATTCCGCGGCATCCCTGTCTATCAAAACCATCTGGCCTCTCAACTTAATTATCTTTCGTTCAACGTCCTTCATAGTGAACGATATGATTTTCTTTGTTTTCCCTGCGTTCATTTCTTTTTGTTTTTGACACCGGCACATCACATTGTGATATAACGACATAAGATGAATAACCAAATAACTACGAAATGCGCATCGGAGATAAGGGTGTCAGATACCCGGCCAGAGCGGCCTGCAGAACTTGCTAATACCTTGCTAATACATAGAACCTACGTACTGCGCATAATCTAAGCAAATGTAGTGAAAAACAGCGAAATAAAAAAATCGGCCCCGAACGATACCGGAGCCGATTCTGAAAAACGAAGTTCAGAATATTCTTTAGTTATAAGCGTCTCCTTTCCGCCAGAGGCGGGACATATCCTCAAGGGTCTTGCCTTTGGTCTCGGGGACGAGGCGCCAGACGAAGATGGCGGCGATTATGCAGATCGTGCCGTAGAGGCCGTAGGTGAACCAGTGGCCGAAATCATCGCCCGGAGCGAGGTGCATGTTGAACATAGGCACGAATGTCGAGCTGACGATGAAGTTGAAGATCCACTGGAAGGCCACGGCTATGGCGACAGCGGCCCCGCGGATGGTGTTCGGGAATATCTCGGCGATCAGCACCCAGCATATAGGCCCCCAGCTGAACATGAAGGACGCACTGTAAACCATGATGCTGACCAGCGTGACGAGACTCAAGGCCTCGTTGCCGAAAGTAAGGGCCACCCCGAAGGCTCCGGCAGCCATCCCGACCGAGCCGCATCATAGCCGTCCTGCTCGCAGCCGGCTTGACAGCCGCCGCGCGGGATACTGAATATGGTCTTCACATAAACACCTACCCCGCCGCTTTGGAGCAGCTCACCAGTCTGCTTCTTGACGGAGGAAAGCCCCTGCAGACAAAAGGCAAGACTATAAAATTGAGTTTTCTTGTCCGCAACAGACAGGTCCCGGAAGGTTTCCATGCCTTTTGCGGCGACTTGGGAAAGTGTGCTTGATGAAAAATCTAAAATATTTGTAAGCATACTTTAAAATAATTATCTTTGGAGTATGAAGTCCACCATCAAACGAATAATCCTTGAAAAGCAGAAAGAGATCCCGGCTCTTTCCATCATCGAGCGCGAAATGGCATTTGAGGAAAATGTCTCATACGTCCTCATCGGGCCGAGACGTGCCGGCAAGTCATATCTTCTTTATCATGAAATTCAACTTCGGCTTCGCAGCGGCACCGCATCGGCGGAGGACTTCCTGTACATCAATTTTGAGGATGAGAGAATAGGAGGGCTGACAAGCGAGAGCCTTGGTCTGATTCTGGATGCTTACTCCGAATTGTACGACAGGAAACCATTGATATACCTTGACGAAATTCAAAATATTGATGGTTGGGAGAAATTCGCGAGGCGTCTCGCGGACTCGAAATACCGCGTGATGATCACCGGGAGCAACGCCAAGATGCTCAGCAACGAGATCTCCACAGTCCTCGGCGCACGCTACATACCAAGGGAGGTTTTTCCGTTCTCATTCACAGAGTTTCTGCGTTACAAGGGCATCACGCCCGGACGGAACTGGGAGTACGATTCCAGTGTCACAGGAGCCGTCGTCAGAACATTCAATGACTATTTCCAATGGGGCGGCTTCGCAGAAACATTTGACATTATCGAAAAAAGGGAGTGGCTCAACGCCTTGTACCAGAAAGTCTTGATGGGTGACATCGTAGAGAGGAACTCCATCCGCAACCCAAGGGTGTTCCGCCTTCTCGTCCGCAAGCTTGCCGACAGCGTGATGCAGCCCTGTACTCAACAGAGGCTTCAGCACATAGTAAAATCTTCCGGCGAAAACATAAGCCTTCCGGTTCTGAAAGACTATCTTTCGTACCTGGAAGATGCCTATCTGACGTTTTCCATAAACAATCTTGCATCTCCGACAACAGAGCAGGAAACCACCAAGAAAAGATATTTCATCGATAACGGAATTCTCGGACTGTTCCTCATCGATGGAGAGACAAAACTGTTGGAAAACATCGTCGCACTTCGGCTCAACCGCCTTTTCAGAAACACAAAGGAAGAGAACCGGCTCTATTACTATAATAAGAACGTGGAGGTGGATTTTTGCATCCCCGAAATAAAACTGGCGATTCAGGTGGCATACTCCATTGAGCATTCGGAAGCATACGCAAGAGAAACTGAAAGTCTGGTCAAGTTCCTTAAAGCAAAAGAAGGGTACAGCGGGATCATAATAAGTTACGACACAGAAATGACCATAAAGACAGAATCCCACGACATCCGTGTCATTCCGGTCTGGAAATGGCTGCTCTCGTAGAAATCATGCCGCGCCGGACTCTCGGCATCAGGCCGCCTGTACGCCCGCCACAAGATTGTGTTCCGGTCTAGATGACAATGTTCCTCTGAAGCATGGCATCCGTTTCATGCGGAAGCAGGTCCCGGAAGGTTTCCATGCCTTTCGTGGCGACTTCGCGGATGTGGGTGATGCGGGGGTCGCGGACGGCGACGTCCTCGGGGTCGATCAGGTAGATCGGGGCGCCGTTCGGGGCGTAGCGGTAGAGGCCGGCGGCGGGATAGACGTTCAGGGAGGTGCCGACGATCAGCATGATGTCGGCGGCGGAGACGATGTCGATGGCCTTCTCAATGTTCGGGACGGCCTCGCCGAAAAAGACGATGTGCGGACGCAGCTGGCTGCCGTTCGGAGCCTTGTCCCCAAGATGGACCTCACCGTAGCCGATGTCGATGACCTCTTTCTCTGAATATGTCCGGTCATATTCCCCATCCTCGGGACGCACCTTCGTCGCCTCGCCGTGGAGGTGCAGGACTCTCGTGCTGCCGGCCCTTTCATGCAGATTGTCAACGTTCTGAGTGATGACGGTCACTGAATATTCCTTCTCCAGATCAGCGATGGCACGGTGCGCGGCGTTCGGCTTCACCTCGGCGAGTCTCCCGCGCAGACCGTTGTAGAAATCCAGCACAAGGGCCCGGTCGCGGTACCAGCCCCGGATCGACGCGACCTCCTCGGGGTCATATTCACCCCAAAGTCCGTTGTTGCCCCTGAACGTGCTGAGTCCGCTCTCGGCGCTCATCCCGGCGCCCGTCAGCACGGCTATGTTCTTTCTCGCTGAGCCCATATATTTATTCCTCCACCCCGAAAAAAGATTCCGCGGCCACAGCCGCATATTCGCAAATCATTGGTTATTTTTGAAATAACACTCCCTGAGCCAGTACTCGAAGAGCGGATCCAAGATCACCGGCCTGGCGTCCTCGCCGACAAAAGTCAGAATCTCCTTCTTCATCAGAGCGTCCTTGAGACGGCTCACGTTTGCCGACGAGTTCAAGGAATATTTCCGGATCACCTCCGCCGCGCTGAATTTGGACCAGCCGTCGATGACAGCCTTCAGCAGGCTCACCTGGAAAGTTGTCAGGTCGTTCATCATCGCAATGAAGCGGCCGCTGTTGATGGCTATCATGGCCGCGAGCGCCTCCAGCAGGACCGGCTTCATTATGTAGCCTTTTGACAGGGAGTCGCAGATGGACGTGAAGTGATTGACGTAGAAAAGGTTGCTCCTGAAAAGGCGGCACACCCCGCTGATGAGGTCCCTGTCTATGACCTTGCCGCTGGCGAGGAACCCCCTGATGATGTGCTCGACAATCTCCCGCTCCTCCACATCGCTCAGTTCCAGACGGGTGACGCGGCGGTAGAAGAAATGGCGCTTTATGAATATGCCCTCCATCGCATTCACCCTTGAACCTATGAATATGTAGGAGAAGATCCCCGCCCCCTCCGCGCGCGCCTCGTCCATCACCTCCTCCATCAGCTTGAAGATCCGTTCCCCGTCATCCGCCAGATCCAGATTCTGGAACTCGTCCACAATCATGAACGTTTTCTCGCCCCTCTCGGCCGCAAGGGTGTAAGGGAGCCTGAGGACAGCCTTCAGGTCCCTGTCATCCAAGTCCCAGTTGGTGGAAAGGATGGTGTCCAGATCCGAAAACGCCTTGCGGTCGAACACCCAGTGCGTGCCTTCCAGATGGGTTGTGACTATCCTTTCGTACTCATCGGGAGTGGAGGCCACAAGACGGATGACGGCGGTGCCGAGCCTTTTTACGAACGCTTCCCCCTCACGTATGTCCAAAGCGGTCATCTCTCCGACTGTCAGAGCCTCTCCGTTGACCTTGAGTTTTGTGAACACTTGATGGACAAGTGACTTCTTGCCGGTGCCGAACGGCTCCCAGATCACCACGTTCTCATTCTGGATCAGCAGGTTAGTCAGGATGGAGCAATCCTCTTTCCGGCCGATGAAATGCTGGCCGGTCACGAATCTGTTGTACAAAAACGGGCTATCCATCGAAATAACATTTTTGTTTTGACAAAATTAACATTTTTTCCTTATCTTTGCACCCGCAAAAAGAAAGCGGCGAATAAATCGCCGCGGAATTTCGCGAAGATTTTTGAGGATAGATCCCTTTTTGAAGAAGGAGTGTGCCGGGGCACATGACTGATGAGAAAAGGAATATAGGCCAAAAAGATCGCCAAAGATAAGAAAAGGAGGTGGTAACAGCATTATGATCATAGTTCCTATCAAGGAAGGCGAGAACATCGAAAGGGCTCTGAAGAAATTCAAGAGGAAATTCGAGAAGACCGGCGCCATCCGCGAGCTCCGCGCCCGCAAGAACTTCGAGAAGCCTTCGGTAAAGAAAAGGACCGCGAAGATGAAAGCCATCTATGTCCAGCACCTCCGTCTGCTTGAAGAGCAGTAATCAAGTCTGACATCGAATCCACAATCGGACCGCTGTTTTGCGGCCCGATTTTTTAGTATATTTGCGGTCATGGGAAAGGGGATTGTCAGACGTGGCTCCTGGCGCCGGCTCAAACCGGTGCTTTGGACGTTCTCGGGAATATGGGCGCTTGTAGTGGTTGTGCTGCAGGTGGCCCTGAACTCCACAGTGCTCATGCGCGTGGCGGAAAGGGTGGCCGGTGAATATGTTGACGGAACGGTCTCGTTCTCCGGCATCAAGGCCTCCATGTTCAAAAGCTTCCCGAACCTCAACGTCACGATAGATGACTTTTCCGTCACATACCCTCACGACAGATTCGCGGCTTTCGACTCGACGGAGACTCCGGGAGGTTACCTGCTCGGCGCTGGACGCGGAGAGATGACCGACACTCTGGCGCATTTCAGAAAGTTGTCGGTTTCAGTCAACTACCTTGCGGCGGCGGTCGGAAAGATCCGGATCCGTCATGCGATGCTGGAGCGGCCGAGAGTCTTCGCACATCAATATGATTCGACATCGGCGAACTGGAACATGTTCAGAGTCGGCTCCGCAGAGGAGGACTCGTCGTCCTACACCCTGCCTCCCGTCTCGATCGGCAAGGTCAGTCTTGACGGGCGGCCTTTCGTGGTCTACACCAGCCAGGCGGACACCGTCTTCGGATGCATATTCCTAAAAAGTCTCTCAGCCAAAGGACATTACGATGCAAGGAAAGGCAAGATCGAGAGGGTGAGTCTGGAGATGGACTCGCTTTTCGTGGCCGGACGGCTTCCGGCGGACACCGTGGCTCTCGGGGTTGAACATCTCGGGATCAAGGAGCGAGCCGGTCATTTCGATGTGGACCTCACGTCCCGCCTGTTCCTCGGTCTGAAATCATCCGGCAGGATGTCGGTTCCGGTCAGGGTTGAAGGGGTAATATTCCCGGAACTTGACAAAAAGGCCGTGTCGGCCCCGAACCTGCGGGCTTCGGTTGCTACCATCAGCCTGAATGCCAGTGGGAAAGCCGACTTTTCGGGGGAGAATATTCACATAAAGGCTGCGGCCGGAATCAACAAGGCATCCGTCAAGGAACTGGTTGAATATTTCGGAGACAACTTCCCGGTTTGGAAGAAGTTGCGCACCGATGCACTGCTGACCGTCAACGCCTCCTGCGACGGTTTCTACGACAAGAGCACCGGCGCTCTGCCGCCCCTTTCCGTGCGGGTTCAGGTTCCGGATTCGCGTCTCGGCTGGGAAGGGATCGACAATGACGGACGTTTCGACCTGGACATCACCGCGAAGAGCGAGGACGGGCGGCTCTCCGCCGAGATTCCGGACTTCTGCCTCAGTGTGGGCGGGATGAAGGTGACGTTGAGCGGCACGGCGGAGGATCTGCTTGGTGTTGACCCGCGGTTCAAGATCCGGTCAGGCATCCATCTGATTCTGGATTCCCTCGCGACCTACCTTCCGGACAGCCTCGGCCTTACCGCCCACGGGAACCTTGACGGCACCGTCAGAGGAGGATTCCGCCTATCGCAGCTGGATGCGTTCAACTTCTCGGAGATAGGGCTGGAAGGGCTGCTTGAGAGTGACGGGATCAGGATCAGCGTCCCGAAAGACACCCTGTCCGTCCACATCGGCCACACGGACATCAGCCTCGGAGAGTTCAGACACGCCGAGGACGGCCATGAGGCTGCCGGAGAGTATGGTCACCACCACACCGGACTGTCCGTGGCGATCGACAGCCTGTTCGCCGAATATGGCGCCTCGACCTTCATCAGAGGCACAGGCGTGCGGTTCTCGGCGCACAATTCAGAAGAGCCGATGGCCGGAGATCCCGGCCGGCATCCGCTCCATGGACATCTTGACATCTCCTCCATCGGGATGATGGATCTGGATTCGTGCTTCGTCGGGGCCCTCGGCTCCACGAACACCTTCAGACTGAGCCATGAGATCATCGGCAAACGCACCGTACCTTTTCTCAGCCTTTCCGGCAGGAACAAGAAGATCACCGTCCGGGAAGGATTCAACCGCATCTCCGTAAGTGACGCCGGGTTCTCCGTCTCCGCCCATCCTGATTCCATCGAGAGGCAGGCCCGCAGGAAACATCTTCTGGACTCTCTGCAAAGGGTCTATCCAGGAGTGAGGCGCGACTCCCTGTTCAGGAAAACGTTCGCAGGAAGACGAGGAGCCGCACTGCCGGATTTCCTATCCGAGAAGGATTTCGAGAAGAGCGACATCCGGATCCAGCTTGGCGAATCCATCGCGAACTACATCAGGAACTGGAGCGTCACCGGAGACATCAATGTGGCCGAGGGGCTTGTCATCTCGCCATATTTCCCTCTTGACAACAGGATCACCGGATTCAACGGCAAGTTCTCCAACAACACGATTGATCTGAAGGAACTGTCGCTGAAATCAGGAGCGTCGGACATCTCCGCCACCGGAACCCTGTCCGGAATCCGAAGGCTCCTCACCTCCGGCAAGGGCAGGCTCAATCTGGATCTCGGAATCACATCCGGCACGATTGACCTTAACGAGATTCTCATCGCACTGGAGGCAGGCAGGAATTTCACGCCTCCGGGACGCAATGCCGCTCTCTCAGATGTTGACGATGACGATTACCTAAAATCTGTCAAGGAGTTGACCTCCGCCGACTCCACCGTCACGGCATCCCTGCTCGTTTTGCCGGCCAACCTCAACGCCAAGGTTTCGCTTGCGGCGAACAGGATAAGGTATTCAAACCTTGAGACGACGTGGGTGTCCTCAGACCTTGTGCTGAAGGAGCGTTGTCTTCAGGCGACCAACACTTTGGCCATGACGAACATGGGGGACGTCCATCTGGAAGGGTTCTACTCGACCCGCACCAAGAAAGACCTCAAGGCGGGCTTCGACCTCACTCTCGCCGGCATCACAGCCGAGAAGGTGATCCAGCTCTTCCCGGCCGTTGACAGCATCGTGCCTATGCTCAAGGCTTTCAAGGGTCTTCTGGACTGCGAGATCGCCGCCACAAGCGCCATCGACACGTCCATGAACATCGTGCTTCCTTCCCTCAGCGGCATCGTCACGATCAATGGCCGGGACCTGTCCCTGGCCGAGAGCGGGGATCTGAACAAGTTGCGCAGGACACTGATGTTCAGGGACAGGGATTCCAGCCACATCGAGTCGCTGTCCATCCAAGGCATCATCAAGGACAACCAGCTGGAGATCTTCCCGTTCCTTCTGAACGTGGACCGTTACACCATCGCCGCAAGCGGCCTACAGCGTTTCGACCAGAAGTTCAAGTACCATCTTTCCGCCATCAAGTCCCCGGTGCCGTTCAAGTTCGGAATCAATCTGGACGGTTCGTTCGAGGACTGGCGCTGGAAACTCGGCAAGACCAAGTACAAGAGCCGCAACATCCCTCTGTTCAACAAGCAGGTCAACGACCTGAAGATGAATCTGGTCAACGCCATCCACAACATCTTCGAGAAAGGTGTGGAGCAGGCTCTCCGGCAGAACGAGCTGTCCCAGAAAGCCATAGAATCCAGAAAGAAGGAGCTGGACTACTCCGCAGCCCTGACCGAAGACCTCTCCGCCGAGGAGAAGAAGACCCTTCAGGCCCTCGAATCCGTCGCCGTTGCCGGTGAATAAGAAACTGTTTTGAATATTACCGGAATTCAACTATCTTTGCAATCCTTTCGGACTGCGGAGCGAGGGCAGCTTCCAATTAATCCGGACTCCCTGCGGGAACCTTCCACATCATCAGGATTCCCCTGCCGAAAGGTTTGCGGGTGTGTTGAAACTGGTAGACAAGCCAGACTTAGGATCTGGTGCGCAAGCGTATGGGTTCGAGTCCCTTCACCCGCACAAGGGGACAACCTCGTCCGAGGCCGTCCTTTTTTCATCTCCATAACCCACTGAAAATCCATCCAATAAATCAAAAACCAAGTTCCGGTTTTCGGTTCGATAACCACGCTTTTTCTTGTCCCAAAATATTCCGTTCGGATAGACAAGCTATTCGATTTTATCATAATTTCATTCAGGCGTTACTGTGCCTGCTCCGAATAATAAATAGGCAGGTTAAGTAAAAATGTAAAGAATAGTAGAACAATACTTTGCAGGTCATAGGACAAAAATCATCGCAAGCAACTGAATGTAGCCTACTAGACTTAACCGCTTGGCTAGACAATAAGGGGGATTACAGAAAAAAAATAAAAACCGAGGGGTGAAGCAGAGAGCCTTACGGCTCAGAGTGGCATCTGGACACTGACATTGCCCTAATAATGTCTGTAGTGACTGCGGACTCTCTCAACCTTTCCGAAACGTACTCGCCTGTAGGCTCGCACACGGACAAGTCTGATAACCTCCACCTCAATGGCGACTATCACAAAGTGGTTCTTTGCTCTCATAATTCTAAGGGTTAACTATTATGTCATAAGTGAGTGAAAGAACAAGAGACCCTCTCGTAGTACCCCCTCGGTAAAACAGCAAAAAAGCAAAAAAGCAAGTGTTCCCTTTAGGGAAAGAACACTTGCTTTTTAACTCACTTAATTCCTTAGAATTGTTGCAAATTTAGCCATACTTTTCAAATAATCAAGGGGATTTGACCATTTTTTACGGAATCAGTGTCAATTCCACTCCTCCAACCATTCCACAAACTCCAAAACTCTCTTAAAATCCTCAACAAAGGTTCGATAATCTTCCACGATTCCGCACAAGGAATATTCCCTTATGGTAGCACCCCTGCCGCTAAATGAACTCCTTGCGCTCCTTGATGTCCTTGATGCGGAGCTGGAGGGTGGTGTTGCCGCGGTAGTAGTTCTCGACGATTGAGTAGCAGATGTCGAAAGGATTGCCGGTCTTGATGTAGTCGTAGAACTCGGACATGTTGAAGGCGATCGCCGGAATCTGGTGGAACGGCTGCTGCTCGTCGATCAGGTCCAGCTTCATGTGGACTCCGCCCGCCCCCACCTTGCGCCCGTTGCCGCCGTCGGAGACATTCTCGGTCAGAAAGACCGGATTCGTGTTGCCCGGGCCGAAAGGCTGGAACTGTTTCAGAAGACGGAAGAACTTCGGAGTGATCTGGCTGAACTCCAGCTTGGCGTCGAGGTCGGTCATCGGCGTCAGCATCTCCTCGGTGATCCTGCCTGCGATGAACCTGTTGATCCTTCCGACGAACTCCTTCAGATTGGACTCCTTCAAAGTCAGACCGGCCGCATAGACATGCCCCCCGAAATTCTCAAGCAGGTCCGCACAGCTCTCGATAGCTTCGTAGAGATCGAACCCGGCCACGCTCCGGGCTGATCCGGTGATGAACCCGTTCGACTTGGTCAGCACGATCGTCGGCTTGTAGAACGCCTCGACAAGACGCGAGGCCACAATCCCGACGACACCCTTGTTCCAGGTCGGATTGTAAACTATCGTGGCGGCATCCGCCGAGAGCGCCGATCCGTTCTGGACCATCTCAAGAGCCTCCTTGGTGATCTCCCTGTCGATGTTCTTGCGGTCGTTGTTGTTGTCGTTGATCTTCTCGCCGATGATGGTGGCGACATGGTCGTCGGAGGCGGTCAGCAGCTCCACGGCCAGACGGCCGGTCTCCATCCTTCCGGCGGCGTTGATTCTCGGACCGATCTTGAACACGATGTCATCGATGGTAAGATGGCCAGGCTCCAGCTTCGAGAGAGTCGCCATCGCATGAAGCCCCTTGCGGGGATTCTCGTTCAGCCGCCTCAAGCCGAAGTGGGCCAGGACCCGGTTCTCCCCCACCATCGTCACGAGATCCGCCGCGATGCTAACCACCAGCAGATCCAGCAGCGGAATCAAAGTCTCGAACGGAATCCCGAATTTCTGTGAATATGCCTGCACGAGCTTGAAACCCACTCCGCAGCCGCTCAGATCGTCGAACGGATAGGTGTCATCCTCCCTCTTGGGGTCCAGCACCGCCACGGCCGGCGGAAGTGTGTCCTCCGGAAGATGGTGGTCGCAGATGATCATGTCGATCCCCTTCGCGGCGGCATATTCAACCTTCTCGTTGGCCTTGATGCCGCAGTCCAGGGTGATTATGAGTCCGAAACCGTTGTCGCCGGCCCAGTCGATGCCCTTGTAGGACACCCCGTAGCCCTCGTCGTAGCGGTCCGGAATGTAGAAATCCACCTTCGAGGAGTACCTCTTGAGGAATGAATATACCAGCGAGACGGCGGTGGTGCCGTCCACGTCGTAGTCACCGTAAACCAGAATCTTCTCCTCGCTCGTGATCGCCTTGCGGACCCTCTCAACGGCCACATCCATGTCCTTCATCAGGAACGGATCGTGGAGATCCCCGAGACTCGGACGGAAGAACGAGCGCGCCTGCTCGAAAGTCTCGACTCCCCTCTTGACGAGAAGGTCGGCGAGAACCCGGTCGATCCCCAGCTCGGCGGAAAGCCTTCCCACCTTCTCCGGATCAGCCGGCTCCTTCAGAATCCATTTGCGCTCTTTTCCCATAATAGACAAAGGTACGGATTTAATTTCAGAATGTGAATCAAAAGTGTTATTTTTGCATGTTCCGGACTTTTCAATCCGGTCTTATTGTTTTGATTATTAAAAATTAACGGATATGGCAAACATCGAACTCAGCGAGCAGGAGAGAATACGGCGCGAGTCTCTCGCAAAATTAAGGGAATTGGGCATCGATCCTTATCCGGCCCCGCTCTACCCGGTCAACGCGACCGCCAAGGAGATCGAGACCGGCTTCGACCCGGAGAAAGGCAACTTCCAGGAAGTCTGCATCGCCGGCCGTCTGATGTCCCGCAGGATCATGGGAGCAGCCTCTTTCGGCGAGATCCAGGACGCCACGGGACGGATCCAGATCTACGTCAAGAGGGACGAGATCTGCCCCGGAGAGGACAAGACGATGTACAACACCGTCTGGAAGAAGCTGCTTGACATCGGCGACATCATCGGGATCAAGGGTTTCGCCTTCATCACCCAGACCGGCCAGCTCAGCGTCCACGCCAAGGAACTGACGGTCCTGAGCAAGTCGCTCAGGGTCCTCCCTATCGTCAAGGAGGTCGATGGAGTTGTCCACGACGCGTTCACCGACCCCGAGCTCCGCTACCGCCAGAGGTACGTGGACCTCATCGTGAACCCTCAGGTGAAGGACGTTTTCGTCAAGAGGGCTCAGATCATCGCCACGATGCGGGAATATTTCAACGCCGCCGGCTGCCTTGAGGTCGAGACCCCTATCCTCCAGGCCATCCCGGGAGGAGCGACGGCCCGCCCGTTCATCACCCACCACAACGCCCTCGACATCGACCTCTACATGAGGATCGCCAACGAGCTCTACCTCAAGAGGCTCATCGTGGGCGGCTACAACGGGGTCTATGAGTTCGCCAAGGACTTCCGCAACGAGGGCATGGACAAGACCCACAACCCGGAATTCACCTGCATGGAGATCTACGTGGCCTACAAGGACTACATCTGGATGATGGACTTCGTGGAGAGGATGCTTGAGAAGATAGCCCTCAGGCTGCACGGCACCACCGTCGTGAAGATCGGCGACAGGGAGATCGACTTCAAGGCCGGCTACCGCAGACTGCCTATTCTTGAGGCGATCAAGGAATATGCCGGGGTGGACGTGAAGGGCATGGGAGTTGACGAGCTGCGCGCGACCTGCAAAAAGCTGAATGTCGAGTTCGAACCTTCGATGGGTGTCGGCAAGCTGATCGACGCCATCTTCGGGGAGTATTGCGAGGAGCACCTCGTCGAGCCGACGTTCATCATCGACTACCCTGTCGAGATGTCTCCGCTGACGAAGAGGCACCGAGAGGATCCGACCCTCACCGAGAGGTTCGAGCTGTTCGTCTGCGGCAAGGAGCTTGCGAACGCATATTCAGAACTAAACGACCCGATCGACCAGCTGGAGAGGTTCGAGGAGCAGGCAGCCCTCAAGAGCCACGGCGACGACGAGGCGATGTTCATCGACTACGACTTCGTGCGCGCCCTTGAGTACGGAATGCCGCCGACCTCCGGCCTCGGGATGGGCATCGACCGTCTGACGATGTTCATGACCGGACAGACCACCATCCAGGACGTGCTTTTCTTCCCTCAGATGCGTCCGGAGAAGATCGCGAGGAACTCCGGGAACGAGGAATGATCAATTTTGAATATTCCGGGAGGGTGACCGTGACCGCGAGTCAGAGTCGCCCTCTTGATTTCTAAGGTTTGAATATATCGGCGATTTTTGAGTTTCGTTCCACGCGGAAAATTTCAGACATTCATAAAGCGAATCTTTCTTCCACAATATGAGAATCGAGAACATCTCGTCGGCGCAGAACCCGAAGATCAAGGAGTTGCTGGCGCTTCAGGAAAAGTCCAGGCTGAGGCGGTCGGAAGGGTTGTTCGTGGTCGAGGGACGCAGGGAACTCGGCCACTGCCTTGACGCGGGATTCGTGCCGGGGACGATCTTCGTCTGCGGGGAGATCCTCTCCGCAGACGAACTGAACGACATCCTGGGCAAGGCGGAAAGGCTGAACCCGAAGGTCGGTGTCGTGCAGGTTCCGTACGAGATCTACGGCAGGATCGCCTACAGAGGCGGTACGGAAGGGGTCATTGCCGAGGTGGAGTACCGGGAGCGGACTTTAGAGAATTTAAAGCTCGGAGAGAATCCTTTGGTGATGGTGCTTGAGAGCGTGGAGAAACCGGGCAACCTCGGAGCCGTGCTAAGGAGCGCGGATGCCGCCGGAGCCGATGCCGTCATCATCTGCGACCCGCTCACCGACCTCTACAACCCGAACCTGATCCGGGCCAGCATCGGGGCCGTGTTTTCCAGACAGGTGTCCATTGCATCTTCCGAGGAGACCATCGCCTGGCTCCGGAGCAGACATATTCAGATCCTCACCGCCCAGCTTCAGGACTCCTCCCTGTACTACGACACCGACATGAGGAAGCCCACCGCCATTGTGATGGGCACTGAGTCCACCGGCCTGACAGACCTCTGGCGGGAAGCCGCCGACACCCGCATCCGTATCCCGATGCTCGGTTCCCTCGACTCCCTCAACGTCTCCGTCTCCGCCGCAATCCTCCTCTTCGAAGCCCTCCGCCAGCGCCGGTGAGAGAATCGTGCCGCAGATGTCGGCAGGAGGACCCCGCCAGACGCCGGGGAATCCCTCCGCTCTTCTCGATCCACTCGGGGATCCGCTGGAAGTCTTCACTGTTCCTGAATATGTAGAACAGCCTGTCGGACTCCGTCACGCACTCCTCCTGCGTCTTGGTGAACAGCGCCATCTCCACAAAGATAACACTAATTGTCTGATCCGCAACCATTCCGGTGCGTTTTTCAGTGAACTGCCAGTACGAGATGAAACGGTCGGTGTCCCACTGGGACTCGTCGTCGTGCCTGAGGCGGTAGTCCAGGAACGAAACCACATAGACAGGGTGCAGCCCCCTGTAACGCTCTCCGTCCGACAGCTCCAGATGGTACAGCCCCGATGCGTAATAGACGCACCTCGCGAAGAAGCAGTCCTCCTCGGCGGCCTGCATCTCCACGATGAAGGTCCTGTCTTCACTGTCCACG
>CAVHWO010000029.1:0-17218 GCA_963639865.1 bacterium | reverse complement strand
AGTTCTCCACCAGGATGTTCTCGCTCACGCCGTCCTCGCTGTGGCTCTTGAAGCAGTACACATCGTCGGCGGCGTCGAAGAAACAGTTGCGGATCACGACATCCCGGCTGTCCACTATGTCGATTCCGTCGTTGTTCCAGTAACTCTTGGCGTCAACCTTCACACCGTCCACCAGGATGTTGCTGCACTTGTCGTACTGCTGGTTCCAACTGGCCGGATCCTTGAGGGTTATGTTCTTGATGGTGATGCTGTCGCACTTGTAGAAGTGAAGGTTCTGCGGACGCATTATCTCCCTGACACGGTCAAGCCCGAGAGGATCGTCAATCAGACCCAGATGCACAAAATCAACGTATTTGGTGGCGACCTCGAATCCTCGCCCGTTGATCATCCCTTCACCGGTCACTCCGACATTCTTCTGTTTGATGGCAAAGACCAGGGATGTCCATTTCGCGTCCGGATCCCTGATGAAATCGTAAGGGTTCAAGGAAGACATTAAAGACGCGTCCTTCTCGATGTGAAGGATGACATCGTTCTTCAGATAGATGGTTCCTGACACATAGTCCCCCTTGTCAAGCACGACTCGTCCGCCGCCGTGAGAGGAGGCGAAGTCGATGGCGGCCTGTAGGCTTGCCGTGTTCAGGGTCAGTCCGTCCGGTTTCGCTCCGAAATCACGGGCGAGGTAGTCGGTCGCTCCGAGGGCAAGAGAAGACCCGGCGAAGAGCGAAACCGCAGTAATGATTTTAATCAGATTGTTCATCAGTTGTTTTCTGTTGAAATTCAAGTATAGTCGATTCCGATTTGTTGGTTGAACATTAAGGAACTGTTTAAACAGCTTCTAACTTTTTGAATATATTCGATTGTCAGAAGCCGTTCTGGATTGTTCACGGGCGCTGCACTTTGATCTTAAGGCAATAGACGTGACCGCACGGAGCCTTTCTCCGCAACCGCTCCGGGATGCTCACATAAACGCCGTCCTCACCCTTTTTCCACTTCAGGCGGATGTCTGAGCCAAGCATTGTCACATAGGAGTCCTTAGGCGTGACATCACCTATGAATATGCTGCCCGGGACATTGTCGGCGGTGCCATCTTCCGGCACGTAGAACGCATAGACATATTCATCCTTCGCCGTGAAATAGACATTCCCGGTCTGATGCGGAGCGGCAGGCCTGGTGCCGTAGATTCCTTCCGAATTGACTTTCATCCAGTCTCCGATCTCCCGCAGACGGACATAAGCCTCGTCGTCCCACGTTCCAAGCGGGCTTGGCCCCACATTGAGCAGGAAATTGCCCCCTCTTGAGACAACCTGAACGAGCATATTCAGTAATTCCTGCGTGCTTTTGTATTTCGGCCTCCAGTTGTAGGACCAGCCCTTCGCCATCGGCATGCAGGCCTCCCACGGGCAGTCCCAGACCACCGTAGGGATCTTGAGTTCCGCGGTCATGTAGTTCTCGTAGGAGGAGCGGGTGCCTCTTGCGACAGTTATCATTCCAGGCTGTCCTTCCCTTGCCGCGGCGGCGATCCGGCTCCAAGGGAAATCGATCTTGTACTTCTCCGAAACCTCGCACAGGTCAAACCACATGAGGTCTATCTTTCCGTAATTGCCGCCGGTCAGTTCCCTGACCTGTCCCTCGACAAAGTTCTCGAAACCCTTCAGTTTCTCCGGCCAGCGGGCAGGGTCATAATTGATGTAGCGGTCTCTCGGGGGGAAAAGCCTCCACCAGTAGTCGTTGTTGTGCCAGTCGGCTATCGAGAAATACGCACCGGCTTTCAAACCCCTGCTCCTGAACGCGTTGAAGACTTCCTTGGAAATGTCAGCCTTGGGGTTGGAGTGGAATGGACAGTCTTCATCAGTCACCTTGTAGTCTGTCAAGGCGGTGTCGAACATGTTGAACCCGTCGTGATGCTTCGTCGTGAACACGACGTACTTCATCCCGGCATATTCGGCGGCCTCGGCCCATTTGTCCGGGTCGAAGAGGACAGGGTTGAAGGTGTCTTTCAGATGCTCGTAGAAGCGAAGGTACTCCATGTACGACATCCCCTCGGGTCTCCCCTTATACTGCCAGTCAGTCAGTTCCGGGCAGATCGACCATGACTCGACCACACCGAGCTGGCTGTAGGCTCCCCAGTGGATGAAAAGCCCGAACTTCAAGTCCTGCCATTTGGCCAGATTCTCTCTGACATCCTCCTCTTCGGGCGCGACGTAAGTCCAATTCTGGGCATGGGACGACATACCGCCTGTCAGGAGGAAAGCCGCGCAAAGGCAGCTTCCGGCAAATGTTTTCAATTTGTCAATCATTCGTTAAAAATACAATTTTTCAGTGATTATTTATCTTATCCTATATGGCAAAAGCATAAGTACTTGTTATTCAATACATCATTTTGGATGACACGAACCCGGTACCATAATGGAACGAGCATTCCACAATCAAACAAGGGCAGACTCGATGTAGGGTCTGCCCTTGTCTAAAAGAATTATCTCAACTGTTTATTTCTTTGCGAAATATGCAGCTCCTGCGGTACCGTCATATACCCACTTGTTGTTGTAGTTGAACTGGTAGATGGTGGTGTAATCGCCTTCCTTGTAGCCCTTGATGACGAATGAGAATCCGCAGCAGTACCTGCCTTCGGAGACAAGTCTCTGCTCACCTGTTCCAAGACCGAACTTAGGGGCTCCGAAGAGATCGTCAACTTCCCATGCCACCCAGACATGGTTGCAAGCGTCAACGCCGAATGAGAGCGGAGCGAAATAACCTGTTTGGTAGCCGGTGGTGTTGGTAAGCTCTGGGATGCAGGCCACCTCAGCACCGCTGCTGACCGTCTGGTAATCCAGAGAGAGGTAGGTGTAGATTACCGGAGTGTCATCCACAATCTCAATGGAAGCCGGAACAGCGAAGTCAAGGTACAGACCCACGAGGTCAAGATTGTGGACATGTCCGTTGACAGTCTGAGGATTCTCCACGGCCTTGAACTGGACGGTGGTCTCGTGCTGCCTTGCGTTTTGGTTGACAACCTTGGTGTCGCTGACTCCCGTTGCCTTGAAGGAGTAGTTGTAGAATGTGTAATTCCCTGCCAAGTCTTTCGCATCAACCTGTTTTACGGTGATCTTGCTGCCGGTTGAGAGTTCCAGCGTCGCTTTACGAGGAGCGCCCGTGGTGTTCTCCGTCCAGTACGCGACACCGTCCTTGTAGCTCAGCCAGCCGCCGGTTCCGGCGGTCTTGCCGTTGTCTGCGTCCGCTCCGAAGAGTCCGCGGTAACCGGCCTTGTCAGTCTTCCAGAGGGTGACTTCTTCCGGCTCGGTCGGAGTGCGGATGGTCGTTGTCACGGCGCAGGATGCGGTAATTCCGTTCTTGGTTGTGGCGGTGATGGTGGCTTCTCCAAGTTCAACGGCCGTCACCTTGCCTTCGGCGTCAACCGTGGCTATCTCGGTGTCCGATGATGTCCAGGTGACAGTCTTGTCGGAAGCATTGTCAGGTCCTACAGTGGCCTTAAGTTCATCAGACTCACCGACATAAATCTTGGTGGAGGTCTTGTCGAGAGTGACGCTCGTGGCAGGGATCTCCTTTACTGTCACCGTGCAGCTTGCGGTGCATTTGCCGGAAGCGGTGGTCACGGTGATCACGGTCTCACCCGGGGTGAGGCCAAGGACACGTCCCCAGGTATCAACTGACGCCACCTTGGCGTCTGAAGACGCCCATGTCTTGTAGGTGCTTGTGCAGTTGCTCGGGGTGAGGGTCGCATTGAGGTCAACCTGTTCTCCAGGGAAGATTGAGGCGGTTGTCTTGTCAAGAGTGACACCGGTCGTGGCCACAAGTTCCGTCACGTCTTCATCCTGGCATGAGACAGCCGCCACAGTGGCCAGAATGGTGGAAAGAATCAAAAATATCTTTTTCATATTGACAGTCCATTATTTTATTTGTTCCAATAGGAATTGGTCGAGAGTTCCTGACGAGGGATCTCCCATTCCATATCCTCTACTTTCCAGGTGTAATCCTTCCAGTGGTTTCCACCCTGACGGACAGCGTCGGTGTTCCAACGCTTGTGGCAATAGTAGTCAAGGCCGTTCTCGCCCCACATCTCAATCTGCCACTGAAGCATTATCTGATCCCAGGTTCTGAGACTTCCTTTGTAATTGTCGCAGGTAAGGGTAGTGGCTCCGGACTTGGTACGGGCTGCGAGGAGCTTGTTGATAGTTGCCTTCGCATCGGCTTCCTTGCCGGCCTGGTACTGAGCCTCGGCAAGCATCAGGAGGACTTCAGAGGAACGGAAAATAATCTGGTCGGACTGGATGTTGGCCAATGTACGCTCGGTGGCGTTCTGGCAGAGTGTCGCGCCGAATTTGAGATTCGTGTACTTGAAGAGTTTGGAGCCGGCGTGGCCTTCGGTCGAGAAGTAAGGATACTCCGCAATCTCGTGGTCGGCGAAGACACCCTTGCGGTAGTCGTTGTCGTCAATCTTGTTGTAGAGGCTCTCGCTGATCTGGAAAAGGGCGCTCTTGTCGTTGCCGGCCTTGAGGCTGTTGAGGTTGTTCCAAGTGTAGAGGTTGCTTTCGCTCACCCAGCCGAAGAGAACCTCAGGGTTGCTCGGAATGCTGAGGAAAGCGTTGTCGTCATTCTTGACCTCATCTTTGCACTTGGTCCAAGAGTCGTCAAGAGGTGTGGCAAGGTCGTCAAGACGGCTTGTCTGGACACCATAATGAGCCTCGTCGATGAGTGTCGGGTACTTTGCCAGAATGCGCTGGCAGGCTGCGATCGCCTTGTCATACTGACCGTAATCCAGACAGGCGCGGGCGAGGAAGTAGTCCGACAGGGTGCGGTCGATGTCGTAGAACGTCGTGAGGTCGGTCGGTACGACCGTGGTGTAACCGTCGGTGGCGCTGTTCTTTCCGGCGGCGAAGTATGAGCCGGCTACCTCAAGTTCATTGATGATCCACTCCCATGTCTCCTTCGCAGTGCTTGGGGCCACTGGCGTGTTGTAAGCATACCTTGTATAGATAGGCATTCCCTGCTGCTCGCTGCCTCCGTACTTGTAGGCCTTGCGGAAGCGCTCCATAAGCTGGAGATAGCCGTAGGCGCGGAGAGTCTTGGCCTGGGCGGCGTAAGTCTTCACGGCAGGAAGAGCGTTAGGTGAAGTGGCGACCTCGTCCGTAAGATATGTGGCTGACTTGTTCGCCTGGGCGATGATGTAGGCGGAACTGTACCACCATCCGTAGCAACCCGCCGCCTCTGTGCTGGCCGCGGCGTTATAGGAATGGTTGTAGTAATTGGCGTAGCCGTCCGTGGTCGAGTTGGCGTTGTCGCCATAGACCATGTTCTCGCACGCCACGTCGCGGAAAAGATGAACCGCGAACTCGTTGGCGTAGCTATTGGAGAAGCCGCCGGACATTGTCGCGTGGCTGAGACAGATGTAGTTCTCAAGTCCCGAGCCAATGGCCTCGAGGGTGGCATTCACCTTCGTCTCATCGGAACTTGCGAGCAGTTCCCTGATCTGGTCATCTGTCAGCGAGTTCGGATTTGTGACATCCAGCATGTCCGAGCAAGACTGGAATGTCAGAAGCGATGCTGCTGCGAACGCAGCTATTGTTTTGATCTTGTTCATGTCAAACCGAGTTTTAGAATGTAATGTTTGCTCCGAGCGAGAATGTCCTCATCGAAGGATAGACATACTGTCCGACCTCGAAACCTCCCAGGATGGACATCGACGGATCGACACCCTTCTTTGCGGAAACATAGAAGAGGTTGTCAGCGGATGCATAGACGCGGATGGCGCTTGCCTTCACAACGTCGAGAATCTTCTTAGGAAGGGTGTAACCGATGGTGATGTTCTTGCACTTGATGTAAGATGCGCTGAAGAGAGCCATGTCGGTGTACTTCCATGAGCCGAAAGTCGCTCCGTTGTAGTACGAGGTGTTCCACCACTGCATAGGGAAATAGGCGGAGGTGTTGTCAGCCGTGAAGGTGTCGCCGATCAGGTCGGTTGACAGCTGCTCCGAAGTTGCGTTGACCTCACCGCTCTTATAGAGTCCGTTTCCATATTCCGTGCTGTAGAACTTTCCACCGAGCTGGTAGGCGAACTGTGTGGAGATGTCGAAGTTCTTGTAGTTGAACCTGATGTTGAATCCTCCGATCCAGTCAGGGGTCGCGCTGCCCATCTCATAGAGAGAGGCGTCGCCGCTGACAAGAGTCTTCACATTGTCCCCTGCCTTGAGATCCTTGTAGCGACCGTCGTGGTCGTAGCCCTCCGCTCTTGCCGTGCCATCGTCATTGAGACCGAGGTCGGCGTTGGTGACGCGGTGCCAGTACAGCGGAAGACCGGAGGCCTTGTCCACGCCTGCGTACTTGTAAAGGTAGATGTTGTACCAGTCACGGCCTTCGCCACGGAGATAACCGATGGAGACTCCACCTGTTCCAGATGCGGAGAACGAACCTACGCCCGCCTGCCATGTTCCCTGAGGAAGGTCAAGGTTGGTGTTGTCAGGGATGTTCTCGTCAGGAACATCCACCAGAGTGGTCCTGTAGTGGGTCCCGTTGGTGGTGAAATTCAAGGTCATGTCATCTGTGCGGATGATGTCCACGCTGAGTTCAAGCTCAAGTCCGCGGTTGCGCAGAACGGCCGCGTTCTGGGTGAGTGTCGCATTGCCCGATCCGGCGAGAGCCGAATAGTTGGCGCTGTAGAAAGCGTTAGGTGTCTTGTGGTTGTAGAAGTCAATCGCACCGCTGACCCTGTGGTTCAGCACGCTGAAGTCAAGACCGAGGTCGAACTCCTTGTTCTTCTCCCAGGTGAGCTGGTCGTTCACGAGGCTGCCGCTGGAAAGCTTGTATCCCGCAGGAACGCCGGTTCCGTTCGTGGCCGAAACATAAGAAGTGGCTGAATATGACCAAGTGTGGTTGGTGTAGCTGCCGATTCCGTTGGAGTTGCCGAGAACACCGTAGCTGCTGCGCACCTTCAGGAAATCAAGCCATGAGCGTGTGGCGGACATGAATCCTTCCTTCGAGATGACCCAGCTCGCTCCCACGGAGCCGAACGTTCCCCACTTGTTGTTCATGAACTTGGAAGAACCGTCCCTACGGATCGACCCGCTGAGGTAGTACTTCTCGTCATAGTTGTAGTTCACGCGTCCGATGTAGGACTCCATGTTGACCTCGTACTGGCTCCAGCTTGGCGAGCCTGAAAGAGTGGTTCCTCCGTTGGTGTAGCGTCCGATGAAGTTTCCTGCGGAAATCCATCCCGGAATGAGTTCGTAACCTGACACATAGAGTACTGAATGGTACTTGTCGCTGTTCCACTCGTGACCCGCCATCGCGTCCACATGATGTCCGCCCTTGAAGTCATGCGAGTAGTTGAGAAGCGTCTGGTTGTTGAGGATGAACCTGTTCGTGAGAGTCTTGTTGAGACCTCCGTTCACACCTCCGTTGTACGTGCCGGCGGCGCGGTAGCGGAGATAGTCGGTGTTGTCAGAGTCGTAGCTGAAGTTCACGAGGAGATTGAGGTCCTTGGTGAAGAGAACCTGGGCGTAGGACCTGGTCGTGAAGATGCTGCGGATGGTCTCGTTCTTGTTCTTGTCGAACTCGGCGTGTACGCCCTTTCCGAAAGCGTTGCCGGTGGTCGGGCCGAGCGGAGAATATGTCTCCGTGCTGTTGGTCACATTCTCGAGCTTGTTGCCTTCTGAATCATAGACGTAGTTGTGGTTCTCGTCAAGCATGTAGATGGAAACCAGAGAGGAAGTACCGTTCACATAACGGAACACGTTTCCTCCGGCTGATCCGGCGTTACGTCCGTAGCGGGTCGCCATCTCATTCGTTTTGGTACGGGTGTAGCCGATGTTGCTTCCGAACTTGAGCCACTTGAGCGGCTGGGCGTTCAGGCTCACACGTCCGCTGTAGCGGTCGAATGATGAGGTCGGGATGTAGGACGGGTCGGAATCGTAGCCGAGGGAAGCGAAGTAGTTCAACTTCTCGTTTCCGCCCTTGAGCGAGGCGTTGTACTCCTGACGGAACGCCGATGTGAAGAGATTGTCGTACAGGCAGTCGTCAGGAAGGAAGTAAACCGCGTTAGGATTGAGCTTGCCGTCCGTGTTTACGAGGTAAGCGTCCAGCATCGTGGCGGAACGTGACGTTCCGGAACCTCCTGTGGAGACATACCTTGCTCCCGGAACATCATACACGAGGGCGTTCTTGAGGTTGTTGCGCTGGAAACTCGTGTTGCTGTTGGCATAGTCGAAAAGGTGCTGTGAGGCGAATGCCGCAGCCTCCTCGTGAGAGCAGTTAGGATTCTGGAGGTTTGTGTAAGGAATGCCGTCCGCACCGACGCCAGGTCTTCCCGTTCCGTCCACACCGTAGCGGTAGGAGTTGTAGATGGAGAGCCATGCATATTCGTAGATGTCGGATGCATTCTTCATGTTGGACATGTTGAACTGTCCCACGCTGTTCCAGCCTATGCGGGTGTCGAATGACACTTCGGTCTTTCCGTCACGACCCTTCTTTGTGTTGATGAGGATGACACCGTTCGCTCCGCGCGAACCGTAAAGCGCTGTCGATGCGGCATCCTTGAGAACCGAGATGCTCTCGATGTCGGAAGGGTTGATGGTGGAAAGAGGATTGGATGTCTGAGCCGGCACACCGTCGATCACCACGAGTGCCACGGCTGAGCCGTCAGTCGTGGAAGAGGCTCCGCGGACGCGGATCGCCATGTCGACACCCGGCTGACCGTCAACCGAAGACAACTGGATACCAGGCGCAGCTCCTTCGAGGGCGCGTGAGATCGAGGACACATTTTGCGCCTTGATGTTGTCACCCTTGATCGAGGACATCGAGCCGGTGAGATCCCTTTTCTTCGCCGTGCCGTAAGCCACAACAACAACATCGTCAAGGAATTCAGTCTCGTCATTGAGGGTGATGTTGATCACTTTCTGGTTGCCGATTGTGATTTCCTGAGTCTCATAGCCGATTGATGAGAAGACAAGGACGGAATTGGCATTCAGGCCTGAAAGGCTGAACTTTCCGTCGAGGTCTGTCATTGTGCCGCTGGTTGTTCCCTTGACGAGAACGCCCGCACCGACTATAGGTTCGCCGGCCTTGTCCGTGACCTTTCCGGAAACGGCGGACTGGGCGAGAGCCGACACTCCGATCAGGAGCGCCAGCAAAGTCGTAATTAATTGTTTACCCATAAATAAACTGTTTTTTTAATAATGGTTTTGTTAATCGTCCCCTTTATTTTGTAAAAAATAACTGTAGGATTTAATTGTGTGATTGATAGTTGATTAAATAGTGTTATACGTTTTTATACATTTTAATGTACGAAAATATACTATTCCGCCCAAAAACATTATTAGATATTTGATAAAATAACTTTGGAATTTGTCCAGCGCAATCATTTTCGCATTACCTTGTATGATATAAAACAATCACCAAGCCTCTATTTTGTCTTTAGGAACGCCATTATTTCAAAAACAGTTCAGGGCATGACTTATTGTCTCACTGCCCCCTTGCCAGAAGACGGTATTTATTGTGCGGATTGCCGCGGTTAATCTTTAAGGCACCCGATCGGCACCACAAGTACGCCATCTTCCCTGCGATACGCAAACTCCCCTCCTGTAAGAACCATAAGGAATGACGGGGCGGGGAATCTGTCAGTGTCAATCTTGGAAGCCAACTTCTTAAGATGTCCGGCTCCTTCTTCTATTTCCCGTCTTCCCAACTTGACTTCCACTGCGGCCCATTTCCCATTGTTCAAGCTGATCACCAGATCCGCTTCCAGATCGTTATTGTCGTGATAATGGCGAACTTCTCCTCGCAAAGCTTCTGAATATACCCGAAGGTCTCTGGCACACAGGGATTCAAAAAGGAATCCAAAATAGTTGAAATCCTCGATCAGTCCCTGCGGGGTTGTACCGATCGCCGCGGCTGCGATTGACGGATCCACAAACTGCCTTTTGTTCGAGGTCCGTATCCCTGTCTTCGAACGCAGCGATGGCTGCCATGCTTTGATGTCCTCTATGACGAACAATTTCCGTAACGCCCTCAAATAAGTCTCCAACGTCTTGTCTGTGATGGACTGGTCATTAGCTTTAATATCGGCCATGATTGTTTTGTCGGTTGTCATTGTGGAAATGTTACGGGCAAGAGATTTCAGGACGCTTTTCATCCTGTCCGGGTCTTTTTGAGATTTGTCCACGGCGGATGCATCTCTTTCCGCCACGGCTTCGAAATAATTGTAAGCGACTTCAATCGAATCCTCTTTGCCCAAACCAAGTGCGGCGGGCCAGCCGCCACGACAGATGGCATACGCAAGGTCTTCTATTGAGAGTGCGCTGACAGCCTCAACCCCCAAGTCTCCGTCGAACAATCTCTTAAGTGAGACCGTCCCATTTGATTCACCACTTTCAAACAGGCTCATGGGGCGCATCCGCAGACGTGATATGCGCCCTGTCCCAGTGTGTTCCATTCTTTCCGACGGATCAATGTCATCATCATCGACAACCACGCTGCCTGTCAGAATATACTGACCCTTACGTTGATCCTTGTCCACGGCGTATCGGACGGCATCCCAAAGCACAGTGGCCGTCTGCCATTCGTCGATCAATCTGGGTTGTTCTCCGCGAAGCAGCAAAGATGGGGATGTCTGGGCCAATTTCAAGTACGATGAGCGCCTGTCTGTGTCTTGCATGTATAGGACACTCTTGGCGGCATTCAGTGCTGTCCATGTTTTGCCGCACCATTTTGGACCGGTTATCAGTACCGCACCACTTGTTCTCAATTTCTTTTGCAGAAGGCGGTCGCATACTCTTGGCCTGTAATGATTATTCTCCATGTCATTAACTGATTTTCAATGCAAAAATAACTCATTCCGAACTTTTAGGCAAGTTTATTCCGAACTTTTAGGCAAGTTTATTCCGAACTTTTAGGCAACCTTGTACGGCAGCAAGCCAGACGCAAAAAGTAGACTGTATTGGACACGGAAATAGAAGAAATTTATAATCGTCCCCTTTAATAAATTTCCTAAAGGGGACGATTAACAAAACCATTATTAAAAAAACAGTTTATTTATGGGTAAATAATTAATTACGACTTTGTTGGCGATCCTGATCGGAGTGTCGGCTCTCGCCCAGTCCACCGTTTCCGGAAAGGTCACGGACAATGCCGGCGAACCTTTGGTCGGTTATGGTACGGCACGCAGAAGGGATCTTTCCGGTTCAATCGCAAGTGTGAACTATGCCAATGACAAAAACATCAGCACACTGCCTAACCCTAACGCCCTTGCCGCCCTTTACAGCAAGGTCGCCGGTTTCAGCTACGCTCCTACAAGCAGCGCCTCCGGTGACAACACAGGTACGATGACCATCCGCGGTAAGAGCTCTATCCCTTCAAGTGTCGGAGCTTCATCACAGAGCGTCAACCAGCCTATGCCCAGGTTGACTTCCCGTTCATCAAGGGACTCTCCTACAAGATCACTCTTCAGGGACAGCACAACACTTCCCGCAGCGATGTGTTCAACAACCCTGAACTTTGGGTCGACACCAACAACACTTCCGACATGGACAACCCTTCCAAATACAACGGCAACGTTGAAGGTTCATCTTCAATGAGCTACTCCCAGACTTGGGACGTCGACAACATCCTCACCTACAACAAGGATATCAAAGAGCACCATTTCGATTTGATGGCAGGTTACACTCGTGAGAAATATGTCTCCGAGGGTCTTGGCGTTGAATTCAAGGGTTTTGAAAGCCCTACCTATCTTGGTGTCTACAAGATGGACGTGGCTAACAACGAGAACACCATCCTCAGCCGCACACGCACGATCTGGACCCGTGCCGGCTATCTTGCCCGCGCCAACTACAACTGGAAGAGCACCTACTACGCCAGTGCTGTGTTCCGTCGTGACGGTTACTCGGGTCTTGCAGAGGGTTATAAGTGGGACAACTTCTACGGTGCTTCAGCCGCCTGGGTGCTCAGCAACGAGAATTTCATCAAGGATCTCGGCTGGTTCGACATCCTCAAGTTCCGCGTGTCCTGGGGACAGAATGGAGCCAACTCCGTTTCTCCTTACCAGACCCTTGCCACAGTAGGTGTTGTCGGAACACGTCAGGGTTCAATGTCTTGGGCTTGGAAATCAGGGCAACATCGGTCTTGAGCCGAGGGGCATTCCTAACAGAAGCCTCACATGGGCCACTGTCGAGATTACCCTCAACTCCGTCAACATCAATGGAGACGGCGACCAGAACCTCCGTTGGACATCCTCTCTCGTGTTTGATTCAAACGCCAACTGCGTAAAGGAACTTTACGGCAAGAACTGCAAGGGTGAGGAATCTGATGATGTAGCCAACGCTGTTGCCTATGGCTTCGACAGCTACTATGCTCTCCAGATAGGTCACCCTATCGGTTCCGCATACGATCTGAAGAAACTCGGCATATTCAACTCTCTTGACGAGGTTAAAGCATACGTGAATGACAAAGGTGAGATGATCCAGCCAAACGCGACTGCCGGTGACATCAAATTCGAGGATTGGAACGGAGACGGCGTGATCGAGAACCTGAAGACGGTGTACGAGAACGACTCAATATGCCTGCTTCAGTTCACCGCTGCCTATAAGGACAAGGCGGGTGTTACAAAAAGAATTGACATGCGTTACATCTACCTCTTTGACAGGGCTATGAGCGCTGCGGAGCGCAGGCCTGTGTTCAATGAGGGCTTCCGCAACATTCTTTGTCTCCCAGACCGGATAATCAAAGAAAGCCGAAAAGAAGTCAAAAGGAATAAAGAGGTAGTGTATAACGACTTCATCGGCTCGACTTTTCCGGTCAGGACTCCGTTCGACGAGTAGCTGTGGCGGATCTTGATCTGAATATTCGGTGATGTCCCCGATCCTTGCCTCGGGCGGGAGGATCCGGGCTATCGCTGTCTGACGGTGATGTCGGTTCCAGTGGTATCCCGCAGGGCGGAGGCTATGTCATGCGGGCGGTGGCCTTGTGCTCCATCAGTTCCGGGATGTTGTAGGAGTTCATCTGGTCTGCGTAGTATTCAAGCGGATTCTTCCGGGGGAGAAGGAACGGCTTGGATGCCTGTCCGTTCCCGTCGATGTGCCAGAAGAACGGTCTGGTGTAAAGTCCGTCGATGCGTCTGCTGCTGAACACGAGCCAACGGCTGTTTCCGTCCGGGGAGAAAGTCGGGAAAGTCTCGAACGAATCCTTCGAGCGGGTGAACGGTGACCATGTGATCTCGTGCCTGTCCACATCGTACACGACCACATCGGATGCGGAGTCGTACACCTCGATGCGGTTCTCGTTCTGCGACCGGACATCCTTCCAGTGGAGATGGATGATCTCATCCCAGTCACCGTTTGTTGCGAGGCATTCCAACCGGTAGATTCTCATCTTGGCGTCCGACTTGAAAGCGTTGCCAAAATAAATGAAAGAAAGAACTGTCACTGCCGCGCTCAAAACGCAGACACCCGCTCTGGCAGCATTCCCCTTCATTGTGATCCGGCGGGAAACGGCGGCGATGAATATGCAGACCGACAGCATCATCCAGCTCAAGTAATGAATCTCCGGCATTTGTGGGATGTCCACCTCATAGTACATGGCAGGAGTGAATGCCTCAAGGATTGTGGCAATCTCGCCGGCTTGAATCATCACGAAGCCCAAAAACAACGTTATTACCAGATAAATGACTGAAAGCAGACCTTTGGGGCGTTTCACGAATATGTGAAAAGCAACGCCCGCACAGCGAACAGCAGCGCCACTGAACCGGCAATGTAGAACAGCCCGACAGTCATCACGCAACCCCACGTCAGATGATTATTCTTAATTTTTGAATATTCCAGCAGACAGAACACTGCGGCGACGTAGGCTATGAGTACTTGGTAAAAGCAGTAATAATCGAGCAGCGAGACTGCCAGAAACACAGAAGGAAGCAGACAGAACGGGAATATTCCCCATACATCCCTTTTGTCTTGATCGCAGTACTTGTCACTGTCTCTGAGCTTGTAGAAGCGTTCCTTTCTGGTCACTCCGGCAGACTCAGTGACCGCACGCACGAATTTTCCTCCCGTGAGGGCCGCACGCTCCATGAGTTTCCAGACCATCCAAGCGTTCAGCCCCAGAAACGCGAACGTCACCACCACTCCGACTCCGGGAACCGTAAAGAACTGCACCAGGAACCTTGCGGTCAGTTCTGCCAATCCTCCCGGGTGAATCAGGATGTCTTTGATGTAGCCCCAATCAGATAGAAACAGCTCCTGCTGTCCTCTGAACATCAGCGGCCACTTCTGTGAAACGCAGTACGCTCCAAGCGCTAACACACAGACCACGCAAATCAGCCCCGGATTATCTTGCCCTGAATTCGCTTCATTGTCAATAAATGTCTTTTCTTATCATTGCTCTTGCCGGTCACTTGGCCTGCTGACCTGCCGACAGCCGAAACCCGTTCCTGACCGGCTTGCGGGACATCACGAAATGGAGTTTTGCTCCGTCCCTGATGTCGGAGTAGCGGATGACAGGGGTGTCCAGCCGTTTCCCGTTGAGGTAGGCGGCTTTTATGTAAACCGCATCCTTGCTCCATCCTTCTGTGGTCATCTCCAATGTGCCTCCATCCGACAACTTGACTTTCAGTCCTTTGACGCACGGGGAGCCGATGTAGTACTCATCGGCTCCAGGGCAGAACGGATAGAAGCCGAGGCAGTTGAAGATGTACCATGCGGACATCTGGCCGCAGTCATCGTTGCCGCTCAGCGAACCCGGCTCGTTGCCGTAGAAGTTGTCGGCGATGTAGCGCACCCATTTCTGGCACTTCCACGGCTGGCCGAACCAATCGTACAGGTAGGTGACGTGGTGGCAAGGCTCGTTGCCGTGCCAGTAGCCGCCGATGCGTCCCCAGATGTCGTGCGCTCCGGGAATATCCTCCGGCAGCTCGATGGTAAATAGACTGTCCAGCCGGTTCAGGAGCAGTTCCCTGCCCGCCCTTTCGACATAGCCTCTGAAATCGTGCGGGACTGTCCACGTGTACTGCATCGTGAACCCTTCAGTGATGTCGCCCCAGCCGTGGACAGAGTTCGGCCCCTGGTAGGCTACCGGGGCGAACGGGGTGCGCCAGTCGCCCTTGGAATCCTTTCCGCGCATGTAGCCGGTTTCCGGGTCGATGAGGTTGCGGTAGTTCATCGAGCGGCTGAGGAAGAACTTGTAGTCCTCCTCATGACCGAGCAGCTTTGCCGCCTGGGCTATGCACCAATCGTCGTAGGCATATTCAAGAGTCTTGGAGACAGACTCCTTCTCTTTGTCGAACGGCACGTAGCCGAGGGAGGTATATTCAGGGATGCAGTCGTAGTGAGGGTTGGTGGCGGTGGTCTTCATCGCCTGGAACGCGCGCTCGTAGTCAAAGCCTTGCACTCCTTTGAGCATCATGTCGGCCAGTACAGAGCAGGCGTGGTAGCCGATCATGCACCAGGTCTCGCCTCCGTAGAACGACCAGATCGGGAGCATCTTCTCACTGCTCTTGTCGAAGTGGGCGAGCATTGAATTGGCGATGTCGGCCTGAAGCGGCTTGTTGACGAGGTTGAGCAGCGGGTGAAACGCCCTGTAAGTGTCCCAAAGAGAAAAAGTTGTGACGTTGGTGAAGTCCTCGGCCCTGCCTACCGTGCCGTCGTGCTCACGGAAGTGCCCGTCAGCATCCTCGAAGATGAACGGGTGCAGGGCGGTGCGGTAAACGCTTGTGTAGAATGTTTCCCTCAAAACTTTGTCGTCGGAATCCAACTCGTACTTGCCAAGCTCTTTTTCCCAAAGAGCCTCGGCTTCGGTTTGCACCGTGGCGAAGTCCTTGCCTTCCAATTCCTTAAGGTTGTTCAGCGCACCGTCTGTCCCGACAGCTGACACGGCGACATCCACGAATATGCTCTCGTTCGCACCGGTCCTGAATCTTGCGACTGCCTTAAGTTTCTGTCCCCAGGCTTCAAGCGAGCTGCGGAAACGTTTGGTGTTGTAGATCACCGGCTGACCATTCTGAAAGATGTTGAACTCTTCGATCGGCCTTGAGAATCTGGCTACGAAATAGACGTAACGCCCCGGATTCCAGCCGTTCACGATCTTGCTTCCGATGATCGTGCGCTCGTCCAGCAGACGGACGGTTGACCAGAGGCAATCCCATTTGAGGGTGTGGTCGAGGTCGATCATCACGAACGCACTGTCTGATTGCGGGAATGTGAACTTGAACACCCCGCTACGCTGAGCGGCCGTCATCTCGGCCTTGACTCCGTAGTCTTTCAGAAACACTCCGTAGTAACCTGGCCTGCCCCATTCCTGAGCGTGGTCGTACTTTGACGGCTCCATCTTCGATCCGATTCCCGGCAGGAAAAGAAAGTCTCCCATGTCCGGAATCCCCGTCCCGCTGAGGTGCGTGAGACTGAACCCCTGGATGAACGGCTTGGAGTACTTGTACCCGGCAGCGCAGTCATAGTCCTTGTCATCGCAGTCAGGGCTGATCTGGATTCCCCCGAACGGCACCTGCGGCCCCGGGTACACGTTTCCGAACCCGTCCGTTCCCACAAAGACGTTCACATCATCTGTCAGCCGTCCGCCCGCGACACCTGGAACCGAAAACCCGCACAGCACCGCCATGCCCAAAAACATTCCACGAATATTCATAACAAAAGTCATTTCCCCCGTAAATTTACCGAATATTTAAAGATATTACTTAACTATCTACTATTGTAGTATACTCATAAAACGATGATCAAGGAAGAGCACTCGCTTTCCCTTGAAATCAAACAGGACATAAAGAATGATGCAATCTGCTACGCAAATGCATTGAATAACGTCTTATAAAGTGTCAGGCCGCTTTATAGGAAAGCAACCCGTGAACCACGATGGGACTCACGGATTGCTATCTGTTGCGCTACTCAGGCCGAGCGAACGAAGCAATTGTCCTATTGTCAACTCCCGTGCAGTTGACAATCAAATCAATCGGTGTCCCGGCCTCGAAAAGTTTTCTTGCGATGGAGAGTGTCGCCTCCTTGCGACCCTGTTCCAAGCCCTGTTCCAAACCTTGTTCTAAACCCTGCTCCAAGCCTTTGCGTACGGCGAATTCACGCTGCGCCAGAATGTCCCACTCGTTCATCTTGTCTGTCTCGTATTTAAGTCTCTTCTCCTTGTCGAACGCCGCCACCTCGCACGCCTCCGCCAGACGCCGGGGAATCCCTCCGCTCTTCTCGATCCACTCGGGGATCCGCTG
>CAVHWO010000028.1:0-4797 GCA_963639865.1 bacterium | reverse complement strand
TCCACCGTCCTCTTACGGACCCGCGAGAGGAGGAGCCGCCGGAGGAGGTCGGGGGAGTGGGTGTCGGTGCCGGCGAGGTCGTACATGCCGGCACGCAGAAGGGACTCGGCCTTCCCGCGGACAGGACCGCCGTAAAGACCGGCGAGGGACGGGAGGTTCAGCTGGAGCATCACACCGAGACCCCTCAGGCGGCGGTAGTCGCGCATCCCCATGTAGGCGTAGCGCTCCGGGTGAGCGAGGACGGGACGGTAGCCCCTCGACATGACCCGCCGCAGGAGGTCGTCAAGGCCCACCGGCGGGTTGAAGAAGGACGTCTCGACAAGAAGGTGGACGCCACCATCCCCGAGGGGCAGGAGGTCGCCGGACTCCAGGCGCTCCGAGAAGAGGGCGTCGAGCATGTTCTCCGAGGCGAGGCGCAGCCTCACGCCACCGGCATAGGACGACAGCAGCTCCGAGAAGCGTCCCCGGAGGAAGGACGTGCCGTTAGGGCAGTCCTCCATGACGTGGGGCGTGAGCCACACCTCCCTCACCCCCGCGCCCTCGTAGAGGCGCAGAGCCTCAAGCGACTCCTCCAGCGTCCGGACACCGTCGTCGACGCCCGGAAGCAGGTGGCTGTGCCAGTCGGTGAACCCCTCCAGCATGCCGCAGCACCCGAGGGTGGCATGCCTCACGAACGGCCACATGACGTCACAATCATCACGGTCATAATGCTCCTCACGATCATCCGATCATCTGATCATCCAATCGCCTGGTAACCTAATCACCTGACGACCATCCAGTTACCCCCCCCGTTTCCGGTCGGAGCCGTAGTGGTACCCGTAACCGTACCCGTAGTGGTACCCGTACCGGTAGCCGTACCTGTACCCGTACCTGTGGCCGTAGCGGCCTCCGCCGCCCTCCGTGCCGTTGAGCACGACCGACATGTTCCTGTACGTCCCCTCGCGGTAGAGCTTCTCCAGCTCGGGGAGCATGCCGCGATCAAGCAGCCCGGCGCGGACGACGAACACGGTGCGGTCCGCGAACTTGCCGATGATCCGCGTGTCGGCCACCAGCTCCACGGGAGGGCAGTCGATCAGCACATAGTCGTAGCGGCTCCGAGCGGCCGAGACGACACGCCCCAGGCGGTCGTCGAACAGAAGCTCCGTGGGGTTGGGCGGGTTCGTGCCGACGGGGAGGATGTCGAGGCCCGCGTGCCTCCCGTCGCCGACGATGAGGCTGTCAAGGTCGCGCTCCCTGCCGCCGAGGTAGTCGCTGAGGCCCGCGCCAGGAGACCCCACGTACGACGACGCAGAGCCGTGGCGGAGGTCGCCGTCGATCACGAGCACGCGCTTCCCCTTGATGGCGAGGCTCACGGCTATGTTGAGCGTCAGGAACGACTTCCCGCTGCCCGGGTTGAACGAGGTCACCACGATCACCTCCGACGACCCGTCGCGGCCCGCCATGAACTCCAGGTTCGTGCGGAGCACGCGGAACGCCTCGTTGATGAGGTCGCGGCTACCCTCCCTCACCACGACGGCCTTCACCTCCGAGGACTTCCTACCGAAGAGGCCGCGCCTGCGCATGTATAGGGGGATCTCGCCGGCGAACGGCACCGTCAGGACCTCGAGGTCCTTGCGGCCACGAACCCGGGTGTTCGCGCCCTCCAGGACGACGACCGCCCCGGCGGGGACGGCAAGGCCCAGGAGGAACGCCACGAGCAGGACGTTGCGGCCCACGGGTGACGTCGGCCGCATGCTGCCGCCGGGCATGCTGATGACGCGGGTGTTGTACGCCGTGAAGGCCTGGGACAGCTCGTTCTCCTCGCGCTTCTGCAGCAGGAAGAGGTACAGGGCCTCCTTCACCTTCTGCTGGCGCTCCACGGACAGAAGGTACCTCGCCTGGCGGGGGTTGGACGCTATCTGAGACGTGGCCTGGCCGCCAACCCCCCGGAGGCTACGTATGCGGGCGTTCAGGGACACTATCTGGTTGTCGATCGACGTCAGAAGCGCTCCGCGCATGGACGACAGGGACGCGTCCATCTCCTCCACCAGGGGGTTGCGCTCGCTGCTGTGAGCCACAAGGCTGTTGCGGTCCAGGACCTTCCGGTTGTACTCCGCGATCTGAGACGACAGGCCCGCGTCGTCTATGCCCGAGTTGGTCGGGAGGAGCCGGGGGCCGGAGCCGGGGGCCGGGTCCGTAAGGTAGCCGCGGATGTGCCGCGCCATGTACACCTGGTCGCCCAGCTCCTTCACGCCAGCGTCCGCCTCGCTCGCCCGGGCCATGTACATGCTCGCCACGGCCTGAACGTCAGGAAGGAGGTGCTCGCTCTTGTAGCTCGAGATGTCCTCGTCCACGCTGCCGAGCTCGCCCTCGATCACGCCCAGGCGCTCGTCGATGAACCTCGACGTGCTCACCGCCATGCGGTTCCTGTCGCTCACCCAGCTCTCGTTGTACACCGCTATCAGAGTGCTCAGGACGTCCTCCGCACGCCGCGTGGACACGTCCCTGAACGACAGCGTGATGATGTTCGACTTCTCGTCATCGTGGGACACCGTCAGCCCGGAGCTGTAGTAGGACAGCGCCTCTCCGGACGACAGGCGGCGGACATGGACGACGGTCTCCGAGCCGCCCCTGTAGAAGGCCGTCGGCGACACCGTGACCAGGCCGGCCCCGCACGACACGGTGTCGCCAAGGGAGCAGAGGAGCTCGGGCTCCCCCGTATCCTCGCCGCCGCGCGCGATGTCGGACAGCGACACCACGCCTTCGCCGGACACCGAGAGGGTGAGCGACGCGGACACGTCATCGGGAAGGCCGGCCATGCTGACGCTGACAGGGAGGGAGTCCCGGTAGACCGTCCGGAGGTGGTAGCGCCCGGGGACCCTGTAGTCCATGTCCAGGCGCAGGCGGGAGACGACCTCGCGCATCAGGTCCGGGGAGCGGAGAAGGCCCATCTCGTTGTTCACGTTGCTGGCGCTCGAGAACAGGCCGAGGTCCGCGAACGTATCCATCTCGCCGGATACCGACTTGCCCTTGGACTCGTCCTTGACCAGGATCGAGGCGGTGCGCGTGTAGACCGGAGGCGTGACAAGAAGGTACAGCACTCCGGCGCCAAGGCAGACCGCCAGGGAGACGGCGAACCAGTGCCACCTGCCAAGGCAGATGGACAGGATGTCCCGCAGGTCGAGCCCCTCCTGGGTGTCACGCGCGGGGATCTTGTTATTGTCTGTGTTTTCAGCCATAAATCATACGTTTATAATCCAATCCAATCCAATCTAATTGAACACCAATATGCCTATCGAGGTCAGAAGGGACGACAGGGAGATCCAGAACGAGGTGCTGCGAACGTTGTTGCCGTTCACCGTGGACTGGCGCGCCCGGGTCTTGTTCGGCTCCACGTACACCACGTCGCCCTGCATGAGGTAGTACGCCGGGGACGAGTACAGCTGACGGGCGGACCGGAGGTCGACGCGGTAGGCGCAACGACCGCCCTCCCCGTCGCGCAGCACCAGCACGTTCCCGCGCCGGCCGTAGACGGTAAGGTCTCCCGCAAGGGCCAGCGCGTCGAGCACCGTGAGGCGGTCGCGGTCGATGCTGTAGCGCCCCGGACGGGCGACCTCTCCAAGGACCGACACCGTAAGGTTCATGAACTCCACCGTCACCACCGGGTCCCTGACGAGGTCACGGGACTGGAGCTCCTCCTTGATGAGGGACGCCATCCCCTCGCGGGTCAGCCCGCCCACGCGGATCCTGCCCACCACGGGGAAGTCGATGCACCCGCCGGAGTCCACAGTGTAGCCGGAAAGGCCGCGGGCGTAGTTGGCGGATATCTCCTGGCCGACCTGCTGGCTGACGATCGGAAGGTTGAAAAGGTTCGTCAGCCTCGGGTCCTGGCTGTTCACCAGGACGGACAGCTTGTCCTTGGGACGGATCCTGACCTCCCCCGGCCCGGGGGAGGACGGGACGTCCACGCCGGGACGGAGGTCCTGGAAGTAGGGGATGTGCCTCGCCGACGAGCACGACACCAGGAGAAGGGCGGACGACGCCGCGGCGGCGATGATCTTGCAAAATCTCTTCATGTATGTCTGTTATTCCTTATAATACTATTCCTGCCCCACAAACTCTATGTACTCGGGCTCCACCTCCACCCCCGCGGAGATGAGACCACCAAGGCCGACGAGGAGGCGCCGGACCCTGCTCCCGCGCACACGGAGGAGGCTGCCCTCGCAGCCGTCCAGGGGGCCGCCGACCACGCGGATCCTGCGGCCGCACATCGACGGCGTGACCTCGCCCGGAAGGTAGTACCTCGGGGAGCACGACGCACGCACCGCGCGGATGAAGAGGTCCATCTCCACGTCGTCGACGGTCATCGGCTCACGCCACGAGCCGCGCAGCCAACGGTACTGGAGCGTCGGAGTCCTCTCCACGACGGCGTCGAGCACCGGGCGAGGACCCCGCGCGAAGACAAGGTCACGGACCGCCGGCACCTCCTCGCGCACGCGCCTGCCCCCGCGGACCACCAGGCGCCACTCCGTCGGGGTGAAGGCCTCGATCCCCGACGCGCACAGCAGGCCGTAGCCCGTGAGCGACGCGTTCGCGCGCTTCAGGTCGCGCAGCGCGTACCAGCGCGCCGGCTCCACGAACTTCCTCTCCTTCTGATCCTCCATCGGCTTCTCCTTCTGCTCCATCGGCTTCTTCTACGGCTTCTTTGGCCACAGGACACTGCCATCAGTCCTCCCGGACCGCAGATGTCCCTGTCGGCCAGGCAGTTACAGCGGACGGGGCGCAAACCTCGGCTCGCCACTCTCTCCGTAAGAGATG